>NZ_JAGQBD010000010.1:0-85360 GCF_024345455.1 Cyanobium sp. T1G-Tous
ACCGCCGCAAGCGGGCACGCCGTATGGGGCTATCCCAGAACAGTGGCTGAGGTGATCATTTGGCGTCTGGACCAGGCGTCAATTACCCGCCAACAGGTAATGAACCAAGCGCGGGCCAACCTCCTGCTACTGCAGGAGGTTGGGGGACTACCCGCCTACGTAATTGACGCCACCCGCCTACCTAGTTGACATCAGGCACCCTGAGCAGGGTCAGCTAACCAGCGAGGAAAGGGCTGAATTGGCCCGGCTCCGCAAGGAAAATCGCGAGCTCAGGAGGGAAAAGGATTTTTTCAAGCTGGCGGCAGCGCACTGTGGCCTCCGGTCCACTCGGCTGCGCCTCCTAGATGCAAAGAGCAGCTGCCGCCGAGACGTTTCGCCTGATCGAGGCCCTCTCAGACCGCTTCTCCACGGCCTGGCTATGCCGGCAGCTGGGTGGCCCCGCAGCGGCTTCTACGCCTGGAGGCAACGGCAGCACAACCCTGGCCCAAGGGCCCGGTCGAACGAGGCCATCACGGCCCAGGTGCAGGCGGTTTTTGGTCGGCCCCGCGGTTTCTACGGGCCACCGCGCATCCATCAGGAGCTCAAGGCTGCTGGTCTCAAGGTGGGCCGCCACCGCATTGCCAGGCTCATGCGTTGTTCAGCGCTCAAGGCCAAGACCAGACGCGGGTTCAGGCCTTGTCGCCACAACGGCAGTAAGGCCTCTGGTGTCGCGGAGAACTTGCTGCAGCAGGACTTTTCTCCCCTTGCACCCAACCGCTGTTGAGCTGGTGACATCACCTACATCCGCACCACAGCCGGATGACGGTGTTTAGCTGTGTCACACCGATAGGTGCGCTATGCAGAGCCGATTGATCCGTAAAGCCGCCGCGTGGTCGGCTGGGCTATGGCCTACCGGCGGTTGCTGGTGAGCCACAAGATCAGCTGAAGCATGTCGGCCAAGGGCTGCTGCTGGGACAACGCAGTGGTGGAGAGCTTCTTCTCCACCCTCAAACACGAACTGGACCTTGATGACGATGAGAGACACTGAACAGCCCTAAGCAACTGATCAGGAACTTGGCTTTCTGGATCGACGGTTACTACAACCGCGAGCGACGTCACTCAACGATCGGCTATCTCAGCCCGATCGACTACGAGCAGCAGTTCATCAACACCCGTACACTTTCACCGGTGAACGCCTGATACCTGTCTGTCCACCGAATCGGGGTAACTCCGGCTCCTTTGATGTAATGGTCGGTATTGCCGACCTGCTCGAAAGCAATCACAGCTGGATCACCGAGCAATCAGAAGCCTGGCTCGATCGCATAGGCCTCTGGGAAGAGGAGTTCTGATCGATGCGGCTGCTTCAGCCGATCCTTTGGCCCACCGACTTGCTCCGGTGCAGTTTTTTTGTGGCCGCTTCCTTATCACAACGCTGGACTCGAGGAGATGGGCAGAGCGCTGATGCTTCGCTCATCACGGACTGAAACTGCTCCAGCTGGTATTGAACGGGTGAATTGTCGCTGCGGAACTTCAGGAGCCAATACTGACCCGCCTGGAACAGGAGTAGTCCCGGATTCAGTCCCAGATTTTAAAATTTACGGCAGGAAGACTTACCCAGAAAACGATTCAAAGGCATTCCCCCCTATTTGGGGTAGTGGGGGTCGCAGGTTCAAATCCTGTCGCTCCGATTTCGACAATTCACCGATTTCCAAGGTGACCTTTTCCTATGCCGGCTTCCCCAGCCGGTTTTTTTATGCCCCTCCGCAGCGTGTCGATAAGGGCCTGCAGGCAATCAGGGCAACCTGCTGCTCACCCGTAAGCGTTCCAACCAGAGATTGACGCGACGTCGAAGCCGCGGCGGCACCTCCTGCAGTAGTTGACCCAATTCATGGGCGGCCAGCCTGCGCAGATCGCGCACATCAACCCGCCAAAGTCCCTCGGCTTCGCGGATCAGCCGCGCCCAAGTGCGCACGGCCTGCCAGCGGAGCAGCCGCTGCCGCGGCATCCGACCAGCCATGGATCCATGGCAACTACCAACTCAGCCTGTGGAGGCCACGGCCAAATGGCGATAACGCGCCGTTCGGCTTCGGAGATTGGAAGAAAAACCATAAGTAATGGGCGTCAGCTCAGGGCGTCAGTCCCGGGGGCTCAGGCCGCTTGTGAATCGGCCTCAACCCTCTGCACCTCAAAAGCCAGAGCTTGGGCTTGGCGCTCGCTTAGTCGACGACTCCAGGCACCCCGCACCGGTTCATTCCAGCGAAAGCCCGCCTTTTTGGCCTTATGCCGTTCGGCATAGGGGAGATTGGCCCGATAGAGCAGCTTCGGCTCCATAGCTGCAGCCAGGAGATCTTCGAGGTCGGCGCAACGTTCAAATACCTGAACGAGATAGGTGCAATCGGTAAGGGCTCGATGGGCAGCCCACACCGGCACCCCGTAGGCCAAGGCCAGATCGCGCACCGAAGGGGCCGTCCTCAGGTGCCGCTCAGGCGGCCACTCAATATCGTCCATCGAGCAGATCCAAGGCTTGTCAACTGGCGGCAGCGGTCCCAGCCCAAACCACTTGGCATCAAAGGCTGCGTTGTGGGCGAGCACCGCATCGGCCCCAGCGAGCAGGGCAAGGAAATGCTGGAGGCCCGCCTGCCAGGGCTGGGAGATTCTGGTCACCTCTGCAGCAATGCCATTGACATGTTCCGCCGGGTTGGCAGCAGCTGGCAAAAGAAAGGAAACCTGGCTCAATACCGACCTGCTGGGTACATGAAACAGAACTGCTCCAACCTCGATGCACTGGGCCGAAACCGTCTCCAGACCCGTGGTCTCCGTGTCCAGGATCAGCAGATTGATAGGTGCTGCTCGAAGTTGTGGATCGCGGTTGGAAGGGCTGGGATCACAAGCCACAACCTGCTTGGTCTGGACCTCTGGACTCAAAGCCGGGGTTGCACTCACCAGGCTCAGCAGGTCGCTCTGCTGCCAGAGGCTGGGCTGTTCCTCGATCGGGCCAGTCACATCTGCCTGCGTTGCTCAACCCATCGTCCCAGCCCACCGCTACATAAACAGTTCCGACATGGAGTACGACTACGGCTACCAGGACAGCTGCCTAGGGTAAAAACGGTTGTCCAATTTGATTTAGATGGCACTTGCCGCCGGAGATCGAGCCCCCCTGGTTGCCCTTAGCGATCAAAATGGTGAAGGGCGCCGCAGCGATCAGCTAGCCGGCAAGGCATTGGTGCTGTTCTTCTATCCAAAGGACGACACCCCAGGCTGCACCGCTGAAGCCTGTGCCTTCCGTGACAGCTACGCCGACCTCCAGTCCCTAGGAGCTGAGGTGTGGGGTGTCAGCGGCGACGACCAGGCCAGCCACCAGCGCTTTGCCAGTCGTCACGACCTGCCCTTCCCGCTGCTGGTGGACAAAGGCAACGCCCTACGCAAAGCCTTCGGAGTTCCAAATGTGCTTGGGTTGCTGCCAGGCCGGGTCACCTACGTGATCGACCGCGATGGCGTAATCCGCCATATGTTCAACAACCTCCTTGATGGCGCAGCCCATCGCAACGAAGCGCGGGCGGCCTTGCAACGCCTCGCCCTCTGACCATGACGGTCTGGCGCCAGCGCGGTGATATCTGGCAACTGGAGGCCGAGCGCCCCAACCGCGGCACGGTCGAATTCATCGGCGGTAGTTACCTGGCCGCGACCCCCCAACTCAGCTACCGCAGGCTTCTAGAGGCACTGGCAGCTAGGGGCTGGCGGATTAGGGCCTGGACCTATGTGCCTGGCTTCGACCACCAGGATCAGGCCAATACCGCCTGGCGCCGGTTCCGCCAGCTGCGTGATGCGGATGGAGATGGGGGCGACTCCAGCAGGCTGATGTTGCGACTTGGCCACAGCCTGGGCTGCAAGCTGCACCTGCTGGCACCTGATGGTGGGCGGGGGGGAGCTGGCCTAGTGGCCTTGAGCTTCAACAACTTCTCAGCCGAGCGCTCCATACCCCTGCTGTCGGAGCTCGGTCAACAGTTCAACTTTCGCAGCGAGTTCAGCCCCTCACCGGAGGAAACCTTGCAACAGGTGGCGCGCACCTATCTCCAACCGCGCAACTTATTAGTGCGCTTTAACCGGGATCAGATCGACCAAAGCCAGTGGCTGCTGGGGGTACTGCAAGGTCGTACTGGAGATGCCAGCCTGCTGAAGGAATTGCCGGGAGATCATCTCGCCCCAGCCAGCGCGGGACTGCGACAGAGCCTGCTAGGCCAGTGGGCCGACGATCCCGCCAAAAAAAGAGCCCTGGATGGCATCGCAGCCGCGATTGATACTTGGGTCAGCAGGTCCTAAAAGCTGAGCCGGCCCCATGGGGGTAGAGAATTGTAAGTATCAGTCGGGGACCAGCTCCGACGCATGAGCCAGCCTGAATGGTCACTTCTACGGTTGCAGAGAGCTGGGTCAAGGTAGGCGCCTCTTCGTTAAACGACACCGGCCAGGCCTTTGAGCAGGCAATGCAAGCTCTGCAGTGCCCCCAGGATCCCAAATTGATCGTGGCTCTGATTGCACCAAATTTCGATTTGGCGGCAATAGCCGAACAGCTACATGGGACCTTTCCCCATACCCAGGTGATTGGTTGCACAACATCTGGCGAAATCACTCCAGGCGGTGCGGTGGCCAATGCCCTGGTCCTGTGGGCCCTGGGAGGCTCGGCAATCGAGATAAGTACAGGTTCCGGGCAGGGTGATGCCCACGGCCTGCGCCAGGCTGCAACCGAGGCCGCCCACTGCCTGGACCATCTGGAGCAACGGGCCAATACGATCTTGCTTGTCCTGTCCGATGGCCTTTGCGGTGACCAGATGGATGTGGTTCGAGGCGCCTACGACGTAGCAGGAATCGACGTTCCCCTGGTGGGGGGTTGCGCCGGCGACAACCTAGCCATGCGCCGAACCCGGCAGATCCATGGCCGGAGGGTTATGAGTCAGGCAGTGGTGGCAGCAGCAGTTAGTTCCGACCGCCCCTTAGGTATCGGCGTAAGCCACGGCTGGACCCCAGCAAGCGAGCCCATGCTGGTTACTGGGAGCAAGGGAAACATCCTGTCGACCTTGGAAGACAAGCCAGCCCTAGATGTATATCTAGATTTCTTCAATCCGGAAGATATTGTTCGCACTGACCCTGTCGCATTTGCCAGTTTTGCCGCAACTCACCCCATCGGCATTCGCCGCCGCGACAAAATTGAGATGCGTCATATCACCGGCTTTAACCTCGATAGCCGCGAACTGATCTTGGTGGCAGAGGTTCCCCAAGGAGCATTGGCCTTCCTCACTGAAGGTGATTTCGACTCGGTTCTTAATGCGGCAGCCCAGTCCTGCATCACGGCTGTCGATGCACTTAACGGGCTGAAGCCGGCTGGCTTACTACTGTTCGACTGCGTCTCACGAAGGGCAGTATTTACAGAAGATCGAGTACATGAAGAAACTGACTTAATCACCAGTAGTTGCGGAGCCATACCGATGGCAGGGTTCTACACCTATGGGGAAATTGCCCGCACCAAAGGCGCAGGAGGTTTTCATAACCAAACCCTCGTAACTCTGGCGATCGGCTAATGGAGACCTCCTGGTCCCTGCACATGCTTTCGGAGATCCTCTCAGCTTTCTCCACGGAGGATCCAGATAATCTCCGCAATGTGCTCAACCGGGTGGCGGAATCCGTTGATGCCGAAGTGGCCGCAATCATCTGCGAGCGATCGATTGACTGGTGCATCGGACTATCAGAAGAGGACCAGCAACTGCTTCTGGAGGAATTAAGCAAGCAACCCAGCGATATCACTATTCGCTCAGGCACCCTGCGCACCTGCTGGGCTCCCATGGGCCCGAGGGATCTGCTGTTTGTGGGCCGACTTGGCGAACGCTTTGACTTGGAGGAACGTTCTTTGCTGCGAGCTATGGCCCGAAGTATCGAACTAAGTATAAAAATGCTTACTGCTATTTCGTCAGAAAGAAGCGCGCGCAAAAATGCCCTTTTTCAAGCTACTCATGACGCGCTTACGGGACTGCCCAATCGGCGCATGGTGCTGGAACGGCTGCAGGCGACGATTGATCATCTGTCAGCAGATAGCTCCCTTTTAACGGCGGTGCTTTTTATCGATATTGATCGCTTCAAGTGGATCAATGATGCCTATGGACACAGCGCGGGTGACCAACTACTAATTCACGTAAGTCATGTCCTAAAACAGGTGGTTCGCCACGACGATTTAGTCGGTCGTCTATCGGGAGATGAATTTATCGTTATAACCCGTACAGGCCACCAAGATGACGCCAGTCAATTAGCCAGCCGGATTATCACGGCAATCCGCCAGCCGCTGAAGGTTGCAGGCTCAGAACTCAGCCACACCGTGTCAATCGGCATCAGCTTTGCCCACGTAGGCGATAGCCCATCAACTCTGCTGGAAAACGCAGACATGGCTATGTATCAGGCGAAGGCCTTAGGCCGTGGACGCCAAGCCAGCTTTCATTCGACCATGCGTCTGCAAGCCCAACAACGTCTATCGCTAGAGGAGGCACTCAGCAACGCGGTTCAAAACGGGGAAATCAAAACATTTTTACAACCCATCTTCCGCCTCGCCGACGAAACACTCACGGGTTTTGAAGCCTTGGTGCGCTGGCAACATCCCCAACTGGGACTGCTGATGCCAGACGCTTTTCTAGAACAAGCCGAGGACAGTGGCCTGATCCAGGAGATCGACATGTGTGTGTTTGCGAGCGCCTGCGCTGCCATAGCCAGATGGCAGCAAATTCACGGCCTAAGCAATCTGAGGTTGTCTTCAAACCTGTCTGCCCGCAGTCTTGCCGACCCGCGGGTTAAGGGTCATATCAAGGAAATCCTAGAATCAACAGGAATTAATCCAACCAGTGTCTACCTTGAGATCACAGAAACAACCCTGGTTGAGGACGTTGAGTCGACAGTGATCACCATCAATGCACTACGGGATCTTGACTTGCGACTGGCTATTGATGATTTCGGAACAGGTTATTCATCATTGCTATACCTAAAGCGCTTTCCGGTAGGCGTTCTTAAAATCGACCGTTCATTTGTGAGTGGATTGGGCAGGAATTCAGAAGATGAGGTGATTGCAACAACAATCCTCTCTCTCGCCAAAGCTCTCGAACTGGAGGTGGTTGCTGAAGGAGTGGAAAATGAACACCAGCTGGGTCGCATGCGCGAACTGGGTTGTGATTACGGCCAGGGTTACTGGTTTGGACGCCCGATCACCATTGAGGCCACGGACGTCGCTCTCATCGAACCGCTTCGCTAGGCCCCCTTAGCCCCTCTAAACCCTTAGGGCATCAAGTACGGAGCGGTCCTCCAAAGTGGAGGTGTCGCCAGTCACTTCCTGGCCAGATGCCAAGGCGCGCAGAATGCGGCGCATGATTTTGCCGCTACGGGTTTTGGGTAGGGAATCGGTGAAACGAATTTCATCGGGCTTGGCGATCGGGCCGATCTCTTTGCCCACATGGGCCCGCAAAACGGCAATCAGGGCGTCGTCGCCGCAGCGACCGGCCTCCAGGGTCACAAAGGCCACAATCCCCTCACCCTTGAGCTCATCGGGCCGGCCCACCACCGCCGCCTCAGCCACCGTCGGATGGCTCACCAAAGCACTCTCAATCTCCATCGTGCCCAGTCGGTGACCACTCACGTTGATTACGTCATCAACCCGGCCCATCACCCAGAAGTAGCCGTCGGCGTCACGGCGGGCGCCATCACCGGCGAAATACAAATACGAGCCATCGGCTGGCCTGATCTCCTCCCAGTAGCTCTTGCGAAAGCGCTCCGGATCTCCATGCACGGTGCGCATCATCCCTGGCCAAGGCCTTCGCACTGCCAGGTAGCCACCAGCATCAGCCGGCTGGGATACGCCGTCCATATCGACGATGTCAGCCGCGATTCCAGGCAGGGGCAGGGTGCAGGAGCCGGGTTTGGTGGGGGTGGCGCCGGGCAGGGGACTGATCATCACGCCGCCGGTCTCGGTTTGCCACCAGGTATCAACTACTGGGCAGCGGTCGCCGCCGATCACATCCCGGTACCACATCCAAGCCTCGGGATTGATCGGCTCACCCACTGTGCCCAGGATTCGCAACGAGCTCATGTCGTATTGATCCGGCACGGCTCGGCCTCCCTTCATAAAGGCCCGGATTGCTGTTGGGGCGGTATAGAAAATTGTGCAGCGGTGCTTTTGAATCACTTCCCAGAAGGCACCTGGCTTACTCGGCCTGGGAGCACCCTCGTACATCACCGTGGTGGCGCCATTGGAGAGTGGCCCGTAGACGATGTAGCTATGGCCGGTGATCCAGCCCACATCAGCGGTGCACCAGTGGATGTCGTTCTCACGGATGTCGAAGATCCATTGGAAGGTGAGGTGGGCCCAGAGGTTGTAGCCGGCGGTGGTGTGTACGACCCCCTTTGGTTTGCCTGTGGAGCCAGAGGTGTAGAGCACAAATAGGCGGTCTTCGCTGGCCATGGGCTCGGCGGGGCACTCTGGGCTCTCTCCATCCACCAGCTCGTGCCACCAGTGGTCGCGACCCGCCGTCATGGCGCAGTCGCCGCCGGCCCCAGCCAGCCGCCGCACCACCAGCACATGCTCAACGCTGGGTGCGCCGCCATTGGCCGCGAGTGCCTCATCCACCGCGGGCTTGAGGGGCACCGGCTTGTCCTTGCGAAAGCCACCATCGGCGGTGATCACAGCCTTCACCTGGCCATCGATCAGCCGGTCCCGAAGGGCATCGGCTGAGAAGCCGCCAAAAACAACCGAGTGGGGGGCACCTATGCGGGCACAGGCCAACATGGCAATGGCTGCCTCCGGGACCATCGGCATGTACAGGGCAACTAGGTCTCCCTTGCCGATGCCAAGAGCCTTGAGTGCATTGCTCGCCTTACAAACCTCGGCATGCAGCTGGCGGTAAGTAAAGCTGAGGCTGTCGCCGGGCTCCCCTTCCCAAATCAGGGCGGTCTTATCGGCCCGAGGCCCATCGAGGTGGCGATCGAGGCAATTGAAGCTCAGGTTTGTGGTGCCCCCTGCAAACCACTTGACGAATGGCGCATCACTCCAATCGAGCACCGAATCGAAAGGCTCAAACCAGTGCAGCTCACTACGGGCCAGGTCGCCCCAGAAGGCATCGGGATCACTTTCAGCTTTGCTGCATAGGGCCCGGTATGCATCCAGAGAGCCAATGCGGGCCGAGGCGGCCAGCTCAGCTGGCGGCGCAAACATCCGTTGCTCCTGGAGCACCGATTCGATCGTCGGGCCCGTTGTGGCATCAGGCATGGGAGGCAGACAGGCGGATGCTGACGGGCGTTTGCTAATGGATATTTAAACCAGCTGGCGCCGCTGCCGCAGGCTCCGTGCACCGGCATGTTACTGGACGTCGTGATGCAGGATAGTTAGATGGGTCCTGCTGCCTGCCTGTTCGATCTCGACGGCCTGCTTCTAGACACCGAACCACTGCAGGCCAGGGCCTGGCATAACGCCGCCGCCCACTTTGGTTGCCAGCTCGGTGCTGAACAGTTGCTCAAGCTGCGGGGCCAGCGCCGATTGGATTGCGCTGCCCTGGTATGCCGCTGGATCGCAGCATCAGGCTCAAAACCCCCGAGTTGTGAAGCTCTGCTGGCCGTGCGCCAACCCCTGGCCGATGCTCTGGTGCCCACCGCTGCCGCAATGGACGGCGCCGCCGAGCTGGTGCAGATGTGTAGGGATCACCAGGTGCCCATGGCCCTCGTCACCAGCAGCTCCCAGGACGCGGTGCGGCGTAAGGCTGCGCCCCACCGATGGCTGGAGCTGATCCAGGTAAGGGTTTACGGCGATGATCCAGCTCTGGCAGCCGGCAAACCGGCGCCGGACCCCTTCCTGCTGGCAGCTAAACGCCTTGTCCGTAATCCCGGCGACTGCTGGGCCTTTGAAGATTCAGCAGCCGGCATCGAAGCCGCAGTGGCCGCTGGTTGTCAGGTGTTTGCCCTTCTCCCCAACAACGGAGATGCCCAAGCAACACCTGCCGGGGTGACCCGCCTCAATTCGCTCAGAGATGTGCGCTGGTAGATCGCTGAGCAGTGTCAGTAGAGGCGACTAAGAACGAAATCAGGCAGGGCCCGCAGGGCGCTGCGCGGTTCGGAGGGGGCTAGCCATTCCAAAGCTTCAGCTGCTTCTTGGGCGAAGCCTTCAGCCAAGGCCCGGGAGCGGGGAATGGCCTCGCAACCCCTCACCAGATCAAGAGCTTGATCGAGATCGCCTTCCTCACAAAATTCGCGTTCAATCAAGCCAGCTAGGGCAGGGCGCTCTTGGAGTGCATACAGGGCCGGAGCAGTGAGATAGCCAGAGGCCAGATCGCTTGCCGCTGGCTTGCCGAGCTGCTGATCACTGCCAGTGAAATCGAGAATGTCGTCAACTACCTGGAAAGCCAAACCCAACTGGCGGCCGAAGCGGTAGAGATCATCGAGTTGGGCTCCTGGCAAACCAGTGAGCACCCCAGCTGCCCTCGCACTATTCGCAATTAACGAGGCTGTTTTGCAGTAACTCTTTTCGAGGTATGTCTCAAAGCTCTGGCCGGTGTCGTAGCGGAAAAGGCCCTGTTTCACCTCGCCGTCTGCCAAATCCATGATCACCCGGCTGAGCAGCTTGACCACCTCGAGATCATCGAGATTGGCCAGATGCCAACTGGCTTGGGCAAAAAGGAAATCCCCCGCAAGCACCGCCACTCGATGATTGAAACGGCTGTGCACCGTGTCAACTCCGCGTCGGGTTGCAGCTTCATCAACAACGTCGTCGTGGACGAGCGAAGCCGTATGGATCATTTCAGTGATCTCCGCCAAGCGGCGATGGCGGGGCCCCAGCTCACCGTCCGGGGCTACTGCCCGCGATAGCAAAAGCACAATGCCGGGTCGCAACCTCTTACCACCTGCAGCAAACAGATGCTCAGCTGCTGCCTGCAAAATCGGATGGCCAGCTCCTATAAGGCTGCGCAGGTCGGCCAGCAGGGCATCTAGATCAGCCTCCACGGGCTGGAGCAGCTCTGCAACCGTTGCCACAACACCTCCGCCGTGGCGTGATCCTAGAAGGCTTGCCCCACCGACCGCAGGTCCACCCGCTCAACGGCGGGCCGGTAGCCCAACCAGCGGCTCGCCCCGTCGGCGAAGACCTCCGCAGATCCACTGACGCAGACCCGGGTGCGCTCGGCTGGGGACACCACCTCCACAGCTGCGAGTTCGCCCTCCGGCATGCCGCCCATGCTTGCCAATAGGGGCCCTAGGCGCCGTACCGCCGATTCAGCTGGATCAACAAGCCGCACATGGGGAGGCAGCAGGGCCGTAAGCAAGGGGCGCAACATCGGGTAGTGGGTGCAGCCAAGCACCACAGTGTCGACACCGGCAGCGAGTAGGGGTTCCACGTATGCCTTGGCTTCCTCGATCAGGGCTGGAGACTGGAGATCACCGGCCTCGATCAAAGGCACGAAGGTGGGACAGCCCACCTCGAGCACAGAGGTGTGGGGCCGGCAAGCATGGATTGCCCGCCTGTAGGCACCGCTTGCGGCTGTGGCGGGAGTTGCCAACACCCCCACGCACTCGCTGTTTAGGTCGGCAGCAACGCTGTCGATCAGGCCCACCACGGGAACGCCGGCCTCCGCCACGGCCACATCAAGGGCGAGGGCATTGGAGGTGTTGCAGGCCATCACCAGAACCCCAACCTGCTGGTGGCGCAGCCAGCCCACCACCTCAGCGGCAATGGAGCGGATATCGGCGACGCTGCGCTGGCCGTAGGGAACCCGGGCCGTATCCCCGAGATAAAGGCAGGAGGAATGGGGATAGCGCTCCTGAAGTCGCCGCAGCACCGTCAGCCCCCCCAAGCCGCTGTCAAAAAGCCCCACCAAAGCGCTCATGGCCGACCCTGCAGGGCGTTAAGGATCCCAGCGCTCAGAGCTAAAGCCATGCGACGACGGAAATTGGCATCGGCGAGGCGGCGGGAATCGAGTTCACCGGTGACAAAGCCCATCTCAACAAGGGCAGAGGGCATCACCGTGCGGCGGATCACGAAAAAGCGTCCGGTGCGCACGCCTCGATCTGGACTGCCAGGGGAAATGGCCACCATCTGCTCCTGCAACGCCACAGCAAGGCGCCGGGAGGGCGATCCCGCACCCTCAAAGAAAAAGGTCTCGATGCCGTTCACATCGGGTCGGGCCATGCTTAAGGCATTGGCGTGCACGCTCACAAACAAATCGGCGCCACTGCTATTCGCAAGGGCTACCCGGGGAGGCAGGTCAACGTCCACCTCCGAGGTGCGTGTCATCAACACCTGGACGCCGCGGGCCTGCAATAGCCGGGCAATTTGCAGACAAACATCAAGCACTACGTCGGTTTCCCGTAGGCCACCAATGCCAACGGCGCCTGGATCGGGGCCCCCATGGCCAGGGTCGATCACCACCTTGAAGCGGCCCCGGGGCACAACCGGCAAGCCATCGGCGGAGAGGGGCGTAGCTGCGGTGGGAAAAATGGTCTGCTGATCGGTGCCATAGCGGGCGACAGCATCGAGATCTCCCTCTCCGAGGCCAAGCCCAGCTCGGTCGCCAAGACCCGGCAACTCCATGCGCCAGCGGTCGCGGGAGGTGCCCACCAGGCGCAGGCCAGAGGGATCGAGCTGGGTACCTGGCGCAAATTCGAGCACCAGGCGGGTTGTGAAGCCATCTGGACGGCCAATTCGAACCTCACGCAAGGCACCACTGCCACGCACAGTGCGTGTGCGCGATGGGGCACCGGGCAGGTCTACCCAGATCCGGGGGCCCCTAAAGCCTGTACCAGCTTCAAAAAAAGCCTGGGGGCGTACATCGATACTGGTACGTAACTCCAGCTGACCAGTGCGGGAAACGCGCCAGGCCGCCAGGGAAGAAGCCCAGGCCGGTAGATCGGCCAGCAGCAAAGCAACCGCTGCCAGGGCAGCACTCCAGCGGAATCTGACGGACCAGGGCATCGGGAAAGTCAGAACAGGGCTGGCCGGCGGTGCCTCAGGCTGGGCATCTGGGCCCGCACCCTCTGGGCATGGCCCGGATCGATCGGGGCAATGGCAGCGCTGACACTCACGCCGGCATCTGCCAGCACCGTGCCCCAGGGGTCGATTACCAAGGCATGGCCGTGGCTCTGCCTGCGTCCGTAGTGCTGGCCCGTCTGGGCGGGGGCGACCACGTATGCAGTGTTTTCAATCGCCCGGGCCTGCAGCAGCACCTGCCAGTGGTCCTTGCCGGTAAAAGCTGTAAAGGCTGCGGGCACAAACAAAACATCCGCCCCTGCCTGGGCCAGGTGGCGATAAAGCTCAGGGAAGCGAACGTCGTAGCAGATCGACAGGCCAATCCTGCCAAGACCGGGCACATCAACTACCGGGGGCAGTTGGTCTCCGGGCTGCACCGTGGCTGATTCCCGATAGGTGTTGCCGTCGGGCAAGTCGACATCGAACAGATGGATTTTGTCGTAGCGAGCCAGCAGCTGGCCCTCCGTTCCTAATAACTCAGCGCGGTTGAAGGTCTGCCCCGGTCCAGCGGGGACGGGGAAGCCACCACCTAACAAGGTCACTTGATAGCGACGCGCCATCGTGACAAGGAAGCTGCTGCAGCGTTCAGCCAAAGATGGGGCCAATTCAAGGCGCTGCTCGTCCTCACCCATGAAGGCGAAGTTTTCGGGGAGCCCGACCAACTCAGCGCCGCGACGGGCAGCAAGTTCGATCTGCTCTTCCGCTGAAGCGAAATTCGCATCCGGATCCGGCGTGCTTGTGAGTTGCACAGCTGCCGCCAGAAAACTGCTCACCGACTGCCCCAACTAATCCGCCAAACTTTAAGGGAAGTGCCAAGGGGCGTTCCGCGCTGCTGTGATCAGCTGGCCTTAAGCACCCCTGGCTCTGCCTGGAAGGGCACTATTTGCAGGCTGTCGACAGCTGCGCAGCAAGCAAAATCGGCGTCGTGATCGCCGAGATTGATCAGGCGCTGACCGTGACTGGCGGTGCGCAAGCAGGTCTCGGTATCGAGGTGCCACTGTTGCCAGAGAGCCAGGGCCGCCAGCATTTCGTCGTTGCCGAAGCTCACGCCGATGCCGAAGCTCACGCCGATGTGGGGAGCCACCGCCATCTCAATCGCCGCAGAAGCAACGGCACCGGCAGCGAGGCTGTCTTCGAGGGAGTAATCGCCCTCCCAGCCACTGCCCACGATCCAGATCCGGCGGCACTCCTGATCCAGCAAACGCCGAGCTACGGCGGTGCGGTTGGGAAGACAGGCCGTCAGGAGCAGCGGCACCGACTTGACTGCCGCTAAGGAGCGGGTGCCATTGGTGGTGCTCATGAATATGCGTTTGCCGCCCACCAGCTCGGGGGTGACCGCAAGGGGAGAGTTGCCCAGGTCGTAGCCGGCCACCCTCTGGCCGCCTCGCTCTCCGGCACGCAGTCGCTGCTGAGCCGGCCAGGCTGCCGCTGCAGCTTCAAGCTCATCCAGGTTGGCGAAGGCCTCGATCGCCTCAGCGCCGTTCTGCAGGGACCAAGCAATCGTGGTCGTTGCCCGTAGAACGTCGATAACTACGGCCGCGTCGGGTCCACCCTCCGCCAGGGACCTGACAGGTGGCACGCATTCAGAGGAGTGGAAGTAGGAAATTTGCACAGCCGCGGCCCCAGTTCAAGTGCGTCACAGTAGTCACCACTCATAAAAGTCGATGCCAAATAAGGGAATTAGTCAACGCAGTCGCCGGGATTTGCGCGGCTTCATCGACCTCCTGGAGCAACGGGGCCGGCTGAGGCGCATCAGCGCCCCGGTGGATCCAGACCTGGAGTTGGCAGCGATTGCCGACCGGGTGCTGGCAGCTGGCGGCCCGGCCCTGTTGTTTGAAAATGTGATCGGCTCCACCATGCCGGTCGCCGTGAACCTGCTGGGCACCCAGGAGCGGGTGCTCTGGAGCATGGGGATGGAGCAACCAGAGGAGCTGGAACGGCTAGGCGAGCGCCTGGCCCTGCTGCAGCAACCCCGACCCCCAAAGGGGGCCCGGGAGGCGGTGCGCTTTGGCTCGGTGCTGCTGGATGTACTCAAGGCCAGGCCCGATCTCGACCTCACCCCCCCCTGCCACCAGCAGGTGTTTAAGGGCGAGGCAGTGAACCTTGATGCCCTGCCCCTGCTGCGGCCCTGGCCCGGCGACGGTGGCCGGATCATCACCCTGGGCCTGGTGATCACCAAGGATCCAAAAACCGGTACACCGAATGTGGGCGTGTACCGGCTGCAACAGCAGTCGATGAACTCAATGACCGTGCACTGGCTGAGCGTGCGCGGTGGCGCTCGCCACCTGCGCAAGGCGGCGGCGATGGGCAAAAAGCTGGAAATCGCCATCGCCATCGGCGTCCATCCGCTGCTGGTGATGGCGGCCGCCACGCCGATCCCGGTGCAGTTGAGCGAGTGGCTGTTTGCCGGCATCTACGCCGGCGAGGGCGTGCGGCTCGCTAAGTGCAAAACGGTGAATTTGGAAGTGCCGAGCCACAGTGAGGTAGTTCTGGAAGGCACAATCACTCCTGGCTCGGAGCTGGCTGACGGACCATTTGGCGACCACATGGGGTTCTACGGCGGCGTCGAAGATTCGCCCCTCGTCCAGATCCAGTGCGTCACCCAGCGGCGGGACCCCGTGTACTTCACCACCTTCAGTGGCCGGCCCCCTAAGGAAGACGCCATGTTGGCGATCGCCCTAAACCGCATCTACACGCCGATCCTGCGCCAGCAGATCCCCGAGATCGTCGATTTCTTTCTGCCAATGGAGGGGCTCAGCTACAAACTCGCAGTCATAGCCATCGATAAGGCTTATCCAGGCCAGGCCAAGCGGGCGGCGATGGCCTTCTGGAGCGCTTTGCCCCAGTTCACTTACACCAAATTTGTCGTGGTGGTGGATAAGAGCATCAACATCCGCGACCCGCGCCAAGTGATCTGGGCGATCAGTGCCCAAGTGGATCCGCAGCGGGATTTGTTTGTGCTCGAAGACACCCCCTTTGACAGCCTCGATTTCGCCAGCGAACGCCTGGGCTTGGGCGGCAGGCTGGCGATAGATGCCACCACCAAGATCGGTCCAGAGAAGCGCCACCCCTGGGGCGAACCCCTTAGTCGTCCTGCCGAGCTGGAGGCAAGGCTCGATGCCCGCTGGGCCGAGCTTGGCTTGGCCGATATCGGCAAGGATGAGCCAGATCCGGCATTGTTTGGTTACACCCTGGAGCATGTGCTGGAGCGACTGGCAGGACGGGCAACGGCTAAGGCCTGATGCTTTCTCGCCAAGCCAGCCATGCTCTCAAGGCCCTACTGGAGCTGGCAGCAAGGCCACTGGAGTGGCAGTCAACCCACGCGCTGGCCACAGCCCATCATCTACCCGAACCCATGCTGGAGCAGCTGCTGCTGCGCCTACGGCGGGCCGGGCTGCTAGATGCGAGGCGTGGGCGCGTGGGCGGCTACCGACTCACCAGGCCGGCGCGGGAAATTTCAATGGAGCAGATTTTGGCAGGGCTGGGCGAGGCTTTGAAAGTTGCTGATGTTTGGAGAGAAAGTGCTAACCGGTCTGCAACGTCGGAGCCGGCCAGCTCTCCAGCCGATCAAGTGACCTATGCATTGCAGCTACGGCTAGAGCGGGTCCGGCAGAAGGCGCTGGCCGAACTCAGTCTTGAAGATCTGCTGTTCGACCTGCGCAGCGCCGTGGCCGGATCCGATAGCGAGGGTGGGGTGATGCTTGGTTGAACCATGGACCTCCCCACCTTTCCTTGCTGGAGCATGCCGATACTCAGTCGCAACCCTCCACCGACACGCGGTAACTGAAGCCGGTAGAGGCGGGCATTTTGGTGGCACCAACCCTCACATTCACCTGGTTCGTGCGCCGGCCAGGGACGGCTGGAAAAGGACCGAAGACGTGTCTCTGCTCAGGTTGAAGGGTGCGATTCTCATTCACCACGCGAAGGTCGCTGTTATCGGTGAGTCGCAAAATGCTGAGGTTGGGAACACCGCTTTATCTGTCGATGCCGACTGCAAGTTGATGCGATAACTGGCGTAGCTGCGATCTACCGCAAAGTCTGTGTTCCAGTTGTTGCGGCGACACAATCCATCCGGACTGATGCGTTTTTGCACAACGGGCTCGCCACCTGCTGCTATAGGCATCAGAAACCGACAGCTAGCCTGGGCCGCGCCAGCATCAGCCGAAAGCACGACAATTGCAGTAATTGCTAACGACACATTTAGACTCAGCGCGTTCCTGCTAGCCGAGACACATTTAGACTTCAAATGCAGCATTGAAAAGACCAGTCGTGATAATCAAAATCCACACTAGATCCTCAAGCCTGATAAAAAGTACATGCCATTAACAATGCATGGCAAAGTAATGGATAATTCGATGATTTCTGAGATCATCAACTTGAGTGAACTGCTGCCGTGCCTATGACTACCGCCATCGCTATGACAATCGGAGGCAGCGATTCCAGCGGCGGCGCCGGCATCCAGGCCGACCTCAAGACCTTCACGGCCATGCGGGTATTTGGCTGCTCGGCCATCACCTGCGTCACCGCCCAAAACACCACAGGTGTCAGCCGCGTGGACTCTCTGCCGCCAGAGGCCCTAAGCGCCCAGATCACCGCGGTGCTCACCGACCTGCCGGTAGCAGCCCTTAAAACCGGCATGTTGCTCAATGCCAGCCTGATCGAAGCCACCGCTGCCGCCCTGGCGCCGTTGGCGATCCCGAAATTGATCGATCCGGTGATGGTGTCGCGGGCAGGGTCAGTGCTGCTTGAGCCCAGCGCCATTGCTGCCTATCGGCTGCTGCTGCCCCAGGCCGAGCTGCTCACCCCCAACCTGCACGAAGCCCAGCTACTCAGCGGCGTGACGATTGAGGCTGCTAGCGATCTGGAGCTTGCGGTTGAGCAAGCGGCGCAGAGGCTGCTGGAGCTGGGGTCAGCAGCGGTGCTGGTAAAAGGCGGCGGCCGGCCAGAGCTGCGCGGCCGCGACTACCTCCTGCAGCGGCATGCCCCTGGGCAGTGGCTCAGCCACGCGCCTATTAGCACCATCCACACCCACGGCAGTGGCTGCACACTGGGGGCAGCGATCACTGCCCAGCGGGCCCTGGGACGATCCCTTCAGGAGGCCGTTAACGAAGCCAAGCGCTACGTGGAGGGCGGCTTGCGCTCCGCCCTAGCCATTGGCGCTGGTCAAGGCCCGCTCTGCCACTGGCATGCCTATGAATCAGTCGAGCAGCGGCAGGCTCCATAGGATCGGCCCACTCCCGTCAGAGCTTCGTGGCCCATTCCGCAGGACATCATGCCCCACTCCGCCTGACTGGTGGCGGCACCCTGGCGGGAACCGTGCAGGTGCCTGGGGATAAATCAATCTCCCACCGGGCCCTTTTGTTTGGGGCTATCGCCGAGGGAGAAACGCGCATCGAGGGCTTGCTACCGGCGGAGGACCCGCTTAGTACGGCCGCCTGCCTGCGGGCCATGGGCGTGGAGGTATCGCCGATTCAGGCCGGCCAGCCAGTGACCGTGCAAGGCGCCGGCCTTGATGGCTTCCAGGAACCTGGCGATGTGCTCGATTGCGGCAACTCGGGCACCACCATGCGGCTGATGCTGGGGCTGCTGGCAGGCCGGGTGGGCCGCCACTTCGTGCTCACTGGTGATGGCTCCCTACGGGGCAGGCCGATGCGGCGGGTCGGAGCCCCCCTGGCCCAAATGGGTGCCCAGATCCATGGCCGCGGGGACGGCAACTTTGCACCCTTGGCGGTGCAGGGCCAGCCGCTGCGCGGCACAACCATTCACACCCCGGTTGCTTCAGCCCAGGTGAAGAGCGCCATCCTGCTTGCCGCCCTCACCGCTGACGGGCCCACCACCGTGATCGAGCCGGCCCAGAGCCGCGACCACAGCGAGCGAATGCTGCGGTCCTTCGGCGCCGAGTTATCTGTGGGCGGTGAGGGCAACACAGTGGTCACCCTGACCCCGGGGCAAACGCTCAAAGGGCAAGCCGTGGTGGTGCCAGGTGACATCAGCTCCGCCGCTTTCTGGCTGGTGGCCGGTGCCATCACCCCAGGCGCTGAGATCACAGTGCAGAACGTGGGGCTCAACCCCAGCCGGACCGGCATCCTCGAGGTGCTGGAGCAGATGGGCGCTCAAATCAGCGTCCTCAACCGCCGGGATGTGGCCGGGGAGCCTGTGGGCGACCTGCGGGTTTGCCACGGCCCGCTGCAAGCCTTTGAAATCGGTGGCGACCTGATCCCCCGGCTCGTTGATGAAATCCCAGTGCTAGCCGTTGCCGCCTGCTGCGCCGGCGGCATCAGCCGCATTCGTGACGCCGAGGAGCTGCGGGTCAAGGAAACAGACCGCCTGGCGGTAATGGGACGGCAGCTCGGGGCGATGGGCGGCCGCATCGAGGAATTCGCAGACGGCATGACTATCAGCGGCTGTACCGAACTGCATGGCGCAGAGGTTGACAGTGAGACCGACCACCGGGTGGCCATGAGCCTGGCGGTAGCCGCCGGCATCGCCCAGGGCGACACCCTGCTGCACCGGCCGGAAGCGGCGGCCGTCTCCTATCCGGGCTTCTGGGACGACCTAGCCCGCCTCAAGCAACAGGCAAACTGATACCTATTCCACCTAAAAGTCCATGCTCGCCGTCGCCGTATTGGCCGCAGGGAAGGGCACCCGCATGAAGAGCGCCCTGCCCAAGGTGCTCCAGCCCCTAGCCGGTGCCACCCTGGTGGAGCGGGTACTGGCCAGCTGCGAGCAGCTTCAGCCAGAGCGGCGCCTGCTGATCGTTGGCCACCAGGCCGAGCGGGTGGAGCAGCAGATGCAGGGCCTAAGCGGCCTGGAATTCGTGTTGCAGCAGCCACAGAACGGCACTGGCCACGCCGTGCAGCAGCTGCTCGAGCCGCTAAAAGACTTCAGCGGCGATCTGCTGGTACTCAATGGCGACGTGCCGTTGCTACGCCCCGAAACCCTTGCGACCCTGCTGGAGCAACACCGCAGCAGTGGCGCTGCCGTGACCCTGCTGACAGCCAGGCTGGACGATCCCAGTGGTTACGGGCGAGTGTTTGCCGATGCCAACGGCTCAGTTAGCGCAATCGTGGAGCACCGCGACTGCAACGACCACCAGCGTCTCAACGACCTCACCAACGCCGGTATCTACTGCTTCAACTGGGCCAAGTTGGCCGAGGTGCTGCCCAAGCTCACCACCGACAACGACCAAGGCGAGCTTTACCTCACCGACACGGTGGCCCTGCTCCGACCGGCCATGCACCGAGAGGTGGCCGATGCCGACGAAATTGCCGGTATCAACGACCGGCTCCAGCTCAGCCAATGCGAGGCGGCACTGCAGGAACGGCTAAAGCGCCACTGGATGGCTGAGGGTGTCAGCTTTGTCGATCCAGCTAGCTGCACCCTCAGCGAGGGCTGCCGCTTTGGCCAGGATGTTGTGGTTGAACCCCAATGCCACTTCCGCGGTAGCAGCTCCATCGGCGATGGCTGCCGCATCGGGCCCGGCTGTTTGATCGAAGACAGCAGTTTGGGAGCAGGTGTGACCGTGCTCTATTCAGTGCTGCGCCAGGTGCAGGTGGGTGGGCACTGCGCCATTGGCCCCTTCGCCCAGCTACGCCCAGGCACCTCTTTGGCGGAGCACTGTCACGTCGGCAATTTTGTAGAAGTGAAAAACAGCAGTCTTGCCAATGGCGTGAAAGTAAACCATCTCAGCTATATCGGCGATGCAGATCTTGGTGCTGGCGTCAACGTGGGTGCAGGCACAATCACCGCCAACTACGACGGCGTACGCAAACACCGCACCGTGGTGGGCGCCGGCAGCAAAACCGGCGCAAATTCTGTGCTGGTGGCACCACTGACCCTGGGCGAAAACGTCACCGTTGGAGCTGGCTCGACGATCACCAAGGACGTGCCGGCCGGGTCGCTCGCCTTGGGCCGCGCTCGCCAGCTCGTCAAGGAAAACTGGTCCACCCAGTTAAACCAGCCAAGCCCTCCAGCCCCATAGGCTGCGCCAATCCTCCCCAGCTTTTATGAATCGAGACAGGCGTCCTGCAGCTTCACCAGATGCAGCTTCACCAGATGAAGAGGGCTTTCTCTACGAGCCGGTGGAACGGTTTGGCGAGAGCATGACCAGTCCCAAACCCTGGAACAAAGCTGCCCTTGCCGGGGTGGAACTATTAAACGGTCGGGTGGCCATGCTTGGCTTTGTCGCAGCAATCGCCGGCGAGCTTCTCACCGGCAAGGGCATGGTGGGCCAGCTGGCTGCCATGTTGCATTGGTATTTGGGCTGAAAGCAGAAAGGCCCCGAGTGAACCACCACCCAGGACCTTCGCCCGAAGGCACAACATCGTGAAATGCTGCTCCGCAGCCATCATGGCCGATCGCGCCGAGCCCGGAGGGCCGATTAGAGAAGCGGGATCAAGCGCTCTAGAGCAACTCCCCGACTGGCCTTGAGCAGAAGCACATCTCCAGGCTGCAGCCATTGCTGCAATGGCTCGGCCGCGGCCTCCGGGCAATCCACCTGCTTTAAACGCGATAGGCCAGTGGCCGCCGCAACCATGGCCGCCCCTTCCTCGCCCTGGTCCACGATCACCAGCCCATCAAGGTCTAGCTGCCTTGCCCGCTCGGCCACGCTGCGGTGCAGAGAGAGGCTCTGCTCGCCCAGCTCGAGCATCGTGCCGAGCACCGCGAAGCGGCGGCCTGGCTGCTGGGCCAGCAGATCCAAGGCGGCAAGCACAGCCTCCGGTGAGGCGTTATAGGTCTCGTCAAGTATCAGCACGCCATTTTGCTGCAAACGGCGACTGCGTCCTCCGGGCAGATCCACCTGCAGGGGCCGCCAACGCTCAGGCTCAAGGCCGAGCTCACGAGCTACCGCCATGGCAAGCATCAGGTTGCGGGCGTGATGCACTCCCTCGAGCGGCATGGGCAGGGCCACTCCGGCCAACTCCAAAATCTCCCCCTGGCAATCAAGGCTGCCCACCAGATCTGCGGCCGCTTCATGGCCTTCTCCCTGCAGGGCAACCCGCACTACCCGGCCAGACCACACCCTGGCCAGGGCACGGTCCAGAAGAGGATCACCAGCCGGGATCACCACCAAGCCATCGGGCCCCAAACCAGCCACGATTTCACACTTAGCCGTTGCGATTGCCTCGCGACTGCCAAGCCGGCCGATGTGGGCTGTGCCGATGTTGGTGATCACTGCCACATCGGGGCTGGCGCAACGACTCAGTCGTTCGATCTCACCGAGGCCCCGCATGCCCATTTCCACAACCAAGGCCGCCTGATCAGGGGCTGCGCCGAGCAAGGTCAGGGGGACGCCAACGTCGTTGTTTTCGTTGCCGCTGGAAGCCCAGATCGGCCCAAGCGGAGCCAGGGCACTGCGGATAAGTTCCCGCGTGGTGGTCTTGCCGGCGGAACCAGTCACCGCCACCACTGGCGCTGCAAGCTGCAGGCGCCAGAGACGCGCCAGATCCTGGTAAGCCTGCAGGGTGTCCGGCACCAGCCAGAGGGGAACATGAGCTGCGGCGGCAGCAGCCAACACACTGGCCTGGGAGGCTGGCGCAAGGTGGCCCGCCTGGGCTACCAGGGCGGCGGCTCCTGCCTCGAGGGCACCGGCAAGGAAGCCATGGCCATCGAAGCGCTCGCCAATCAGCGGCAGAAAAAGGTCGCCGCCGCGCAGCTGGCGGCTATCGGTGCAGATGGCCTGAGAGGCAAGCTTCAGCTCCGCCTGATCCACCGCCAGTGGGCCGGTGGCGGGTGGACCCCAAAGCTCCTGCAACTGGGCTAAACGCAGACTCATCGTCGGCTGTCGGGGCGATGCCGAGGATCATGCCTGAGGAATTGGCTCCGCCTCCAACAGCACCATGCCGCTACCCACCCGGGCGGCCTGAGCCAGCAGATTGCCACCAGGTGCAACCAGGCGCAGACGCTCGTAACCCAACTCGCGGCCGCGCAGCAGCCAGAGATCGGCTTGCTGCTGGCGTCGCTGCAATGGCAAGCCTGCCCAGGTACTCACCAGCTCCAGATCGAGCAGCCCCTGCTCGGGGTGGGGGAGCGCAGAAGCAATACAGCCATCGGGGTCATCGTTTGAGAGCAGGGCCAGCAGGGGGTCGAGCTCAAGGCGCACGGCAGGAGCAGGCTCTGCAAGCTCAGGAGGCTCAGGGGAGCTTGGCGCTGGATCAACAGAGCGAGCAGCTGGCTGGCTTAGGGCCTGGGCAAGCTGCAGATCAGAACGGGGGGCAACTTGTTCCACAACTGGTTGAACAGCTGGTTGAACAGCTGAACTACCCGCAATATCAAAAGTGGAGGGGGTGGGGCTAGAGAAGACAGTTTTTATCAGCAGCGTCAGCAAACACGCCAATACAGCCAGGCCCAGGGCTAGCAGCACCGGCCAAAAAAAGGTCGCGAGTGCTTGGGGCCAAAAGCCAGGCACGGATAAATCTCCCTCACGGTTGCGGCGCACCAGCTCCCGCAGCTTGAGCACCGTGCTGGCCAAGGCGGCACGCAGGTCCACTGCAAGACGGCCCCAAGGTTCTACGTAAGGGGCCGGATAGGGAGCAGGCGGCTCCGAACGGCCCGATCTATCGGGGGCGGAAGTGGGTGGCGTCACCAAAAGCGGTTCAACGACGCTTCAGCAGGGAAGCCAGGCCCCGCCGGCTGGGGTCAGCATCTTGACCTTGGGAGAAACGCTCAACCGCGGCAGCCTCAGGCGTTGGCTCTTTTACCCCGCAAACGTCGCGGTACATGGCGTCGTATTCGAGCGCCGAGCGGGCCCAGCTGAAGTCCACGCCCATGCCCCGGCGCTGGAGTTCCTGCCAACTGGCCTGATTGCGGTAGGCCTCCCAGGAGCGCACGATCGCCGTATAAAAATCGATTGGCTCATAGCGATCGAAGCCATAGCCGTTGCCGCTGCCAGCCAGGGGGTCGTTGGGGGGCACGGTGTCCACCAGACCGCCCACCATCCGCACCACTGGAATCGAGCCATAGCGCATGGCCAGCATCTGGCTGATACCGCAGGGCTCAAAGCGACTCGGCATCAAGAAAGCGTCGCTGCCGGCATAAATCAACCTTGAAAGGGCATCGTCGTAGGTGAGGAAAACGGCGAAGCGGCCGGGATGGCGCGCTGCCATCTGCCATAGCCCCGACTCATAGGTTCGATCCCCCGTGCCCAGAACAACAACCTGGCTGTCGGTATATGCCAACACCCGATCAGCAACCTGCAGCAGCAGGTCGACACCTTTTTGATCGACTAGCCGGCTCACCATTCCCATTAGGTAGGAGCGGGGATTCACAGCCAAGCCAAAGCGCTCCTGCAGGGCCTGCTTATTAATGGCACGGGGGGCTAAATCCGCAGCCGAAAACTGGGCTGGCAGGCTGGCATCAGTGGCTGGATTCCAGTCTTCGGTATCAATGCCGTTGAGAATGCCGCGCAACTTGCCACTGATGAAATTCAGCAAGCCATCGAGATGCTCGCCGTATTGGGGCGTGCGGATCTCCATCGCATAGGTGGGAGACACCGCATTGACCCGATCGGCGTACAGCAAAGCCGCCGCCATCGTGTGGTCCCCTTGCATATACCAGGGACACCAGGTGATTCGATCAAGTTTCCAGCGCCAAGGGCCCTGATACTTGAGATTGTGGATTGTGAATACGGTGCTGATCTCCGGGTCTTGATGCATCCACACCGGCAACATGCCGGTGTGCCAGTCGTGGCAGTGCAGCACCTGAGGTTTCCAGTGATTCCAGCAGAATTCCGCAGTGGCGCTGGCAAAGAAAGTGAAGCGCCAATCCTCGTCTTCGCCGCCGTAGATGCGCTCCGGATCGAACACCGGATGGCCCACTAAATAGAGAATCAGGCCGTTGGTGGGATGGCGGGCCTCAAAGACAGCGAAGTCATTGCCCATCGTGTGGCCGCGCCAGATGGGCTCTGGCGAAACCTTCAACTTGGACCACAACTTGCCGTAACCCGGCAGGATGATGCGTACGTCGTGGCCTAAGGCAGCTAGGGCAGGGGGCA
Organism: Cyanobium sp. T1G-Tous; assembly: GCF_024345455.1. Lineage (NCBI taxonomy): Bacteria > Bacillati > Cyanobacteriota > Cyanophyceae > Synechococcales > Prochlorococcaceae > Cyanobium > Cyanobium sp. T1G-Tous. The sequence goes on from NZ_JAGQBD010000010.1 coordinate 25,002, forward strand.
AGGAGCCCACCACATCCCCCATGCCCCCGACCTTGATCATCGGCGCGCATTCGGCCGCCGCAAACAAGACCCGCATCCCAGAGTTACCGGAGGTGGTCGCAACTCTACGGTCGTCGCTAAGGCAACACCGTCACGGGCGTGCCCATCTCCACCAGATCGAACAGTTCGCGCACATGCTCATCCAGTAGGCGCACGCAGCCGTGAGAAACGGCCTGGCCCACGCTGTGCCGCTGGGGTGTGCCGTGGAAGCCAGCACTGACGCAACCCTTCACTACAAGGTGTTCGCTGCCGTTGAAGCCGGCGCGGCCCTTGCAGTCGCGGTGAAAGCCGATCCACCGGCTGCCTAGGGGGTTGGCAGGTCCAGGCGGGATGAGTTGGCCGGAGGCGGGATGCTCCCAGGTGGGATCTACTGCTAGCTCGATAACCGAAAACTGACCCACCGGGGTCTCCCAGCCCGGCCGACCGACACCCACCGGGAAGCGTTTGCGCTCCTGGTTGCCCTCTAGGACCAACAACTGGCGCTGGCGCCGGTCTAGTACGAGCCGACGCTGCTGAGCTGGCTCCACAGCTGCACCGGCAAGGGGTGGCACAAAAAAAACGGCTCCCACTAGCAGGGGCGGAAGCAACCGCAGCAGCCCCAAACAACCCACTGCCCTGAGAAGAAATCCGTTTGTTTTCAAGGTAGCCAGGGAGCATCGGAGAAGTCCGGCGGTCGCTTCTCAAGGAAGGCATTGCGCCCCTCCTGGCCCTCTGCTGTTCGATAAAAGAGATGGGTGGCCTGGCCGGCCAGCTCCTGAATTCCTGCTAAGCCGTCGGTTTCAGCGTTGAAGGCAGCCTTGAGGCAACGGATCGCCGTGGGGCTGTGCTGCAGCACCTCGCGCGCCCAGCTGATCCCCTCCGCCTCCAGCTGATCAAGGGGCACAACCCCATTCACCAAGCCCATGGCCAAAGCCTGGTCGGCCCCGTATTGACGGCAGAGGAACCAAATCTCCCGCGCCTTCCGCTGGCCCACCAGCCGGGCCAGGTAGCCGGCGCCAAAGCCCCCATCAAAACTGCCCACCCGCGGTCCCGTCTGGCCAAATACGGCGTTCTCAGCCGCCAGGCTCAGATCGCACAGCAGATGCAGCACCTGGCCACCACCGATCGCGTAACCGGCCACCAGGGCAATCACCACCTTCGGCAAGCTGCGGATCAGGCGTTGCAGATCCAGCACATTGAGACGGGGCAAACCCGACTCGTCGAGATAGCCCCCATCGCCGCGCACACTTTGATCGCCGCCAGCGCAAAAGGCCCAACCGCCATCAGCCGCTGGGCCGGCACCGGTAAACAACACCACCCCGACCCGAGGGTTGTCGCGAACTCGGGAAAAGGCGTCGCAAAGCTCCTGCACGGTGCGGGGCCGGAAGGCGTTGCGCTTGTGGGGTCGGTTGATCGTGATGCGGGCGATCCCCTCCTCGCACAGGTCAAAAAGGATGTCCTCGTAGGAGCCGGCGGGCTGCCACTGCACCGCTGACGGGGTCGGGGAGGAAGGGCTCAAGACTGCATCAGGGCTTGGGCGGCCATTCTGCGCAAGGTCTGGCGCCTGAGTGCATCGGCGCGGCGATCGCTGACCAGCTCAAGCAGCGCCAGCGGCTGCTGCAGCGCCCAGTCCAGCTGGGATGGCAAGCCAGCAAGCTGCTCCACCCTGCGCCCCGGCACGCCATGGGCTGCAGCCAAGGCCAAGTGATCAAGCTGCTGCGGCATGGCAAACAACCTCTCGAAATCCAGGGCCTGCTCAGGCGTAGTGCGTATCGGCAGCTGCTCAAAGATGCCGCCACCGCCGTTGTTGATCAGGATCACGGTGAGACGCCCCTTTAGTTGGCGCTGCCAGAGCCAGCCATGGCTGTCATGGAGCAGGGCCAGATCACCCGTGAGCAGCACCGCCTGGCCATGGGCCTCAGCAACCCCGCAGGCGATCGAGAGGGTGCCATCGATGCCGGATGCCCCTCTGAACCCATAAACCGGTCGCCAGGGGGCAGCGGGATTGGCGAAGCTCTCCCAATCGCGCACCGGGCTGCTGTTGGCAAGCACCAGCGGCAAACCGGCGGGCAGCAGGAGCCCCAGTTGGCGCGCCAAACAAAGCTCGTTAACACCGATTTCAGCCACACCACCACTGGCTAGCTGCTGATCTAGCCAGAGTTGTAATTGCAGCTCCCGCTGGTGCCAGCAGGCCCCAAACTGCAGGGCCTCGCCACTGGGGCCGCCGGCCCAGATAGTTGGAGGCAAGCTGGCGCTCCAGCCGGCCAAACCGGCGGCGCTCTGCTGGCATCCTCTGCCGAGCCATCCGCTGCCGAGCGGATCAAGACATCTCGGCTCGCCCTCACTGACAAGCCACTGATGAGCGTTCTGGTCGGCCAGCCAGCGCTGTAGGCGGCGGCTGGCGGGCAAGGGGCCAAGGCGCAATACCTGGGCTGAACGCAGCTTGGGCTCAGGAGCCTCGAGCAGTAGGTCGTAGCTGCTGATCAAATCGAGTTCAGCCAACCCCCGCAGCCCACTCAGTCCGTCGGCCAGCACGGGCCAGCCCGTGCGCCGCTGCCAGCGCAGCAAAGCCTCCACATAACCAGTCCAGTGCTGGGGCAAGCCGCGCCAGGGACCAGCAACCACCACCCCAGGCTGGTCTGGATCGGGAGCGGGGCTGAAGGGCGTTGCCTGGATCCCTGATCCAGTTGCACTCAGGGCGAGCTCGCCCAATGACGGTGATCTTGACGAAAGGGGAGTTGTCTCAAGAGAACCGTGGGCGATGGCCTCAAGCAGCGCCGGCCCGTCCGCATGTAGAGGTTCGGCAAAGGGAAGGTTGAGGTGCACTGGCCCCGGGGCCAGGCCAGGGGGACGGGTTGCAGACCATGCCTGGCGAGCCAGGGCAGTGATGGCAGCGTCCGTCATGGCAGCCAGTCCTGTGCCATCGCCCTGGCCAAACCAGCGCACACTGGCTGCCAGAAAGCTTTCCTGGTTCACGGTCTGGTTTGCCCCACAGCCCTTGAGTTGGGTGGGGCGATCAGCACTGATCAGCAAAAGGGGGATGGCGCCATAGTCCGCTTCCACCGCGGCGGGCAGCAGGTTTGCCACAGCGGTGCCCGAGGTGGTGACAACCGCAACTGCTTTTCCAGTGGCCCTGGCCAATCCCAGGGCAAAAAAGGCGGCAGAGCGCTCATCAATGGCGGTAAACAGCGTCAGCCCGCGCGGCTCAAGCACGCCTAGGGCCAGGGCCAGGGCACCGGAGCGACTGCCAGGACACAACACGGCCTGGCTGAGCCCCTCACCCATCAGGGCCTTCAGCAGCAGCAGCGCCGCCTCGAGATTGCGACGGGCCAACTCCACGCCAGGGCGGTTCAGGATGGATTGAACCAGTCTCCACTGCCCCCTTGTCGTCCTCGCCCCGCAGCAGCACTTCCAGCCTGGTCGAAACCCTGCGCCGCCAGGTGGTGCCAGTACTGGTCTGGGTGTTGCTGGCCCTGGTGCTGCGCTGGGCGGTGCTGGAGCCCCGCTGGATTCCCTCGGGATCGATGCTCCCAGCCCTGCAACTGCAGGATCGGGTGCTGGTGGAGAAGCTGCGCGCCCGGCTGCATCGCCCCGTACCGATCGGCACCGTGGTGGTATTCCATCCCCCCACAGCCCTGGTAGCCGCTGGCTACGACCCCAAGGCGGCCCTGATCAAGCGGGTGGTGGCACAAGCGGGCGATGAAGTGGAGGTGCGCGATGGTGTGCTTTGGCGCAACGGCAGCAAGGCGCCGATCGATTGGTCAGCCGAACCGATGGACTACCAGCTGGAACCCCTCACGGTGCCCCCAGACCATCTGTTGGTTTTGGGTGACAACCGCAATGCCAGCTTGGATTCCCACCTCTGGGGGCCCCTGCCTCAAAAGGCCTTGATCGGCACGGCGGTGCTTCGCTACTGGCCCCTAGATCGGTTTGGCTGGTTACGGATCTCCGCCATGGGCCACCCCCCTGGTACGACGAATGAGCTGGGGTAAGGTGCAATCCGGATGCAGCGCACGCCGGCGATGTTCAACCCGGAGTTCCTGACCACCGATAACGAAGCGATCAGCGGTAACTCGTTGATTCAGTACCTGCAGGAGCAATCTCCTGATGTGCTGCAAAGGGTTGCTCGCTCAGCCAGTAGCGACATCCAAGACATCATTCGCCACAACGTCCAAGGGCTGTTGGGGATGCTTCCCGGCGAGCAGTTCGAGGTCAAGATTCAGACCAACCGAGAAAACCTGGCTGGCCTGCTGGCTTCAGCGATGATGACCGGCTATTTCCTGCGCCAGATGGAACAGCGCATGGAACTGGACACGAGCCTGCTGGGCTGCGGAGATCTGGACAGCGACCTCGATGCCGACCCAGGCGAGCTCAGGCTCTGAGTTAGTTCAAGCTCAGAAATCCCCTGGCCCAGGCTCCGCGGGTTGTTCAGGAACCACTCCAAAGCGCAGGAGGGTTTTGTCAATGCCGCTCAGGTAAGCCCAGCTGCCCCTGTCTGGTGCCCAATCGCGCCCTTCCAGGCGGTCTGCAAGCTCCCTTAGTTGCTGAGGGCTGCAGGCCAGCGGAGCTTCGTAATGGGCCGGCACCAGCCAGCGGATTTCGGCTTGGCCAGCCAAAGTGCGGATCCAGGTGACCAGGGCGGCCCGGCAGCGGGGAAACACCAGCCGCTCCAAGACAGGCGCCACCAGCAGTGCAGCCTCAGAACCAGGCACTAGCCGCCGAAATTCAGCCTGCCAGCCCTCCTGCCAGCGGAAGGGATAGAGACCGAAATAGGCCCGCGGCGAGCGCACCCCCGCGGCCAGCAGGCCAGAGAGCAATTCCCTGATTCCAGGCACCTGCAGATGATCTGGGCGGAGATAGGAGGCAAACAACACCAGTCGCTGCCAGCCCCGTCTGCGGCAATCAGGAGTGTCGAGCAGGGGCGCATCACCGCGATCCCTGGCATGGAAAAGCAGCGGTGTTGGATCGGCATCAAATAGCTCTGGGGGCTGCTCACTGATGGCCACTAGGGCATCGGTGAGCAGCAGGCAGCCGCTAGCGCGGTGCAGGCAGGCCGCCTCCATGAAGGTGCCCAGGCCTAGATCTAGGGGCCCGAGCGGTAGCCAGTGCAGCTCATCGGCATGGGGGAGCCCCTGCTCAAACAGCACCCGGGTGCGCTGGGCCGGGAACCCCAACCAGGACAGCGGCAGCGGCAAGGGGAAGCTCCACTGCCGTGGTGTCACCCACACCTGGGCAGCAGGGAACGCCCTTGCCATCGCCGGCACCGGCAGCTTGTGCTCGAGGCCAGAGCTGGTAGGCAGCACGATCGTGCAAACGGGGCCGTAGCGGTGTTCCAGCTCGGCAAGAGCTGCCCGCACCTCTCCAGTGGGGGGCACGGGGGCATAGAGCAACAGACCAGCACGCAAACGCACCACCGTCATCCGGATCGGCACTGCCACGTAAAACACCCCCTGGAGCTGCTCAAAACTCCAGACCTGGCCAGGGATCAATTCGCGCACCAAGGTGCGGCGGCGACCGTAGGGGTAGAGCGGCAACAGCGGCCACCAGGGCCAGCTCTGATCTGCGCCAGGCGCCGCTGAATCTCTGCTGGGGAGCTGGGTCACCTCAGGCCAGCAGCACCAAGCTGACACTCATCACCAGCATTCCTGCCGTGAGGCCAGCAATCATCACGTGATGATGGGCCCCGGTGCGCTGGGCGGCAGGCAGCAATTCATCGAAGCAGATGTAAATCATCAAGCCGGCGACGCTGGCGAAAACCAATCCCATCACCGTGTCGCTGAGAAATGTTTTTAAAAAGACATAGCCCACCACTGCACCGATGGGCTCAGCAAGCCCTGAGGCGAAAGACACCCAAAAAGCAGTGCGGCGGCTGCCAGTGGCGTAATACACCGGGGCTGAAATCGCCAGGCCCTCGGGAATGTTGTGGATGGCTATGGCAATAGCGATGCTGATGCCAAGCCTGGGACTTGAGAGGGCACCAACAAAGGTGGCCAAACCCTCTGGAAAATTGTGGATGGCAATCGCCAGGGCCGAAAACAACCCTGTGCGCAGCAAGGTCTGCGACTGGGCCCTGGGCAAGTTGGCCTCAGTAAGGGTCAGATCATGGCTGGGTAGGACGTTGTCGATCAAGGCAATCACCACCATGCCAGCAAAAAAAGCCAGCACAGTTACCGCATAGCCGGTAGTGGCTCCAAGCCCGAGGGCCAGCGCTTGCCTGGCCTTGGGAAATATCTCCACAAAGGAGACAAAAATCATCACGCCAGCCGAAAAGCTCAACGACAAACTGAGCAACTTGGGGCTAAATCGCCTCGACACCAGGCCAAGCAAACTGCCAAGCCCAGTGCAAAGACCGGCTGCCAGGGTGAGCAGAAAGGCAAACAACACCCGCTGATCGAGGGCAATCAAGGGGTTGGCTCCGCTGCCATCAGATCTGAGCTGTCCATGCCGGCAGGGGGCAGGTTGCGAAGCCACTGCCGGCCCTGCTCGAGAAATGCAGGCCAGTCAAGTTTTTCCGCCGCCGCTGCCGTGGCCACCAACAGGGGTGCCTGGCGTTTGATCTCGGCGAGATCCGGCTCGCTCACCCCCGCCGAGAGGGCCAACATGTCAGCCATGGACCTGGCCACAACCCTGGTGAGATAGGCGGCGCTGAGCGCCTGCAACGCACCCCCCACCAGCCAGGTGGCGCCATGCAACTTGACCAGGCCAGTAAGAAGCTGGCTGCTCCATTCCACAACCCCCTGGGCGAGGGCTGCCTTGGCGAGTTCGCTGGCGGCGGCCTGCAGCTGCTCGAAAGTCCAGGGGCAATCCCAGAGTCGAGCCATTTCGCGCAACATCAAGCCATTAGCCACCGCAAGCACCAGCAGATCGAGGCTTGGCAGGGGCGCCGCCACAACCCCCGCCGCCACCAGCCATTGGGTGCGCCGCTGCAGTGGCAGGAAGTGCTGCCGCCGCAGCTGCTCAAGATTGCACTGCCACAGGCCATGCAATTGCTGAAGACGACGCAGCTGGCGGCCGCGGCGCAGCTCAGCTCCGGCACTGGCGAGGTGGCGGGCTAAGGGCGAAATGCTGGCCGCAAGCGTCGTGGGCAGGCCGTTCCAAAACAGGAGACGCTGGGAAAGATCCTGTCCAAGCTGGGAACGCAATTCAGCGGTCAGAGCTTCGAGAGTCTGGTCACCGCTGCTGAATTCCACCAGCAGCCAGGCGGGCTGAGCGGCGGGTAGGGCCTCTAGCCAGCGCAGATCAGCAGCTGAGAGAGGAGTGCGCAGATGGTGGATCAGCAGGTCGCAGGCAGCAAATGCTTCAGGCCAAGACCAATCCTTGCTCCAAGCCGGCAAGGGGTGGGCCCAGTGAAGCTGAAGTGACTCGGGACCACGCAGGGCCTCGATCAGATCTGGCTGCAGAGCCACAGCCGGAGGAAAGGTACCCACTAAGGCCAACTGCAAGCCCTGCCGATCCAGCTCCTGGTGCAGGGCTGCCAGTTGGTCCTTGCGCATCCGGCTATCAAGCTCAGCCTGGGCTGGAGCTGGTTCCCCTACCAGCCGTAAAAACTGACCCTCAAGCTGCTCCAGGCGCCCCAGCCAGCCGGGCACATCCGTAGGGGCTGGCCCCCGGGGTTGGCGGCGGCGCAGCAGCGAAGCACCCAAGCCCAGGCCCGCCAAGGTGAGACCAGAGGCGATGGACAGGTGGCTCAACCGCAGTAGCCCATCGAGGGCAAACCAGCCCGCAAGCCCGGTGCCGATAGCCGGCAGCCATGGTTTGAGGGTCTTGGGCATGGCCTGGCGGACCATGGCTAACCCGTCGAGCTGGGGGATGGTCACCGGCGGCGTCAACGGCCCTGGACAAGCTGATGCATCTTTAGCTCAGCTTGAGACGCTGCGCAGGCGCCAAATGCCAATAGCTTGGGCGCGAGTCGGGGGTCTGCCTTGCCAGCTCCAGGAGTAAGGGACAACCCAATGGAGGTTCGCCAGGACACCCGCGAACAAGTGAAGCGAGTGCTGCTGGTGGCCCTGGCCGTCAACATCAGCATGACGCTGTTGAAATTGCTGCTGGGGCTATTGAGTGGCTCACTCGCCGTGCTGGCGGATGCCATGCACAGCGCCACTGACGGATTTTCAAGTCTGTTGGGACTGGTGACCAATGGACTTTCGGATCCCGAACCGGACCGGGACCATCCATACGGGCACCACAAATACGAAGCGGTGGGTGCCCTGGCTATTGCAGCCTTCATCCTGTTCACCGCCTTCGAGATCCTGCAGGCCGCCCTCGGAAGGCTGCGCACCGGACTACAGCCGTTGCGCATGGACAGCAGGGAGCTACTGGTACTACTGCTCGTGCTTGGTATCAACATTCTGTTGGCTGGCTACGAGCGGGCCGAGGGGCGAAGGCTTGGCAGTCCCCTGCTCAAGGCCGATGCGGCCCACACCAGCAGCGACATCTGGACAACAGCAGTGGTGCTGGTGGGTCTAGCCGGAGCGGTGTGGCTCAACCTCAGTTGGCTCGATGTCGCCCTAGCGATTCCACTCTGCTTGCTGCTGGTGCGGGTGTGCTGGTCGGTGCTGCGAACCAACTTGCCCCAGTTGGTTGATCAGATCGCCATTGCCCCGGAGGCCATTCACCAGGTCGCGATGGAGGTGCCGGGGGTACTCAACTGTCACGACATCGCCAGTCGCGGGGTGCTCGGCCAGCAGGTCTTCATCGACATGCACATGGTGGTGGATGCCAATGATCTGCCAACGGCGCACCGGATCACCGAATTGGTGGAGGAGCACCTAGAGGCCCGGTTTGGTCGGGTGCGCTGCACGATCCACCTCGAACCCCGGGAATACGCCAGCGCCGCGATCACCTTTAAGGGCACCCATGGCTGAGCAGCTGCCGCAATTGACACCGCCGCAATTGACACTCCCGCAATTAACACTTAGGCAGCAGGCCCAGCTGCTGGATTGGGCACTGGAACTACAGGCTGCTCCCATTTGGGTTGGCAGCCTGCCGGTGGCCCTGCTTGAGCGCTGCTGGCTGAGGCTGCGCCGCATATCACTGGAGCAGCTTGCCCTGGTGCTGCCGCCAGATGCCAGCGCTGAAGCACCGGAGCTGGTGCGCTATCGGGACTGGATCTCCGCCGGACAGCCGGCCTGGTCAGCCCAGTTGCGCTGCTGGCATGAATTCGGGCAACCGGCCTGCCAGGAGGCGCTGCGCCACTTCTGGGGCCACCAGGAGCGAGGCAACCACGGCTGGACATTTGCTGCCTACCTGGAGCTGCTGGAGACCTATCGAAACCAATTTCAACCAGGGGCCCAGCGGGCCCTGCCCCTGATCGTGCTAGCTCGCAGCGGGCAGCGGGAGCCCCATCGACTGCACTGGCTCACCCCCCCCTTGGCCAGCCGATGCGGCACACTTGCCCCTGACTGCACAGGCTGAGGCGATGGCCGACGAAACCACCCCCTCTCAATCTCGCGATGACCAGGGAGGGCGCGCCGGTGGCGGCCGCCCGCCAGGCAACCGCGAACCCGGCGGATTCCGCATCCGGCTCAGCGATAACGAGATGCGTGCCGCCAGAGCCATTCAGGAGGGCTTCGCGCTGCGCTCCACGGTGGCTGCCCTCGGCTTCGCCATTCGCACGGTGGCCCAGCTGCTCGAGGATGGAAAACTCGACGAACTGGTCGCTCAACAAAGGGCCCAAGCCGGTCCCCGCAGCGATTCCCCCCGCTCCGAGCGCCGGCCAGGGGGTGGCGAGGGCCGGGTGATCCGTCAGGAGCGGGCACCTCGCATCGACCCGTTCGCTCGGCCCAGCAAGCCTCCTGCTCCCGTGGCAGAGCCCATCGAGCCCAGCTCTGAAGAGGCTGCCCCCGAAGAGCTGGCCCCCGAAGGTCTTGCCGCTGAAGATCTTGCCCCCGAGAGCGCTGAGAGCACCGAAAACTCTGAGAGCACCGAGAGCTGAGTCCCATGGCACGGCCGAGGGTTCTGTCTGGGGTGCAACCCACCGGGGCTCTGCACCTGGGCAACTGGCTGGGCGCGATCCGCAACTGGGTTGATCTCCAGAGCAGCCACGACACCTTTTTTTGTGTGGTCGATCTTCATGCGATCACTGTTCCCCATCAGCCAGCCCAGCTCGCCGAGGACACGCTCTCAACAGCAGCTCTCTATCTCGCCTGCGGCATAGATCCCGATCGCTCAACCGTGTTCGTGCAGAGCCATGTGAGCGCCCACTGCGAACTCGCCTGGCTGCTCAACTGCGTCACCCCGCTCAATTGGCTGGAGCGGATGATCCAGTTCAAGGAAAAGGCAATCAAACAGGGGGACCAGGTGTCTGTGGGCCTGTTGGACTACCCGGTGCTGATGGCTGCCGACATCCTTCTCTACGACGCTGATCTGGTGCCTGTGGGGGAGGACCAAAAGCAGCACCTTGAACTCGCCCGCGACATTGCCCAGCAGCGCATCAACGCCCGTTTTGGCAAGCGGAATCCAGATGGTGAGGTAATTCCAGTGCTCAAGGTGCCCGAGCCCTTGATCCTGCGGGAAGGGGCCCGGGTGATGAGCCTCACCGATGGCAGCTCAAAGATGAGCAAAAGCGACCCCAACGAGGGCTCACGAATCAGCTTGCTGGATCCGCCTGAACTGGTGGTTAAAAAAATAAAACGGGCCAAAACCGACCCCACCATGGGACTGGAATTCGGTAATCCGGAGCGGCCTGAAGCAGACAACCTTCTAGGGCTTTACGCCCTGCTGGCCGGCAAAACCAGGCAGCAGGCAGCCGAGCAGTGCGGCGCCATGGGCTGGGGCACGTTTAAGCCCCTGCTGGCAGATGCTGCCGTGGAGGCCTTAAGACCAGTGCAGCAGCGTTATCAGGAGTGGCGTCAGCAGCCTGGAGCGGTGGCGGAGGTGCTGCGCAATGGCCAACACAAAGCTGCAGCGGTTGCCGATGAGACCCTCAAACGGGTGCGGGAAACACTGGGTTTCTTGCCGCCCGGCTAGGAACTTTCTAGGCAGTTCAGGCCGGCAAAGGCTGGCCCTGGCTCCAGCCCCAGAGCCTCAGCAGCCAGTAGCCAAATGCGAGCAGCGCAGCGGCACAGGCCAACTGCAGCAGCAGCCGAGAGGCCAGGCGGCCGCCAAAGAGAGTCCAGAGCCCCAGGGCCAGCGCAAGCCCCACCAGCACCGGGCCAAAAGCGTGCCACTCCAGGGCCTGGGCTAGGTCGCCATGCAGGGTCGCCAGCACGGAGCGCGTTAAGTAGCAGGTGGGGCAGGGAATCCCCGTGAGCTGACGCAGGGGACAACTCCACAACCCCATGGGCAGCGCCGCTCCAGCCGCCAGCCCCAGCAAAAAACGTCGCTGTCTCACGGCTCCTTGTAGATCACCCGGCCCCGATCGTCATTGCCGACATCTAAGAGCTCAGCGTGGAGCAACCTTTGAATCTCATCACGCACCTGGCGACTCTCCACCCCAGCCGGCAACTCCATCTCGACAAGGGCGTCATTAAGGGTGAAGCCCAGCTCGCCTCGGCGCCTCGCCAAATGAACTAGCTGCCGCTCAACCGAGAGGGTCGAGCCCTGCGACACCAAAGGTCGGTTCGCCTGGTCAACCAGTTCGGGCATCAACCAGAGATCAACCAATTGGCCCACGAAGCAGAGGCCAAAAGTGAGCAACCACAGGGTGCCGCTGAGGGGCTTGCGGTTGTAGAAGCGATGCACGCCACACACTCCCACCAGGCCCAGGGCCCAGAGGACGTAGCCGAAAGCCAGGTTGCGGCGCTCGCCCATCACGGCAGGGTCACTCCATGGCGGCGCAGGGCCGCCGAAAGATTCCACACCGACAACACCAGTTGATGCCAGGGAGCCAGGGTCTCCATCTCGAGGGCCATTGGTATGGGAGCTGCCTGGCGCAAGCTTGTGGCAGCGCAGAGTTCCTTGCGGGCCTGCACCAGGTGATCGCGCAGGATCAGCTGCTGGTCTTGGGGCATCACCGCTTCTGGGCAGTGATCTAGCAGCAGCAGGCCCCGCTCAAACCAGGAACTGAAATCATCGAGCAGGGACCCGAGCAGCTGATCAAGCAGGACGCCGGGGGATTCAGGTTCTGGCAGCGGAGAAGAAAAACCCATAAATACAGCTTAGGAGCGCTGCGTAGGATCGACATTCGCCTTAATTAGACGCGCGATCAGTGCCCGTGAACCCAACCAGCTCCGAGCTAGCACCGATCGCCCTGCCCAAAACCAGCGAAAGCAACCAGCTGCTGCGCATCCGTCACTCGATGAGCCATGTGCTGGCCATGGCTGTGCAGAAGCTCTTTCCCCAGGCTCAAGTCACCATCGGCCCTTGGACCGAGAGCGGCTTTTATTACGACTTCGACAATCCCGATCCCTTCACCGAGGCCGATCTCAAGGCAATCAAAAAGGAGATGGGCAAGATCATTGGCCGCCGTCTGCCCCTTGAGCGGATCGAAGTCAGCCGCACTGAAGCCGAGGCCAAGATCAAAGCCCAAAACGAGCCCTACAAGCTGGAGATCCTGGCGGGGATCAGCGAGCCGATCAGTCTATACACCCTGGGCGAGGAGTGGTGGGACCTCTGCGCCGGGCCCCACGTAGCCAACACCAGCGAGCTCAACCCCAAGGCCTTCGAGCTCGAGAGCGTCGCCGGCGCCTATTGGCGTGGCGATGAAACCAAGGCCCAGCTGCAACGCATCTACGGCACCGCCTGGGAAACCCCCGAGCAGCTGGCGGAACACAAGCGGCGCAAGGAAGAGGCCAAACGACGGGACCACAGGCGCTTGGGCACCGATCTGAATCTGTTCTCGATCGAGGATGAGGCCGGGGCTGGGCTGGTGTTCTGGCATCCCCGCGGCGCTCGGATGCGCCTGTTGATTGAAGATTTTTGGCGTCAGGCCCATTTCGCAGCTGGATACGAACTGTTGTACACACCACACGTGGCCGACATCAGCCTGTGGAAAACCTCGGGCCACCTCGACTTCTATGCCGAGAGCATGTTTGGCCCCATGCAAGTCGATGAGCGGCAATACCAGCTCAAGCCGATGAACTGCCCCTTTCACGTGCTCACATACGCAAGCACCCTGCGCAGTTACCGGGAGCTGCCAATTCGCTGGGCCGAGTTGGGCACCGTTTATCGCTACGAGCGCCCGGGTGTGATGCACGGCCTAATGCGGGTGCGCGGCTTCACCCAGGACGACGCCCACGTGTTTTGCCTACCAGAGCAGATCAGCGATGAGATCCTGCGCATCCTTGATCTCACAGAGGAGATCCTTTCCGCCTTCGATTTCAAGACCTACGAAATAAATCTCTCCACCAGGCCGGAGAAGTCGATCGGCGCAGACGCCGTGTGGGAACTGGCAACCCAAGGCCTGATCGAGGCCCTCGATCGCAAGGGATGGGCCTACAAGATCGATGAAGGCGGAGGCGCCTTCTACGGTCCCAAGATCGACCTAAAAATCGAAGATGCCATCGGGCGAATGTGGCAGTGCTCCACAATCCAGCTCGATTTCAACCTGCCAGAACGTTTCGAACTGGAGTACGTGGCCGCTGATGGCTCAAGAATGCGTCCGATCATGATCCACCGGGCCATTTTCGGTTCGCTGGAGCGGTTTTTCGGGATCATGACCGAGAACTACGCCGGCGATTTCCCCTTCTGGCTGGCACCCGAGCAGATCCGGCTGCTACCCGTTACCGATGAGGTGATGCCCTACGCCGAGCAGCTACTGGAGCAGCTCAAGGCCGCTGGCATCCGCGCCACCCTGGACCACTCCGGCGAGCGCCTCGGCAAGCTGATTCGCAACGGCGAACAGATGAAAATCCCCCTGCTGGCAGTGATCGGCGCCAAGGAGGCTGAAACAGGTGCGGTGAGCCTGCGCAGCAGACGCGAAGGCGACCTCGGCAACCTGAGCGTGGCCGACCTGCTGACTGCAGCAGTTACGGCAAATGCCAAGCGGGCAGCTGGCCTGGGCCTGCCGGCGATCCCCACACCCGGCCAGTGACCACCCTTCTAGCTGGAGACATCGGCGGCACCAAGACCCTTCTCGCCCTCTATCAGCTGCAGGCCGGGGGTGAATTGGAGCTGCTGCGCAGTGAGCGCTACCTATCCGCCGACTGGGACGACCTGGCCCCGTTGCTGGCCACCTTTCTGGGTGCTTCCCAGCCCCCTCCTGCGGCCGCCTGCCTGGCGGTGGCAGGACCGGTGGAGGCGGGTAAGGCCCAACTAACCAACCTCCACTGGCAGCTCGATGGCACCCAGCTGGCTGCCGCCACAGGTATTTGGCGGTTTGAGCTGGTCAATGATTTCGCCGTATTGATCTACGGGCTGCCCCATCTCACCTCCCAGCAACAGGCGCCAATCCGCCCGGGGGTGGCGAGGCCGGAGGCGCCCCTGCTGGTGCTTGGTGCGGGAACGGGTCTGGGGGTGGCCTACGGGGTACCAACCCCGTCGGGGTTGGTGGCGGTGGCCAGCGAGGCCGCCCACGCTGAATTCGCCCCCCGCAACCAGCAGGAATGGGAACTCAAACAGTGGCTCGCCCGCGAGCGGGGCCTAGAGCGAGTCTCAATCGAGCGGGTGGTAAGCGGCACTGGCCTGGGCGAAGTGGCGCGCTGGCTGCTTCACATCCGCCACCCCGGCGGAGACCATCCCCTCTTCCCGCTAGCCGATGGGTCGGAACTGCCCGCTGCCGTGGCTGCCAGCGCTGCCTTAGGGGAAAGCCTGGCCTGCGAAGCCTTGGAGATCTGGATCGGCTGCTACGGCAGTGTGTGTGGCGATCTGGCCCTGGCGGGTCTGAGCCGGGGGGGGGTGTGGTTGGCCGGCGGTACCGCAGGAAAGCTGCTGGAAAGCCTGCGCTCGCCCACCTTTAACCGGGCATTTCTAAACAAGGGTCGGCTTAAGCCGGTGCTGGTAAGCATGCCGATCACGGCCGTGGTCGATCCGGCCATTGGCCAATTCAGCGCGGCCTGCCGGGCGCGCATGCTGCTGGCCTGAGACACTGGGCGCAGCAGAAGTTGTCCCATGGTGCGCCCCCGGGTCGGACAAGGGGTTGAGGTTCACGTTCCAGCTACCACAGCCAACGTCGGTCCTGGCTTTGACTGTCTGGGGGCTGCCCTGGATCTCGACAACGTCTTCCAGATGCGCTGCATCGAGGGCGGCAGCGAGCGCTTTGATCTGATTATCGAAGGCAGCGAAGGAGCCCACCTACGCGGAGGGCCCGACAACCTGGTGTATCGCTCGGCCCAACGGGTTTGGAAAGAAGCCGGTGAGGAGCCGGTGGCCCTTGAGGCAAGAGTGCGGCTAGCGGTGCCGCCGGCCCGGGGCCTGGGTAGCAGCGCCACGGCGATTGTGGCTGGCCTGATCGGCGCCAATGCGCTGGTGGGCGAGCCCCTCAGTCGCGAGAAGCTGCTGGAGTTGGCCATCGACATTGAAGGCCATCCCGACAACGTGGTGCCCTCCTTGGTGGGGGGATTGTGCATGACAGCCAAGGCGGCCTCGCACCGCTGGCGGGTGGTGCGCTGTGAATGGTCGACTCTCGTTCAGGCAGTGGTCGCAATCCCCGCTATCCGGCTCACCACCAGCGAAGCAAGGCGGGCCCTGCCGAAATCAATTCCAGTGGGGGATGCGGTGATCAACCTGGGCTCCCTCACCTTGCTGCTGCAGGGGCTGCGCACCGGCAATGGCGACTTGATCACCGATGGCATGCACGACCGTCTTCATGAGCCCTACCGCTGGGGCCTGATCCATGGCGGCAAGGCCGTAAGGGAGGCGGCCCTAGCGGCGGGAGCCTGGGGTTGCGTCATCAGTGGCGCCGGTCCAAGCCTGCTTGCCCTGTGCCCCAAACCAGCGGCCGAAGACGTGAGTAGAGCGATGGTGCGGGCGTGGCACCAAGCCGGGGTGGAGTCCCGCTCAGAGGTGCTGGCCATCCAGCAACTGGGCAGCCGCTGGGAGCACTTGCCAGACCAGAAGCCCGCCGCCAGTGAGTAGATCTACTCAGTACAGCAACCAGGACTGATAGGTTGGTTAGAGATTTGAACAGCGCCTGACCTCGGCCCTGTTCAGCGAATCACCAGATCTGCAATCGGGCCGTGATGGACATCAACATGCCCCTGCTAGCCGCGTCCAGCCTGGGCGCTACAGCAGCGGAATCAGCCTTTCCCTGGCTGAGCCTGATCGTGCTGCTGCCGGCAGCAGTCGCCCTTGTAATGCCGCTGCTGCCAGGAGATGGCAGCGACCCCAAGTGGCCCCGCACCCTGGCCCTCGCCACCCTGGCAATTGACCTTGGTCTAATGGTGTTCTGCTTTAGCAGGCACTTCGATGGCTCCAGCAGTGATTTGCAACTGGTCGAAAGGGTCAGTTGGGTGCCGGCCATGGGCCTGGAGTGGTCCCTGGCGGCTGATGGCCTTTCAACACCATTGGTACTGCTCTCAGGCCTGGTAACCCTGCTTTCGGTGGCGGCCAGCTGGAACATAAAGAGCAAAACCCGCCTTTATTTCGCCCTGATGCTGGTTCAGGCGTCAGCCCAGGGCCTTGTTTTTCTCTCCCAAGACTTTCTACTTTTCTTCCTTGCCTGGGAGCTTGAGCTAGTTCCTGTATATCTATTAATCGCGATCTGGGGTGGCAAGCAACGACAATACGCGGCCACCAAGTTTATTTTATATACCGCCACAGCCTCCCTGCTCATCTTGTTGAGCGGCCTTGCTCTTGCTTTCTCAGGCGACAGCTTCAGCTTCAACCTCTCAGAGCTAGCCAGCCGTTCCCCCGGTGGCACCTTTGGCCTGCTCTGCTATCTGGGCTTCCTGGTGGGTTTCGGGGTGAAATTGCCAATGTTCCCCCTCCACACCTGGTTACCCGACGCCCACGGTGAAGCAAATGCGCCCGTATCGATGCTGCTGGCAGGGGTGCTGCTTAAAATGGGTGGCTACGCCCTTCTGCGCTTCAACGTGCAGATGCTTCCGGAGGTGCATCTGAGGCTGGCACCAGCCCTAATTGTGCTCGGCATCGTCAACATCGTCTACGGCGCCCTGAATGCTTTTGCCCAGGACAACGTCAAACGGCGAATTGCCTGCAGCTCCGTGAGCCACATGGGTTTTGTGCTGCTCGGTATTGGTGCAGTAGATGCCCTAGGCATCAGCGGCGCCATGCTGCAGATGATCAGTCATGGCCTGATCGCAGCTGCCATGTTCTTTGTTACCGGGGTGTTTTACGAACGCACCGAAACCCTTTCAATCCCCAACATGGGCGGCCTCGCCAAAGCCCTGCCGATCACCTTCGCCTTTTTCCTTGCCAGCTCTCTTGCTTCCCTTGCCCTGCCAGGCATGAGTGGCTTTGTGAGCGAGATCACGGTGTTTCTCGGCATCACCGCAAATGACGGCTTCACCATCGGTTTCCGGGTGATCGCCATCGTGCTGGCGGCGATCGGACTAGTGCTAACCCCTGTTTATCTGCTCAGCCTCTGCCGCCGGGTGTTCTTCGGTCCGAGAATTCCGGCCCTAGCAGTGGTTGGCGACATGCGTCCGCGCGAGCTTTTTATTGGTCTCACGCTGCTGATACCAACCCTGGCGATTGGCTTTTGGCCGCGCCTAGCAATTGATGTCTATGAGGCCTCAACCAACGCCCTGGCCCAGCAATTGAGTGCAACTGCCCTGGTTGCCATGGGCCGGGTCACCGCCCTGGGCTAGTTCACAAAAGCTTGTTGGATCGGCTGGAATGGGTGCACTAAATCCCCCATCCATGACCCTGAGCGTACCCCTGCCCTTGCTGGTTGGTCAGGGGCTTCCGCCCTTCGATGCGATCACGCCCGAGCAGGTAGAGCAGGCGATCCCTGCCTTACTAAGCGAGCTAAACGAATCGCTCTCCGCCCTGGAAGTCACGCTGGAATTGCGCTTAGGCCAATCCGAGTCGCTCCGCTGGGAGGAGGTTATGGAGCCTCTGCACCAGCTAGGCGAGCGGTTGCGCTGGAGCTGGGGGGTGGTGAGCCATCTCAATGGCGTCTGCAACACACCAGCGCTGAGGGAAGCCCACCAACAGCAGCAGGGGGCCGTGGTGCAATTCGGCAACCGCGCTGGGCAATCGCGACCGATATATCGGGCTCTCAAGGCACTGCAAGCCAATCCCGGCCAGCTCGATGCCACCCAAATGCGCATCCTGGAGGCGGAGCTACGGGACATGCAATTGCGGGGCGTGGGCCTGGAGGGGCAGGAGCAGCAAGCCTTCAACGCCGCCTGTGAGCGGCTCGCCGAACTCGCCACCGCCTTCGGCAACCACGTGCTCGATGCCACCAACGGCTGGAGCCTCACTTTGAACAGCGAGGACGAACTGGCCGGCTTACCAGCCAGCCTGCGGCAGCTGCTGGCCCAAGCTGCCACAGATGCTGGTGAAAGCGGCTGGCGCCTGGGGCTAGACATGCCCAGGGTGGTGCCCTTTCTAAAATTCAGTGAGCGCCGGGACCTGCGCGAAAAGGTCTACCGCGCCCAGGTGGGCAGGGCAGCAAGCGGCGAACTGGATAACAATCCCCTGATTGCCCAAATCCTGGAGCTGAAGTTGAAACAAGCCCAGCTGCTGGGCTATGCCAACTGGGCCGAGGTAAGCCTGGCCTCGAAAATGGCCGGCTCGGTGCATGAGGTGGAAGGCCTACTTGAAGACCTGCGCGCTGCAGCCTTTCCAGTGGCCCAGCAAGAGCTCGCCGCCCTTGCTGCCTGCGCAAGCCGCCACGGAGCACCAGAGGCAGCTGAGTTGAAGCCCTGGGACGTGAGCTATTGGGCAGAGGTGCTGCGGCAAGAGAGTTTCGAGCTCAACAGCGAGGCGCTTAGACCCTGGTTTTCCCTGGAACAGGTACTGCAGGGGCTATTTGTTCTTTGCCAGCGCCTATTCGATATACAAATAGTGGCAGCCGATGGGGAGGCGCCGATCTGGCATAGCGACGTGCGCTACTTCCGAGTGCTCGAAGCCTGTAACGGGGAGCTCCTAGCAGGCTTTTACCTTGATCCCTATAGCCGCCCTGGCAGCAAGCGCGGTGGAGCCTGGATGGATGAATGCCTCGGCCGCTCCCGCAGCGCCAGCGGCGAGCCTGTGTTGCCGGTGGCCTACTTGATCTGCAACCAGAGCCCACCGGTAGGGGACACCCCCAGCCTGATGACCTTCGACGAGGTGGAAACCCTCTTCCACGAATTTGGTCATGGCCTCCAGCACATGCTCACCACGGTGGAGCGGCCCCAGGCCGCCGGTATCAACAACGTGGAGTGGGACGCGGTAGAGCTACCCAGCCAATTCATGGAGAACTGGTGCTACGACCGGGCCACCTTGATGGGCATGGCACGCCACTGGCAGAGCGGCGAACCGCTACCGGAGGCAGAATACCAGAAGCTGCTGGCAGCCCGCACCTTCATGGCTGGCGGAGCCACCCTGCGCCAGGTGCACTTCGCCCTCACCGATCTACGCCTGCACAGCCAGTGGACCCCCGAGAGCGGTGAGAGTCCAGATCAACTGCGACGCCAGATCGCAGCCACCACAACGGTGCTGGAGCCCATTGCCGAGGATGCCTTCCTCTGCGCTTTCAGCCATATTTTTGCCGGCGGCTATGCGGCCGGCTACTACTCCTACAAGTGGGCCGAGGTGCTCAGCGCCGATGCCTTCAGTGCCTTCGAGGAGGTGGGCCTGGAGCAGGAGGAGGAGATCGTTGCTACCGGCCGCCGTTTCCGCGACACCGTGCTCAGCCTCGGCGGCAGCCGCTCCCCAGCGGAGGTGTTCGAAGCCTTCCGGGGGCGTCAGCCAAGCAGCGAGGCTCTGATCCGCCACTCCGGGCTGGTGGCCGCCTGATGGCCGCTCCTGCACCGGCGCTGGTGGCGGTCGCCGAGGCCTTCGCCCTGCCCGGGCTTGTCACAGCGATTGCGCCCCTTGGCAACGGCAACGTCAACGACACCTATTTATTGGAGGTGCAAACGGGGGGCGCAACTGCAGGCCACTACGTGTTGCAAAGGCTCAATACCCGGGTATTTCCCCAGCCGGAGCTGGTGATGCAAAACCTAGAGGCGCTCAGCGCGCACGCCGAGCAGCATCCTCTGATCGGACAACGATGGGAAGTGCCACGGCTAATCGCCAACCGACATACCGGCCGACCCTGGCTATGGGCAGAGGGCCAATTCTGGCGGCTACAGAGCTTCATCGAAGAGGCCGTGACTGTTGAGGCGATCACGAACCAAGAGCAGGCCAGGCAGGTGGGTCGAGGCCTTGGTCTATTTCACTTCCTGATTAACGACTTACCCCCAGAGCGACTTGCCGATACGCTGCCCGGCTTCCACGTCACACCCACCTACCTGGCGGCCTACGACCACGCTCTGCTTTGCAACCCAATAGGTCCGGACGATCGGGAGCAATGGTGTGCGGCATTCGTGGAGCAACGCCGCGCACTGGCCCCGATCCTTGAGGACGCCAAGGCAGCGGGCCTTCTGCAGCTGCGGCCTATCCACGGCGACCCCAAAATTAACAATGTGATGCTCTGCGCCCACACGGGAAATGCCGTGAGCCTGGTGGATCTAGACACCGTCAAGCCAGGCCTGGTGCACTACGACATCGGCGATTGCTTGCGTTCAGCCTGCAATCCAGCTGGGGAAGAAGCCTGTGAAATTGATAGCGTCAAATTTGATCTCAATCTCTGCGAGAGCCTCCTGAAGGGCTACTTGGACGCGGCAAGAACATTCCTAAGCGAAACGGACCTAGATCACATCTATGTGTCGGCAAGGCTGCTCAGCTTCGAGCTAGGCCTGCGCTTTTTAAGCGACCATCTAGCTGGCAATCTCTACTTTCGTACGACCCATCCCAACCACAACCTCCAAAGGGCTCTTGTGCAATTTCGTCTCACCGAAAGCATTGAGGCCCAGGAAGAACAAATCCGGCAGATTGTGGCAAAACTGCGATGAGCAGCACCAGCTTCAAATTGATTCCCCATGCAGCCGGGATGCATGGGGGTGCAGCTCTCAGTTCACTCCATGGCCAACTCAGCGTGGTTGATAATAATCTGCAGATCAGGTACCAGCTTGAGGGCGAACTTTCCCAGTTGAGAATTCCCAACTGCAGCAGCCAACCGTTACGTCAAGACCTGCTTTGGCAAACCACCTGCATGGAATTCTTTCTGGCCGCTGCAGACCAGACCGACTACTGGGAGTACAACCTTTCGCCCTCCGGAGATTGGAATGTTTATCACCTAGATAGCTACCGGAAGGGGCTAGCTGAGGAACCTGCCTATAAGCAGCTGCCCTTCAACGTGATGCGCGACGACAAACAATTGAGCTTGAGCCTTACTTGCGCCCTACCACCAGTGCTAGCTACGCCAACAGCTGCTGCAGGGCTCGAAGTTGGGGTATCCGCCGTGCTCCAAAGCTCCAGCGGGGAGCTGACCTACTGGGCCGTGGCCCATCCCGGCAGCGAACCTGACTTCCACCACAGAGGGGGGTTCTGTCTTAAATTGGCCTAGTGATTCCGGCTGCGCCGCACTGCCACAACCCCGTCGAAGCCAGGCACCGGAGCCGCACACTTGCGCAGTTCAAGGCGGATCGGCACCGGGCCGTAGAGCTCCTCGATCCGATCGAGAATCCTTTCGCTGTAGTGCTCGAGGGTTTGGCAGATCAGGCTGCGGGCCTGCTGTTGCAAGGCGGTGATCAACTGGCTGTAGTCGAGGGTGTCGCCTAGGGCATCACTGCGGCCAGCAGCACTGAGATCCACGCCCAATTCCAGATCCAGCTCAAACCACTGGCCTTCCATGCGCTCAAAATCGAGCACCCCCACATGGGCCCAAAGCCGCAGGCCGCGCACCTGAATCGCATCGCTCACGGCAGGAAATTCAAAGGGGCAGGGGGCGATGGCTGAAATGGCGCAAGCCGCTGGCGTAATCGGCGGCGATATGGCCCTCACCGCGCAGCCGGTAGCGATAGGTCACCAAACCCTCCAGCCCAACTGGGCCGCGGGGGGGCATGGTTTGGGTGGAGATGCCCACCTCGGCGCCGAAGCCGTAGCGGAAGCCATCGGCGAAGCGGGTGGAGCAATTGAGGTAGACGCCGGCACTGTCTACCGCAGCCAGGAAGCGGTTGGCCGTAGCGGCATCCCGGGTGCAGATGGCATCGGTGTGACGGGAGCCGTAGCGGCCGATGTGCTGGAGCGCGGCCTCCAGATCGGCCACCACCTTCACGCTCAGAATCAGGTCGGAGTATTCGGTGCTCCAGTCGTCGTCTGTGGCTGCACGGCTCACACCCAGAGCCATGGCGGCGGCATCGGCGCGCAATTCAACCCCGGCTGCCCCGAAGGCCAGCACGGCCCTAGGCAGAAAATCAGCAGCTATCGCCGCATCAACCAGCAGGGTCTCGATCGCGTTGCAGGCTGCCGGGTACTGGGTTTTGGAATCCAGCGCCACTTTTAGTGCCAGCTCAAGGTCGGCGGCCCGATCCACAAACAGATGGCAGATGCCATCGGCGTGACCCAGCACAGGAATCCGGGTGTTGTCCTGGATGAAGCGCACCAGGGCATTGGAGCCCCGGGGAATGATCAGGTCCACCAGCCCGTCGAGCTTCAGCAGCCCCAAGCTTTCCTCCCGGCTGGTGAGCAGCTCCAGGGCATCGGGTTGCACCGCACTGGCGGCAAGGCCACGGCGCAGCGCTGCATGGATGGCCTCACAGCTGCGGCTGGCTTCGCGGCCACCCTTGAGCAGGGCGCCGTTGCCGGAGCGAATTGCCAAAGAGGCGATCTGCATCACCGCATCTGGCCGCGCCTCAAAGATCACGCCCAGCACCCCCAGGGGCACCGTCAGCCGCTCCAGCACCAACCCCTCATCTAGCTCGGTGTGGAGCTGACGGCGGCCAACCGGATCGGCAAGCTCTGCCACCTGGCGCACTCCCGCGATCGCCCCTGCCAATTTGGAACCATCAAGCTTGAGCCGTGCCACCAGCGCCGGCGCCAGCTCCTCGGCGGCAGCGGCCTCAAGATCGGCCTGGTTGGCGGCCAAAATGGCTTCACTGCTCTGCTCTAGGGCTTCTGCCATGGCCAGCACGGCCTGACGGCGCTGGCCATCGTCGAGTTGGCCCAGGGCCATGGCGCAGCGGCGCACCTGGGCGGCACGGGCCAGCAGGTCTGGGGAGGGATCAGCAATCATCAAGCCATCATCCCAAGCTGGGCGCCAAACGTTGCAGCGCCAGGCGGGCCGCCCCCAGCCGGCCGGCTCCGTTGCCGAGGCTGCAGCGACGAATCGTCAGGCCCTCACGGCTGGCCGCCTGCACCCGCTGCTCCACCTCTTGCCACACCGCTGGCAGGAAGTGATCGCTGGCGCCGCTGAGGCCACCACCAATCAGCACTAGTTCCGGAGTAAGCACATAGAGCAGGGAGCTCAACCCTTGCCCCAGCAGCTGGCCGTAGGCCCGCCAGACTGCCAGGGCTTCGCCATCGCCGCCAGTGGCCCGGCGGCAGAGTTCGGCCGGATCCACGCTGGAGAGGCGATCGAAGCCGCGGCGACTGCAGAAGGATTCCAGGGAGCCGTTGTTACCGCTGTTGCAGGGCGGACCAGCGGGATCGAGGCCTATCAACCCGGGCTCGGCGGCCGCCCCCCGATGACCCGTAAACAAATGGCCATCAAGCAACACCGCTCCGCCCACGCCCGTGCCCAAGGTGAGCAGCAACACATCGCCAACTCCTCGGGCCGCCCCGAGCCAGTGCTCACCGATCAGGGCGCAGTTGGCGTCATTGGCCAGGGTCACAGGGCGCTCCAGCAGGGGCTCGAGCCAGTTGGCCAAGGGCACATCCAGCCAACCCGGCAGGTTTATGGCGATGCGCGCCACCCGGCCGGCCTGGTCGCTCGGCCCCGGATGGCCCACCCCAACCCGATCAGCCAACCGCTCAGGATCAATTTGCTGGACCGCCGCCACGATCGCCGTTGTCACTGCACCAGGCATTGCTGGCTGGGGCGTAGGCACCTGCAGCTCCGCCAGCAGGTCGCCGGCTTCGCTGAAGCGCCCCAACTTGATGGCACTACCACCGAGATCCACCCCGATCAACTGGTTCATCGGAATCGCTGCATCGAAATAAACAAGCTCAGAAGCGGAAAAACAGCTGCAACTGGGTCTGCCAGGCACCCTGGGAGTCGATGGCCCCCTGCAGGTTGAGCAATTCTGAGGCCTTGAAATTCAGATTTAATTGGGGGGGGACGTCGGAGCGGTTGGGGGCAGCCAACACAGATGCATTGAAGCGTTCCGTGAGATCAAGACCTAACTCAGCTCCCAGCACCAGCTGGGGCGGCACCCGACCTGAGCGACGTTCGGCGCCACTGGCCACACCTTGGTTCACGTAGGTGGGATAGAGGGCAAAGCTGAGTCGCTGGCCGAAGGCATCGCCGAGGGTGCCGAGCAGGGGCGAGAGCAGGGTTTGGCCAAGGGCGGTGGCAAGAGCAGTGCCGCCTGCCGATCCCGCCAGGCCGGCAAGGGTATTGCCACCGATCAGGGCCAGGAGACGATCCTCTGAGAGCGGCGGCGAACTGCGCAGCACCAGGTTGTCGGCAAGTCGGTCAGCCGGGCCGCTCACACTCAGAAAAACCCGCACCAAGTTGAGCTGGTCGAGGGAGTTGGTGGCGCCAACCGCCTGAAAGTCCTGCAACGAAAGGCTGCCGGCTGTTCCAACACCACTGGTGGTAGGCAGGTTGTCGGAGACCCTGGTACGCAGCGAGATGTCAAGAAAAGGAATCAATCCCATCGAGGGAGTGAACACCGCAACGTTTGGAGAGTCGGGGTCGAGTCCAAACGTGGTGGTGAACAGATTAAGTCGCCCGTTCAGCAACCGCACCACGCCCTGCAAGCGCAGGCTCGGATCCAGCCGCCCATTAAGTCGCAGCAACCCACTGGTGCCAAAGCTGGCCAAGTTGGGGATGCCCACCTTCAGATCGGGGCCCAGCTTCAGCTTCAGGTCATCGAAACCCACAAAGCTGGCATTAGGCACGGCGGTCCGCAGGGTCTCACTGGCGTTGCTCTCCACATCGGGACCGAGCAGCACCATGGGCTGGTCGTAATCCCAGCGGGATTCGAGTAATTCAGCGGCGCTGACTACTGGAGCCGCCAGATTGGCTTCACTGGCTAGTCGGGCCGGCTGGACGTTGACGCTGCCCCGGGCTATAGCCAGCTCCCCGCCAATATCAAGGGCAGCAAGGCTGCCACCGATTTGAAGGGACCCATCAGCCACGGCCTTGATCCGGGGCATGGCAAAGGGCACCTTTTCGAGCACCACCATCAGGTTGGCGTCTTTGCCATCGGCGGTGGCCTCAGGCCGAAACAGCCCCAGGCTTCCACTGCCACGCACCACTCCCTTATCTCCCACCTTGGCGTTGAACTCCTGAAGCAGGAGCTGCTCAAAGTCGAACAGCAAGGTGGCATCGACATCACGAACCTTTTGGCCGATGAACTGCAACTGAGCACCCCGGAAACGCAAAAATCCGTTAGCGATCGGCTCTCTGACGCTGCCGCGCACCAGCAGTTGCAGGTCGCCACTGCCCTGATTCCACTGCAGGGCAGGCTGGGCAAGCCCCGCCAGGAAACGCAGGCCGTCGTCGCGGCTGGCCAGGCGCAGTTCAAGGCCTTGCTTCCCTGAATCCAAGGGCACAACCCCCGCCAATTCGACGCTGCTTGAAGCCCCGGCCGCCCGCAAAGAAAGATCAAGGAGCAGCCTGGCCTGCTCCAGCTGAATGGTGCCCCGCTCCAGCACCAAAGCCGTTTCCCTTAGGTAGCCATCAACCAGACTGATGTTGAGGGCAATCTCAGGCTGGGGAGTGCCGAGGCGGTAGCGCCCCTGCAGAGATAGGCGGCCCCGCAAACCGGCGGGCACAGGGGTAAGCAGCGCCAACAGCTCAAGGGGCAGGTCGGCCAGGCTGAAATTGCCAGCCCCCCGCCGCAGGGGCCCGGTGAACTTCACCAGTACCGGCACAGAGGTAAGGGGCTGGTCCTGGTTTGCTTCAGGCAACCAAAGGTGGGCGCGGGCCTGGAGGTCGGCGCGGGCTTCCAGCAGGCTGGCTCCGTCAAGGCGCAAATCTGCGTCGATGTGACCTGCCAGCCGCTGCAGTCGCTCCTTGGGGCTGCTTTGCCGGTCACGCTCCAGCCGGGCAGCGCTCAGCCGAGCTCTAGCTAGCTCCAGGGCCCGCAGCTGGTCCTGCACGCTGCCGCTAAAGGTGTCGATCAGCAAAGTGCCGATGTCGCTGGCCCGGCCCAGGATCGGCGCGCTCTCGCCGCGCCACAGGGGCCAAGCCCTGACCAACTGCTGCAAAAACAGAGGCGGTAATCGCTCACCCTGAAGGCGGGCTCGGAAGGCGCCATGCCACACGCCACTCCAATCGATGGCAAGGTTGCCGCCAGCAAGAGGAGAGAAAGCTCCTTGGACTGAGTAGCGACGCTTAGCATAGCGGAAATTCGCCTGTGCCGATTTCCCCCAAACTCCCAAAAACACTGGCCGATCGAGCTGGGCGCTGCCGCTGAAGGCCAGGGGTTGGAGTTCGAGCAGGCCCTGACCGCTCAGCCGGGCTTGCAGGGGCTGACACCTCGAATTTGGTCCCAGGGCTAGTTGCAATCCATCGAGGGGCAATTGGGATGCCTGCCAGCGATAGCCCCGAGGGCGGCCATTGAGTTCGAGCTCCCCGCCGGCCCGTTCAAGGCGCACCTGTAGGGGGACCCAACGGGAATCGAGGCGGGCTTCCAGCACTCCCACCGGAGCTGGGGCTAGGGCTTCCATGCGAAGGCGCCCACCACCAGCCGGATCACCAAACCACTGTCCCTGCCAGTTTTCCCGCAAGCTGAGGGGGCCGGCACCGGGCTGGTCGATCCGGAGATCCAGGTCTGGCTTCAAGGCATTGAGTGGGCCCCGCACCCGGCCGGAGGCTTGCAAAGTTCCCTGCAATTGGGCGCCCACAAGCAGATCGAGCCGCTCGAGTGGGTAGCGATCTAGCTCCAGACTGAGATCGAGCTGGCCCGGCACCAGCCCCTCACCGGCCCGCAGGCCCAGGGGCAACACCCCCTGGGCCGAGAGGTGGGCACTGGTGAACCTTTGCAGCACTAGGCGCTGATCACGCCAATCCAGAACCGCATCCCAGCGCCCCAGCAACGGGTTGCTGGGCTGGCCAAAGCGGGCCTGGAGCTGGGGCAGGCCCCACGGACCCCTGGCCGTCAGTGAACCGCCCATTTGTTGGTTCAACACCCAGGCGGGGGTTCCGGCTTGCAGGGGAAGGTCACCGGGCCGGAGCTGCCATTGCCCCGTCAGATCAAAACGCCTGGCCAAGCTCCCCTTGAGCTTTAGCCAGGAACGGCCGCGGGCCAGCTCAAACTGGCGCAACTGAAGCTGGTTTCGCTGCCACAACCCCTCAAGCCACAGCGTGCCCTGCAGGCCCTTGCTCCCCGGTACTCCCCAGCGCCAAGCAGAGCGGTCCAACTCGAGAGCCTGGCCGCTGCAGCGCAATTGGCTGAATGGCAACTCCAGTCGGGCTGCGCCAGTAGCCGGCCGCCAGCGCAATTGGTGCAGCTGGGCTCCACCTCGACAGAAGGGCTGGCGATCCCTCCAGGCCAAGGCGAACTTGCCATCTGCGCGACCAGCAAGCTGACCAGGCACGCCTAACAGGCGCTGCAGCGGGGCTAGCTGCAAGGCTTGTGCCCGCAGGGTTCCATCCCAGTGCTGACTCTGCCAATTGCCCTGGAGCTCCATGGCCAGCTCGCCAGCGGCCGCCTCCGAGCGCAGCCAAGCCGCCAGTTCCAGCTCGCGCCTATGGGGCCGCACTGCGCCGCGGCCCGTGAGGCGGAGGCTGGTACCGGAAGGCAGCAGGTTGAGCACGGCTGGATCAACCAGGCGCAACCTGAGATCCAGGTGTGGTGGCTTTGTCCCTGGGTCAAGCCGCCCTGGCACCCAATACTGACCTTGGGAGTTGCGGCGCAAGTCAGCTCGCACTCCCGCCAAGCCCACATGCAGCACTGGCAAACGCTGGCTCAAGCTGGATAGTGGGTCCAGGCTCACCAAAGCCGAACGCACCAAGACTGAGGAGCTATCGAGCCGCCCAGGGGCGATGCGACTGGGGCCAATGCGCAGACCACCCCAGCCCAGACCCTGATAGTCGCCAAGCTCAACGGGATGGCCAGCAAGCTGGCTGAGCGGCTGCTCAAGCCGAGGTCTCCAGTGCTCGTAGAGCTTTCTCAGGGCCTGATCCCCGCCCCAAACCAGCAGAATCAGACCACCGCAGCCGCCAGTAAACGCCGCAAGCAAGCGGAAGCTGCCGGGGCCCCGAGGCCAGGGTGGGGGTGAAAGTGACGGCGAAGCAGGGACTGGCCCAGGGTTCTGTTCTGGCAACTCCGCCATTCCCGTGGGCTGCCACCCCTGCGACCGGCGCAATATAAAGGCACTAACCCAAACTTCCAGCCCTATGGCCGCTGATCCAATCCTGCTAACAGCGGGCAAATGGCTGGGGGCCGCCAGTGGGGTCCTGGCTTTGACAACAATTGTTGGTTATCTGAGCCGCTGGGGAATTCGCTTTCGGCTGGTTGGTGTCACCAGCTTCACGGCCCTGCTCGCCGTTTCCTGCCTGGCCTTTGCGGTGAGCTACACCCCTCGGGTGCAGCTAGCTGGGGCCGTGAGCGTGCCCGTGGTGTTTGACAACGGCATCGACCTGGTGGTGGCAGCAGCGCCAGACGGCCTAGCGGATGGGGCCGCGGCACCCACCGTTCAGCAAGTAGCCCAAAACCTCAGGGGTGGCGGCCGCAGCAGCGCCGACAACCTGGTTCATGTGCGACTGCGTCGGGTGGAGACGGTCGCCCCGGGGCTGAGCAAGCCGGTGGTGCTGGCGGAAGCCACCCGCAGCCTGACAACTGGTGATGTTGAGCTATATCCCTAACCATGTGGCATTTGCCGATTCACTTCAAGCGGGAACAACGCCAATTGGAGCTGGCCGGCATCGATAACTGGCCCCAACTCGCCGGTCTCCAAGACCAGGACCTGCGCCGGCTTGGCCGCAGCGGCGGCGCCAGCGAGGCCCGGCTGATCAAGCTTCGGGGCCAGGCCCGGCTAGTGGTGGAGGTTGGCCTCGAGCCGGCAGAAGCCGCCCTGCTGCTCTACGCCGGCATCGCTAGCAGGGCTGGATTGGCGGCCAGTGACCCTCACCAACTCTTGGTACAGATGGGCCGACTGCAGCGAAGCCTCACCGGCATG
This sequence comes from Cyanobium sp. T1G-Tous, assembly GCF_024345455.1. NCBI lineage: Bacteria > Bacillati > Cyanobacteriota > Cyanophyceae > Synechococcales > Prochlorococcaceae > Cyanobium > Cyanobium sp. T1G-Tous. Next base: position 54,186 of record NZ_JAGQBD010000010.1, read on the forward strand.
GCCTCCCCGCTGCTCGATCTAGCCACCTTGAACAAGTGGATCCAGCGCGCCCAACGCCGCCCCACAAACTGATCCAGAGCAGGCTCCAGCCGCCGTGCCTTATGGCTCAAATGGATTTGCAATGGGGCTTCATACGTTGTCTGATCGCCAGTCCCCCAAAATTCACTCGGCCTACGGCCGGGCCCTAGCCAGTCTGCTGCCGGTGTTGCTAATCAACTTGGCAGCCGTATGGACACCCGTCCTGGCCCAATCCCAGTTGCTGGAGTCCGTGAAGCAAAACCCGGCCAAGGCAAAGGCGCTTTGCAGCCAGTTTCAAGGCTTCAATGCCCAGGGGCTCTCCGCTACATCCCGTGCGGCCGTCGGCCAGATCGCTCGCCAACAAAACCTCAGCCCTATGGATTCTGAGGTACTAATCACCTATGTAATTGGGCTTTATTGCCCCGATGTGCGCTGAGTGAGCAGCCCGGCGCCAAACCTTTTGCAGGTTCAATGGCGAGACGAGGCCATGGCCTGCCGGGATGGCACCCAGTTGGTCAGCCGAGTTTGGCAACCAGCAGGCCAAGGTCCATGGCCGGTGCTGCTGATGCGCCAGCCCTACGGCCGAGCGATCGCCTCAACTGTTACCTATGCCCATCCCAGCTGGTACGCAGCCCATGGCTTTCTGGTAGTTGTTCAGGATGTGCGCGGTCAAGGTGCATCCCAGGGGACTTTCCAAGGATTCGAGCAGGAGTTATCCGATGGGGCAGACACAATCCGCTGGGTTCGCCAACTTGATGGCAGTAACGGACGAGTCGGTTGCTATGGATTTTCTTACCAAGGCCTAACCCAACTACTAAGCGACGATCCAGCGGCTATTCCAGACTGCCTTGTACCGGCTATGGCTGGCTTGGATGAGCGCGGCGACTGGGCCTGCGAGGGAGGAGCCCACTGGTGGGCCCTAGGCCTCGGCTGGGGACTGCAATTGGCAGCCCTGCGCTGCCAAAAACTTGGGGACGATGCCGGCTGGCAAGCGATTCGCCGCAGCCTCGACTCGGGCGCCTTTCTGGCTGAAGGCTTAGAGCTGCTCAAGCGCCATGACCCCCAAGGCATGGCCTGCCGCTGGCTGCAGCTACCGGCAAGCGAGGCCCCTAGATGGGTTTGCCACCAACCAAGCGCAGCTCTATTGCAGCGCCCGATGCTGCTGATCGGTGGCTGGTACGACCCCCATCTGCGCGGCATCTTGAACCTCTTTGCAGGTGCTATTACTGCGGGTGGCTCGCCGCTGCTGCGCATTGGCGCCTATACGCACCTCGACTGGAAGGGCGGCCTTGATCGGTTGCAACTGGCCTTTTTTCAACACCATCTTCAGGATCAAGCCGCAGCAGAACAACTCAGCGCTGCGGTTCTTGTAGAAAAAGTCCCCCATAGATCCGGCAAACACTCAAGCCGCCATTGGCGGGCCCCCATTTCAGACAGCCGCCGCCTCAGCTGGGGGCTGCGCAGTCGTGGCCTGGCCACAATCGACGCGGAGGAGGGCGAACTGCTGCTCGATCAATCTGGCAGCGGCGAAGTCGCCCTAGTGCACGATCCCTGGCGACCAGTTCCAGGTCGGGGCGGCCACCTTGGCCTCGATCCAGGCCCGTGTGAACGCGGCGACCTCGACCGCCGCAGTGATGTGATCTGTTTCAGCAGTTCACCACTCAGCACGCCCCTGGAGCTGGAAGGACGGCCCCTATTGACTATTGCTGTGCGGGCCGACCAACCCAGCTTTGACCTTTGTGCAGCGCTCTCAGTGCTGGATCGCCAGGGAAGGGTGCTCCAACTGTGCACGGGCGTGGTCAGGACCCAGCAGCTAGCAGGCGAAAAGTCGTTGCTGCATGTTCAATTGCAGCCCCTGCTAGCTGAGCTCGGCCCTGGGGAACGGTTGCGACTCTCATTAGCAGGAGCGGCCTGGCCGCAGATTGCCGTAAACCCGGGCGATGGCCACGAGCCCCTAGGCCCTTCCGGCCCGCACCATCGAGTGATCACGCTGGAGCTTGAACTAGCTGATTCCCAATTGCAGCTGCTGCCCCTCTTAGGCGGCAAATTTGGGGCACACTGAGCCAAATGTTTGTTTTTGCGATGTCGCTGCGCCGCCTGCGCCCTGCTCAACAGCACCAAGCCCTCAGCCGCATGGCTCTCGGCATGCTTTCTCTGGCCACCGGCCTGAGCATCACCATGGCGGCACTGCCAGGAACATCAGGCAGTGCCGCTTTGGCCCAGAGCCAGAGCGGTGGCGTAGATCGTCCAGCCCTCAGCGTCGAAGCCGCCCGCGCTGCCGCCAATCGCATTTTGGCAGCAGTTAAAAGCCGCGATCCAAACCTCCGCTACAGCCAATTCTCAGAGGAACTCAAGGCGGTTAGCAGCCCTTCAATGGTGGCGGAGACAATGCGCACCCAGCCGAAGCTGTTGAGCTGGACCCTGCTCAGCGTGCAAGGGGGTTTGCGCAACACCACCGTTGAGGCCAGCATCACCACAACCATGGGCAAGCGAGACCTGTTCATCGTGCTCAACCCCGAGGGCAAACTCGCTGGCTATCACCTTGATGTCACCGATGAGGCACCCAGCGTGGTTGCCAAAAGATTCGTCACCGCCCTAAGCAGTGGCCAGTTCATCTCAGCGCGCAGCTATTTGAGCCTGCCACTGCAGAAGGAAATCTCAGCGAGCAGCCTTCAGGTGCGTTGGCAGCAGCTGCAACGTCAAACCGGCGAATTTGTACGAATCCGCAAGGTTGTGGTGGCCGAGGGGGGCGGCGACCAGCGTCTTGTACTGGTAAACACCGATTTCAATCGGCTTAGCGATTCCCTCTTCGTGATCCTCAATGCCAACAACGACATAATCGGTATCGACTTTCCAAGCGATCCAATCGTCCCCAAGCAGGTGCGCTGAGCCCTAAGCCGCCTAAGCTCGCCTTCCGATCGCTGCTGGTACATGTCCTTGCTCACCCTTAACTGGATGGCGGAGGATTGCCAGCGGCTGGCTGAATGCCGGCACGACCACCCGTTTGCGGTGCTGGGGCCCCAGCCTCTCGAATCGGGCGGTTGGGTGCTGCGCGTCTGGATGCCTGAGGCAGAGCGTGTTGAGCTGCTGATCGACGGCCAAGCGCTGCCGATGGCCACCCCGAATCACCCTTGGATATTCGAGGCCCCCTGGGGTAGTGATCCTGGTACCTCTTATCAGGTGCGGGTCAACCGCGGTGGCATAGAACACGTGCAGCCCGATCCCTGGTCGTTTCGCCATGAGTGGATGGGCGAATTGGATCGCCTGTTGTTTGCGGAGGGCAACCACCACCACATCTGGCGCCGTATGGGTGCCCACGTGGTGGAGCACAGCGGCGTCAAGGGCGTTCAGTTTTGCCTCTGGGCCCCCAATGCCCGCAGCGTGGCGGTGCTGGGCAATTTCAACGGCTGGGATGGCCGCCACCATCCGATGCAGGCAAGGGTGGGTGGATCCTGGGAGCTATTCATTCCCGGGCTTAAGCCAGGTGAGATCTACAAATACGAGGTAAGAGCTCAAAACGGGCACTGCTACCAAAAAGCAGACCCCTATGGCTTCCGCCATGAGATTCGTCCTAACAATGGCTCGATCGTTGAGTCCCTTGCGGGGCACCAATGGCAGGACATGGGCTGGATGGAGGAGCGGGACAGCCGCAACCCCCTAGATCAGCCGGTGTCTGTGTATGAAATGCATCTGGGCAGCTGGATGCACGGCTCTGCCGACCAGCCCTACATCGAGCCTGACGGCACAGCGCGCCCGCCGGTGCCTGCAGCCGATCTCAAGCCCGGCGCTCGCCTGCTCACCTATCCGGAGCTAGCTGATCGGGTCATCCCCTATGTGAAAGCCCGCGGCTTTACCCACATCGAGCTGATGCCCATCTCGGAGCATCCCTTCGATGGTTCCTGGGGTTACCAAGTCACGGGCTGGTACGCCCCCACCAGCCGCTTTGGCACACCGGATGAATTCCGCGCCTTTGTAGACCGTTGCCACGCCGAAGGCATCGGCGTGATCCTCGACTGGGTGCCAGGCCACTTCCCCAAAGATGCCCACGGCCTGGCCTTCTTTGATGGCGCCCATCTTTATGAGCATGCCGATCCGCGCATCGGCGAGCACAAGGAGTGGGGCACCCTCATCTTCAACTACAGCCGCAATGAAGTGCGCAACTTCCTTGTAGCGAACCTGGTTTATTGGTTTGAGGAGTTCCATATCGACGGCATCCGCGTAGATGCGGTGGCCTCCATGCTTTATCGCGACTACCTGCGCCCAGATGGTGAGTGGTTGCCAAATGACCATGGCGGCCGTGAAAACACTGAGGCCGTCACTTTCCTGCAACAGGCCAACCACGTGCTGTTCGAGCACTTCCCTGGAGCACTCTCGATCGCCGAGGAATCCACCACCTGGCCCATGGTTACCCAGCCCACCAATATTGGCGGCCTTGGGTTCAACCTAAAATGGAACATGGGCTGGATGCACGACATGCTCGATTACTTCGAGCTAGATCCCTGGTTCCGCCAGTTCCACCAGAACAACGTCACCTTCTCAATCTGGTACGCCTTCACCGAGAACTTCATGTTGGCCTTAAGCCACGATGAAGTGGTGCATGGCAAGAGCAACCTCTTGCACAAAATGCCAGGTGACGACTGGCAAAAATTTGCCAACGTGCGTGCATTGCTGGCATACATGTGGACCCATCCCGGCAAGAAAACCATCTTTATGGGGATGGAATTTGGCCAGAGGGCTGAGTGGAACGTATGGGGAGATCTGCAATGGGATCTGCTGCAGCACGACTCCCACCAGGGGCTGCAGCGTCTCGTCGACGATCTCAACGTCTTCTACAAATCGGAGCGAGCTCTCTGGGGCGACGACTTCAGTGAATTCGGATTCCAGTGGATCGATTGCAACGACAATCGCCACTCGATCATCAGCTTCATGCGGCGTGAGAGTGCCACGGGCAAGTGGCTAGTGGTGGTGGCCAACTTCACTCCCCAGAGCCATTCCCACTACCGAGTGGGTGTACCGCTGGAGGGCTTCTATGAGGAGGCCTTTAACACCGATGCTGAGCGCTACGGCGGCAGCAACCTGGGCAACCTGGGCGGCAAATTCACCGACCAGTGGGGGATTCATGGCTATGAACAATCCCTCGATCTCTGCCTGCCACCCCTCGCGGTGCTCGTCTTCCGTCGGGACGAAATCCGCAGCCAGCAGTTGGATGAAGACACCTGTGACGAAGCCGCCGATTCCGGGGCCCTGCTCGGGTAAGTTCTCGCTTCGCTCTGCTTGCACCCATGACAGAAACCGCCCCCCTGCTGCTGCGCGCCGCCCGAGGTGAGCAGGTGGAGCGGCCTCCGGTCTGGATGATGCGCCAAGCCGGGCGCTACATGAAGGTCTATCGGGACCTGCGCGACCGCCATCCCGGTTTCCGCGAGCGCTCGGAAAACCCAGATCTCTCCTACGAGATCTCCATGCAGCCCTTCCACGCCTTCAAACCCGACGGCGTGATCCTCTTTTCAGACATCCTCACGCCCCTACCGGGTATGGGGATCAACTTCGACATCATTGAGAGCCAGGGGCCCCTGATCCAAGACCCAATCCGCAACCTTGCCCAAGTAGGGGCTTTGCGAGCCTTGGAGCCGGCCGAAAGCATGCCGTTTGTGGGTGAGGTGCTCACCCGCTTGCGTCAATCGGTTGGCAATGAAGCTGCCGTACTCGGCTTTGTGGGTGCCCCCTGGACCCTGGCCGCCTATGTGGTGGAAGGCAAAAGCAGCAAGAACTACGCCGTGATTAAGGCGATGGCCTTCCAAGAGCCGGAGCTGCTGCACAAGCTCCTAGACCACTTCGCTGAGTCAATTGCCACCTACCTGCGCTATCAGATCGATTCCGGCGCCCAGGTGGTGCAGATGTTCGATTCCTGGGCCGGCCAGCTCAGCCCGATGGATTACGACAGCTTCGCTGCGCCTTACCAAAAGAAGGTGGTGGACCTGGTTAAGCAAACCCATCCCGATACCCCCTTCATCCTCTACATCTCCGGCAGCGCCGGCGTGCTTGAGCGCATGGCACGCACAGGGGTAGACATCATTTCGCTCGACTGGACCGTGGACATGGCGGAGGGCCTGGCCCGCCTACCCGAGCACATTGGCGTCCAGGGCAACGTGGATCCCGGATTGCTATTCGGCACCCCAGCAGCCATCCAGGCCCGCATCGACGACACCGTGAGTAAAGCCCGCGGCCGTAAGCACATTCTCAACCTGGGCCACGGCATCCTGCCGGGCACTCCAGAAGAAAACGGCCGCGCCTTCTTTGAAGCCGGCAAGAGTGTGATGGAGCGCATCGGAGCGGCGGCTTGAGCAGACCCGCGGGAGGATCCCGGCCCCAGCGGATCCTGATCACAGGGGCTAGTGGCTGCGTTGGCCAATACATCACCGAGCAGCTTTATCGCCACAGCGATGCAGAGTTGCTGCTCCTGCTCCGTGATCCAGCCAAGCTCACGGTTGTTTCAGCAGGTGATCCCCGGGTCACGCTGCTGGTCGGTGACCTGCGGGATCTGACCGCCCATGCCGGTGCGATCGCCACCGCTACTCGCATCATCCACACGGCCACTGCCTGGGGCGATCCCCTCAGAGCCCAGCAGGTGAACGTGGACGCGGTCAAGCAGCTGCTGGCTTTCACCAGCCCTGTATGGCTGGAGCAGGTGATCTACTTCTCCACTGCCTCAATTCTGGATCGCCAGTTGCAGCTGCTTCCCGAGGCAGCGGAATTTGGCACTGAATACATCCAAACCAAGGCACTCTGTCTGCAACAACTGGAGGCCCACCCCCTGGCAGCCAAAATTGTGGCCGTATTTCCCACCCTGGTATTTGGCGGGCAGGTGGGTCCAGGCGACCGCCACCCCACCAGCTATCTCACAGCCGGGCTTAGGGAGGCAACCCGCTGGTTGTGGCTTGCCAAGTGGCTGCGCGCCGAAGCCAGCTTCCACTTCATCCACGCCGCCGACATAGCCCTGGTGTGCGCCCATTTGGCCACCCAGCCCCATCAGCCCAATCCTGAGCAAAACCAGGGAGCTCTTCGGCGCCTGGTGCTCGGCCAGGCACCTATCAGCGTCAATGCCACCGTGGCCCAGCTCTGCCGTTGGCGCCGCAGCTGGCAGCCACCCTTTGGGATCGACCTGCAAGGCTGGCTCATCGAAGCCCTGATCAAACTGCTACGGATTGAAGTCAATGCTTGGGATCGCTTCTCAATTCGCCAGCGCCACTTTGTGCACGAGCCCGTAAGCCCACCCGAACGGTTTGGCTTGGTCAGCTACGCACCCACGCTCCAAGCGGTGTTCGAAACCGCTGGCCTGCCCCACAGGTGAATAACCCCAGGCTGGTTTGGCTGGTCGGGAGGCTGCTGCTGAGCTGCCTCATGTTGGTGATGCTGCTTAGCGGCGGCCCAAAGGCAGCCCTGGCGGCCACGGTTTCGATGGGGCTGGGCAACGACGAAGGCTTTCTGGTGTTCCAACCCGAGCATCTGACGATCAACGCAGGCGACACGGTGAGCTTTGAAGTGCGCGGGCTCGGCCCCCACAACTTGATCGTCGCAGGCCATCCCGAATGGAGCCATGAACCCCTCAGCTTCGCTGTGGGCGAAAGCTGGGAGCAAAAATTTGATATGCCCGGCCGTTATGCCATTTGGTGCGAGCCCCATCGGGCAGCAGGTATGACCGCTGAAATCAACGTCTTGGCACCTGGCTGATCCCACCTCACAGCCAACTTTGTGGCAATTGTTTCGAACCTGGTTACCAGAGGTCACAGGAGCCCGGTTGGCGCCTTAATTTTGGCGAGTTGCCCATGCTTTTAAGCGCCCCCCCATGCGCCGTCTCTTCTCTCTGATCGCTCTCTGCCTGGCGCTCGTGCTGGGTGCTGCACCGAGTTTCGCTGCCGATGTGGCCCATGGCGGCCAAATCTTTTCCGCCAACTGCGCCGCTTGCCACATGGGTGGCGGCAACGTTGTTAATGCCGAGCGCACCCTTAAGCAGGATGCACTGACTGCCTACCTGGCCAACTACAGCGAAGGCCACGAAGCTGCCATTGCATACCAGGTAACCAACGGCAAGAACGCCATGCCTGCCTTTGGTGGCAAGCTCAGCGAAGGTGACATCGCCGATGTCGCTGCCTACGTCGAAGACATGTCCTCTAAGGGCTGGGCCTGATCTAAGGCTGCTCTCCCGGACTGATGTCCAATTAGTTCATCAGCAAACCCCGGCCAAGGCCGGGGTTTTTTGTTGGCCACCGAAGCCGAGCGAACATCCGGGAAAATTCAGCACTGATCTCAGCTCTGGTGCCGGCGCACAGCCAGCACGGCCAGGTAGAGCTCCTCAGGAACCTCACGTATGTCGTATTCGCTGGGAAGCACACCGTGCACATACCGATGCACGGCCATCCAGCAGTTGCGCTCCGGATCCCGACCCGTTCCATCAAACTCCCGGGACTCAGCAGCCAGTTGCTCAATCAACGAGTCGTTCCAGTTGTCGTTCACGGCAGCGATCCCCGATGCGGGGGGGCCAGAGTGGGCTCAGTCTGAACTAGTGCATCGGCATGGCAGCCCATACCCTCTCGCCCCCGACCCGACTGCTGGTGGGACTTGCCATCGCAGGGGGTGGGCTGCTGGGAAGCTTCCAAGGCCATGCCCAGGCTCAGGCCTTACCTAAGCCCCCCTGTCCACTGGTGGTGCCCGCCAGCCAGAAACTGCTCCAGCCCCGGCGCATCCAACCCAATCAGGTGCAGGCCAAGAACGCGATGGGCTGCCTATCGCCCGCCGACGCGGTTTACGGAGCGGATGGCTGTCCGCTCCGCATGTGCGGCGCCGAGGCAGGAGTGATTCAGCTGCCGGAACCGTAGGCCACCTGGCAGACCGCATTAAGCAGTTGGGCTTGGTCGGCAGTGCCAGGCTGCTGACCATTGAGCAGACCCTGCTGACAGTTGACGGCACCAAACAACTGGCTGCCATCGACGTTGTAGTTGAAGCTTGCGCCGTAGCTACCAACCGATTCTACCGAACCGTAGTTGAGCTCGTAGCTGGTGTTCGGCACCACAATCACGGGTGAACTGTTGTTGGCCGCCCCATCCACCAGGCCAGTGATCACGGCACCTGTGGCAAGGCCAGCCAGACCCCAGCCCACTGAGCTGGCACCCCACCAGCCCCAACCACCCCAGCCGCCGTACCAGCCGGCGTTCCAGGGGCGATTGCCCCAGTAGCCACCATTGCGCCAATTGTTGTTCCAACCGTTGTAATCGCGGTTGTAGAAGTTGTTGTTGACGTTGATCCGATTGCCACCCCCCCAGCTGTTGCGGGCACCGTCTCCGTACATCGGGTGATAGCCCTGGTAGCCCCGCTGCCAGTTGTTGTTCTGAAAGTGGTAGCTGCCGCCGCCCCAGCTGCGGCCACCGGCGCCTGCACCGCCCCAGCCACCAGCCCGCTCACCGCCACCACCGAAGCCGCCCCCGCCGCCACCACCACGGGCCTCAGCCGATTGGGGGATAGCAATCGTGGTGAGCAGCAATCCAGCACTGAGGGTGGCCGACAGGAAACGTCTCAGGGTCATGGCAACAGGAAAGAGGGGAAGGGAAGGGAAAAGGAAAGGTAAGTAGAGCTGAAGGAGAAATCGGCTTGGCCAACTTCAGCCGCTGGTGACAGGCGCATGGTGCTCGCCACCCTTAGAAGAAGGGGGACGCCGACAGCGAAGCAGCCTCCATGCCGCAACTGCGATGCCGCCCCCGAGGGCCAACAGGAGCAGGTCGCGGGACCAGCCCGGCAGCCGGCCAGCCAGGCTCTCCGGCAGGGGGGTGCCCTTCGGATCAGGTCCGTAAGCCACCTGGCAAGCGGCATTGAGCAATTGCGCCTGGGCTGCAGTGCTGGGCACCTGGCCACCCAGCAAGCCTTGCTGGCAGTTGGCGGCCCCCTTCAGCGGGGCACTGCCGGCTACCGCGTAGCTGAAGTCGGCGCCACCTGAGCCCACCGAATCAACACTGGCGTAGTTGAGTTGATAGTCGCTGTCGGGCACATCAATGACCGAGGACTGTTGTTCAGAGGCGTTATTCACCAGATTCGTGATCACCTCAGCACCGGCAAGAGCTGCCACCCCCCAGCCAAGTGAGGATCCACCCCACCAGCCCCAGGTGTCTGAATTCCAGTTGTACCAGCCGTAACCCCAGGGGCGGCTTCCCCAGTAGCCACCATTGGCCCAGTTGTCGTTCCAGCCGCCATAGTTTCGGCTGTAGAAATTATTTTCCTGGTTGAACTGTCGATTAAAGCGGTCGTTATCGAAACTTCTGCTTATCCCATCATTGGACCAGCCGCTTTGGTTGTAGCGCCGAAACTGATCAGCCGAAACGTTGTGACCGGTCCATGGGGTACGGCTACCAGCGCCATAGAGGGGATGGCTACCGCGATAGCCCTGATCCAGACTGCGCTGAGCGGGACGATCAGCCGCGCCTCCGCCACCACCACTGGATTCCCGTTCAATTGGTGCAGTATCCATCCGGGGGGCTGCTTCAGCTGGAGGAGAACTGAAGCGGTAAGCCCCGCCACCGCCAGAAAAATCACCACCACCGCGAAAACCTCCACCACCACCGCCACCCCGAAAACCGCCACCGCCGCCGCCGCCGCCACCACCTCGGGCTTCCACCACGGCAGGGGTTGCAATTACCCCCAACAACAACACCGAAACCCCGAGAGCGCACCAATTTTTCATCAGCTGGCTGGATCATCCAGCTATTGAATTTGACTCCTTACTAATCAGTAGCTCTGCAAGCACCAGTAACTGCAGGGATCCGTTACAGAGAAATACTGGATGCTTGTGATGGCAAATCCTGAACGCTGCAGATGGGCGCGAAGTGTTGAAACTAATTACAACGGCAGGCCGCGTTGGAGGTTTCCCGCCAGCTCTGCGGAGGACCGAATCAATCCGTTCGGTTCTCCGCGCAGCTGAATTGTGACAACGGGCATACGGTTGATCCAGCAGCTCAAACGAGGCAAGTGGCCATGCATCCCACCGCCGAACTTTTCACCGAAAAAGCCTGGGCCTCCGTGGTGGCGGCCCAGCAATTGGCTCAGCAGCGGCGCCAGCAGCAGATGGAAAGTGAGCATCTGCTCGCCGCCCTGCTAAGCCAGCAGGGCTTGGCCGGCCGCATCCTGGAAAAGGCCGGCGTCGATGTGGGCACCCTCAGCCAGAAGGTTGAGGCCTGGATCCTCGCTCAGCCAAGCCTTAGTGCGCCGCCCGACAACGTCTATCTGGGCAAGGGGCTCAATACCGTTATTGACCAGGCCGAGGAGCTCAAACAGTCCTACGGCGACAGCTACATCGCGATTGAGCACCTACTTCTGGCGCTGGCGATCGACGACCGCTGCGGCAAGCAATTGCTATCTCAAGCGGGCACAAGCACCAACAAACTCAAAGAAGCCGTACATGCCATCCGCGGATCCCAAAACGTGACCGATCAGAACCCCGAAGGCACCTACGAATCCCTGGAGAAATACGGCAGGGATCTCACGGCCGCAGCCCGCGAGGGCAAGCTCGATCCGGTAATTGGGCGCGATGAAGAGATCCGCCGCACGATCCAGATCCTCAGCCGCCGCACCAAGAACAACCCGGTGCTGATCGGCGAGCCCGGCGTTGGCAAAACCGCCATCGTCGAGGGCCTAGCCCAGCGCATCGTCAATGGCGACGTGCCGCAGGCCCTGCAGAACCGCCAACTCGTGTCGCTGGACATGGGCGCCCTGATCGCCGGTGCCAAGTATCGCGGTGAGTTTGAGGAGCGGCTCAAGGCCGTGCTCAAGGAGGTCACCGCCTCCGAGGGCCAGATCGTGCTGTTCATCGACGAAATCCACACGGTGGTGGGGGCCGGTGCCAGCGGCGGCGCCATGGATGCCAGCAACCTGCTCAAGCCCATGCTGGCCAGGGGCGAACTGCGCTGCATCGGCGCCACCACCCTCGATGAGCACCGCCAGCACATCGAAAAAGATCCAGCCCTAGAGCGCCGCTTCCAGCAGGTGTTCGTGGATCAACCCACGGTGGAGGACACAATCTCAATCCTGCGGGGCCTGAAAGAGCGTTATGAGGTGCACCACGGCGTGCGCATCGCCGACAACGCCCTGGTAGCAGCAGCCGTGCTCTCCAGCCGCTACATCGCCGATCGCTTCCTGCCAGACAAGGCCATCGATCTGATGGATGAATCGGCCGCCCGACTAAAGATGGAGATCACCTCTAAGCCGGAGCAGATCGACGAGCTCGATCGCCGCATCCTGCAACTGGAGATGGAAAAGCTGTCTCTGGGGCGCGAATCGGACCCTGCCAGCAAGGATCGGCTCGAGCGGCTGGAGAAGGAGCTGGCCGATCTAAGCGAACAGCAGAGCACCCTTAATGCCCAGTGGCAGGCAGAAAAGAGCTCGATCGATGAGCTGGGCGCCATCAAAGAAGAGATCGAGCAGGTGCAGCTGCAAGTGGAGCAAGCCAAGCGCAACTACGACCTCAACAAGGCCGCCGAACTGGAATACGGCACCCTGGCCGAGCTGCACAAGAAACTGGCAGCCAAAGAAGAAGCGCTTAATGCCAGCGGTAGCGATAAAACCATGCTGCGCGAAGAGGTCACCGAAGACGACATCGCCGAGGTGATTGCCAAATGGACCGGCATCCCCGTGGCCAAGTTGGTGCAAAGCGAGATGGCGAAGCTGCTGCACCTGGAGGAGGAGCTGCACACTCGGGTTATCGGCCAGCAGCAAGCTGTTACCGCCGTAGCTGATGCGATTCAGCGCTCGCGCGCCGGACTCAGCGATCCCAACCGCCCCATTGCCAGCTTCCTATTCCTTGGCCCCACCGGCGTGGGCAAAACTGAGCTCTCCAAGGCCCTGGCCTCGCAGCTGTTCGATTCAGAGGAGTCGATGGTGCGCATCGACATGAGCGAATACATGGAGAAGCACGCCGTAAGCCGGCTAATCGGAGCGCCTCCGGGCTACGTGGGCTACGAGGAAGGCGGCCAGCTCACCGAAGCAGTGCGACGCCGGCCCTATGCGGTGATCCTGTTCGATGAGGTGGAGAAGGCCCACCCCGATGTGTTCAACGTGATGCTGCAGATCCTCGATGACGGCCGCGTCACCGATGGCCAGGGCCGCACGGTGGACTTCACCAACACGGTGCTGATCCTCACTAGCAACATCGGCAGCGCCTCAATCCTGGATCTGGCCGGTGATCCAGCCCGCCACGGTGAGATGGAAGCCCGGGTGAATGAGGCTCTGCGGGGTCACTTCCGGCCTGAATTCCTCAATCGACTGGATGAATCGATCATCTTCCACAGCCTCAGGCAGGAGGAACTGCGCGAGATCGTGGAGCTGCAGGTGCAGCGGCTGGCCAAGCGGCTGGAGGACAAAAAACTAGGCCTGCAACTCAACGCTGATGCCCTCGACTGGCTTGCCGGTGTGGGCTACGACCCGGTGTATGGCGCCCGTCCACTCAAGCGGGCCATCCAAAGGGAGCTGGAAACCCCAATCGCCAAGGGAATCCTCGCTGGTGTATTCACCGGCGGCCACACGATCGCGATTGATGTTGAAACTGAAGGCGAGGTGCGCAAGCTGCGCTTCCAGCAAAGCGAGCCAGCCAAGTTACCTGTGCTGGTGTAGCTCACTCCAAAAGTAGGTGCGAAAAGCTGCTGCGGGCCCGATTTACCAGGTCCGTCAGCTGCTCGGGAGGAGCGGGCTGCAGCTCTGCAGCTGCTACTGCTCGGTAGTGATCTGCCACCAACCAGGCGCTGGTGCGGGGATCGCCAATAAAGCGGGGAATTAGGTGGAGGTGCAAATGGGGCGCACCCTCACCAAAAGCAATCGCATAAACCCTGTCGCAGCCGGTCTGCTCTTTAAGCAAAGAGCTGGCATAGCGCACGGCAAGCCCCCAGGAGGCTGCCTCCTGGTCATTGAAATCAGCCGGTCCCGCTACATGGCGGAGACTATCTAGGAGCAGCCAACCAACCAGGGGGGCGGGGTCGGGATGGTGGCGCAACAGCCAATGCGAACTGCGACCGATTTCATAGGCCCCCCGCGCTGCTTGATCGTCATGAAGTTTGCAGATAGGACAAGGGGTACTGCTCATGGATCGATTCAAACGAATGGAGCTCTAGGAACCCAATAGGTGCAGCGTCAGCAACCGCTCACTGCCGCGACGGCGGTGCTCCCACAGATAAACAGCCTGCCAGGTGCCTAGCAACAGACGACCAGCCTCAAAGGAAAGGCTTAGCTGACTGGTGGTGAGAGCCGTACGGATATGGGCCGGCATATCATCGGTGCCTTCATCAGCGTGTACGTAAGGGCGCAGTTCCCCTTGACCGCTGACAGGACGGATGCCCTCCTCGGGCACGAGAGCTCGCAGGTAGCCGGAAAGGTCGCGCAGTACGCGCGGGTCGGCGTTTTCGTTGATAGTTAGGCTGCAAGAGGTATGCAGACACACCAAGTTGAGCAGCCCCTGCTCCATGCCGCTAGAGACCAAGGCGGCATTAAGTCGGCCGGTGAGATCGGTAAAGCCCTCACCTAGGGTCACCACCCGCAGGGTCTCAAGGCTTTGGCGAAGCATACAGATTGAATATGTATCAGATCATGCCTAGCATTCCGCCTAGGATTGGTTTAAAACCATCAAAGGTCCTGAGGTGCTCTGCCATGCGCATATTACTTTCTTTATTGATCGTGTTACCGGGCCTGGCAGTAGTTGCCCCAGCCGCCCAAGCCCAGCGCCAGGTCCCCAAACTAGGCGACATCTGCCCCCTGGGGTACGTAGACATGCTGAATGGCAAGTGCAGCACCCTGGGGCTGATGACCTACACGGTGCAGCCCACCAATGGCAAGGCCTGCGCTGAAGGCTGGATGAACGTAGGCGGAAACTACTGCCGCAAAAAGTGAACTCTTCTAGCCACAAATATTTCAAGGCATCCGATTGCCCAGCTCTTACCGTCCTCTACGACGGGGGTTGCCCCCTGTGCCTCCGGGAGGTGGAGCTATTGGGCCGCAAAGACAGGCAGCGCCATGGGGAGCAGCTGAAACTCGCTTTCGTGGACATCGATCAGGCCGACTACAATCCAGATAGCTACTCCGGCATCAGCTACAGAGAAGCTATGGGGCGCATCCACGCAATCGATGCCAGTGGTGCAGTGCTGCGAGACGTCGAGGTGTTTAGACGGGCCTACGACCTAATCGGCTTGGGCTGGCTTTATGCACCAACTCAGTGGCCCCTGCTCCGCCCCTTGACAAACCTTGCCTACGGCATTTGGGCGGATATGAGGCTGCGAATCACTGGACGACCAAGCTTGGAAAGCCTCTGCCAAGAGCGCAATGACTCATGTCGTATCGACTAATGAGTCGTGGACCAAGCAGAGTATCTGCTCACTCAACGGCTAACAACTAAAAAGGATTTAGCAAAAAGCGAAGCAAACGATCCCTAAACCGCAAAGGTGGTGGATCTAACTCAACTGCAATAGCAGAACTGCGCAGTCGCAAACTCTCGAGATAGCTCATCGCATCCCCTAAGGACATAGGAGGCGCGAAAAGGAATCCCTGAGCAAGACGAAAACCTCGGTCTATCAACCAAGTCCTCTGACGCTGGGTCTCAACCCCTTCAGCGGTGGTACTCAGACCAAGATCATCAGCCAAAGCCCCCATAGTTGATACAAGCTTATTACTTGGCCTCACTGGGTCGTCAAGAAGTTGCACAAAACTCAGGTCAATCTTAAATCCATTTATGGGCATACTTGTCAACCGGGACAAGGAGGAGTAACCAGTACCAAAGTCGTCAATAGTAATACGAATTTGGCGCTCGGATAAATGGCGAAGGAATTCATCAAATCCCGAGGTGGCATCCTGCAGAGACTCCTCTAAAATCTCAGCTTGCAAATACCATCCCATCGGGAGCTGATGATCGTCGATCAACTGCAAAAACCGACGGCGCATCAACAAATCATCAAGCAGATTAGCTGATAAGTTAACGCTTAGCACCATGGAGCGCCATGGCACAACACGAGAGAGAGTTCCCGCATGCTCCAGAGCTTTTTCAATTATTTGCAAATCAAGCTCGGCTGTTAGTCCAACCGAGCGAGCGACAGGAACGAATACAGAGGGAGATACAAAGTTGCCATCAGCTCTGGGCCAACGTGCTAAAACCTCAAAACCCATTGGTTCACCAGAGTTGAGATCAACAATCGGCTGGAAAAAAGGGATCATTTCCTTTTGCTGAATAGCTAAGCGCACATCAGCCTCGAGGGCATAACTTTCACGCGCTAGACGTCTCGTCTCTAGATCAAAGAAACGATATTGGCTATGAATATGTCGACTGGCAATACGCAAAGCCATATTTGCGTCGGCGAGCATATCCTCAGGATCAGAATATGAACCCTGCTGCAGGGTGATGCCAATGGCTACAGACAACGGAACGCGATGCTCAGCAATCCTA
Source organism: Cyanobium sp. T1G-Tous (assembly GCF_024345455.1). Classification (NCBI taxonomy): domain Bacteria; kingdom Bacillati; phylum Cyanobacteriota; class Cyanophyceae; order Synechococcales; family Prochlorococcaceae; genus Cyanobium; species Cyanobium sp. T1G-Tous. Next base: position 70,660 of record NZ_JAGQBD010000010.1, read on the forward strand.
AAGGGTTCAACGAAAAGGTCAATTATGCGCGTGACAATTGGAACAACAGAATTCTCATCACTTAGATCAGATATCAGGAAAATGAACTGCGAATCAGAAAAGCGAGCAAGATAAGCCGTCTTAGGCACAGCATTAATTAAGCGACGCGCCGCCTCATTCACTAAGGCCTCCGCGGGTCGGCCTCCTAGGGTGGCGCTAATACTCCCATAGCCCTTGAGCTGGCAACGTACTAAAGCGAAAGGAGGGTGCAACTCAAGCTCCAATAAGCGATCGAGTTGACGCAACAATTGACCTCTACTAATGAGAAGATCAAGAGCCCGTTGCTCTTCCGATGATTGCGGTTTAGCTAGAGCTGGAGCTAAATCAGCCTCAATGATTGAAACAGTTTGAGTAGCTAGCCATAGCATTGCTGCATGACTGCGGGGATCTAGGGTACGAGAGGCACTATCGTAAAGGCATAGTGAACCAAGAGCAAAGTCTGTCCGACTAATTAAGGGAAAGCGTGCATAAAAATTTACAGGCTTATCACTATCTGGCATCAAAAGAGAATCGAGTCGTGAATCACGACCCGTTCCATCGATCACCAAAACTTCGCTGGATGGCAGAGGTACGCTAGCAAGAAGAACCCGTGCCGCTTCTGAGCCAGTGATGGCCTCAGCGAGGTCACAAACAACATCGAAGCGATCAGAAGCCTGGTATTTACTACTCATGAATCTGATTCTGAACCTGGCTCAAAATGGTGGCTAAAGGAGTCGGCCCATGCTTTGCCTGGCGACCATGGATTATATAATACGTTGTCTTGTACTGATGATGAGCTGCATACCCTATTGCGCCCCATTTCCTTGGCGCGATAAAGAGCAGCATCAGCCTGAGCATATAAGTGGTTCAAATTATACCCAAAATGCTCTGAGCTAACCACACCAATACTTACTGTCAACTTGATCTGTCTACCTTGCCATTGGATCAATTGCTGTTCAACAGCCGCTCGCAATCTATCCATCATTATCAAGCCATGAGCAGAAGAACATTGAGCAATAACAAAAAATTCTTCGCCACCCAAGCGTGCCAACAAATCATCATTTCCATACAGAGATTTTCTCAAGATTGCCGCAGCCTCCTGAAGCACAAAATCACCACACTGATGTCCATAGGCATCATTTATTGCTTTAAAATTGTCCAAATCGAGAATGCCCAAAACATAGGGAACTTGATTTGCTTCTCCATGGGACAAAAGGCGCATGCCCATATCCATGCATGCACGACGATTCAACAATCCGGTGAGATTATCAATATCAATGAATCTACGCAATACTGGGGCAAGACGCGAATACAGGGCAAAAGCTAATGCCAGAAAAACCAATCCTAAAAACACAAAGCTAAACAAAGCAATTAATAATAAGTCTGTTGCAAATCCAGAAGAGGTAATTGACGGGTCAAAGTTTATTACGACCAAATGATTATCTTGTCGCAAACCCCGATCGTTAAGAATAAATTTTACAGGCAACGCTAGGGTAAAACTACCGGCGAATGGTAGGTAAAAGCCAATATGATTTTTGAAACAGATGGCAGAGTTTGAAGTATTTTCAATAAAGCAATTACGGATCGCTCGAAACTGGGAATCGTCAGATTCAGATCTTGCCAGCATTGGATCTGCAATTAAAAGACGGTTCCAGGCAGGTCGACTACTCTTTACAATACGTCCTTCGGAATCAAGTACTAAAATATAGTTGATTCCCTCCTTGAGATCGTCGTTGTGCTGAAGTCTGTACCGAGACAATAAGGCAGCGTCTCCAGAGAACGAAGGCTTATCAAGACGCAAAAAGGTAGATACAATAGATCTTATCTCGTAAGCATGGCTGATCACCTCTCTGTTTGACTCAAGCAGGAGATGAGATGCCAAACCTGCTGACATTAAAAGCGATGATGCAACTCCAACCCGCAAGAAAACAAAAAAAGCGCGAGATTTTATGCTCGAAAGAAAATTAGAGGCCGGAAGGAGTTCGCCGATCACTGTTAAATTTCCGCGGTATCCGATAAATCTTGTTCGCTTGCAATGAGGGTTAGCGCTTCAAGTTCTGCCTTAACCTGAGCCAATAAACCATTTTCAGCTTTTAAGAATTTCTCAAGGTCAAGTTGGTTTAAATTTATATCATTGCCGCAAAACTGCATATCTTGCATCATTGACAAGGCATGATTGACTTGCTGAGATGCATTATCAAGAGGTGTTTTTAGTGAAGCTAATCTATCAACAGCAGCTTGTCCAAGCGTTCTAATATTCGTGATATCGACCTGATTGCCAACATAGAAATCAGGCTTACCAGGCTTTCCACCGAATGGATAAATTGTTAATCTATTCCAGAATCGTTCACCATTTAATCTATAGTTTACTAACTCACATGTAAAAGAACGGCCTTCTTGAATAGCCCTGGAAATCTCAGCAGTGGTATTGGGGTCTGTGTCTGGTCCACGCAGAAACCTGCAGTTGAAACCAGCCGCTTTATCCTTAGGATAGCCTGTTATTTTAGAGAAGGCTTCGTTAACGTAGATCAAAGGATAATCATCTCGTCTCATGTCAGCAATAGAAACTCCAAAAGTTGCATTCTCTACAACAGAACCAAGAAGTGATAGCTCTTGGACTTGTTGGCGCAACTTATCAGACAAGCCAACCTCTCTTTGACTACCTTCTTTAAGTCGTAGGTTATTAACTGAAAGCATTTTATTTTGCCGCTGAAAGGTTGCCGCTGCTCCAACAGAAACAACCCCAAGCAAGGCTACATAGCCAACTAAATATCCAATCTGGCCGAATCCATCAACTTGAATGCCACGCACAGTTACCTCCTGAATGCCACGAACGTCACCAACCTTCCAATCTCGCTTGGGTGAATCAGGATGCTGATTGTGGCAAGTTACACAGGCTGGCCTCATAAATACAGGTGTAGCAAGTCTATATGTAGCAGATCTAAAAAGTGGGCGCTCAAGACTAACTATACGAGGCTTGTTAGGATCCTTGCGTAGGCTCTGTAAAGCCATTTCTTCGAAACTATCAAGTGGTGGGACATCTCTCTTCGCAAACGGATAGTCAGACAGAAAAGCGTAATTTATACGACCATCACTATGGGCACTATCAAACAATGCCCCCAATTCAATGGACAATGTTGCAGGTATTGGAATGCCCCCATGGACTTCACGGTAATTTTCAGTAAATACAGCTTGGCCGTCAGCTTGTTGCAAGCGTGCAACTACATTATCGGCATAGTAACTGCGAATACCAGTAGCCAAAGTGGAAATCTCATCGGCTTGCAGCTCCATCTGTTTTACAGTCGCCGAAGCAAGACTGTTAACCATCACAAAAGGAAGGCCAACGAGGCTAAGAATTAGCAACACCAAAACGAAGCCTGGCCTGCCAACAAACCTTATCAGTTTTGATAACAACCTAGACGGCCAGCTCATCGCACTGCCATTGCTGATCTGTTCCTTGCCTTGACGGTGCCTAAATCCTAGTTGGGGGAGGGGATAATCGCATCCCTCGGCAAGGGGGCAGCCTCCATATCAACGGTCTCAGGAGGGGAGGGACCACCGCTGCTGGAAAACATCGGTTCGCATGCGTGCCTTCAGCCCGGCAGATCCAAGCTGAGCTGCCCAGAGGTTTCTTTGCTCAGCCTTCTGCGGCTAGAGCGCAGACCGGAACGCCGTGAACCGTGGCGCTGCTGGATCTCATCAGCAGTAGCCGCAAAGCCATGCTGCTGCCGTAGGGCCCAGACTCGATCGCGTGCGACTGCAGCCGCATTATTCCAATCGATCAGCGGCAGCGGATAGGAGCGACCGATCTCGATGCCAAGCCGGGCCTGGGTGCGGCCATCCATGGTCCAGGGAGTGTGCAGGTACACCGGCGGAACAGCCGCCAGCTCGGGCAGCCAGCGGCGGATGAAGACCCCTTCAGGATCGTGGTCTAGACCCTGCTTTAGCGGGTTGTATATACGGATTGTATTGATGCCGGTGGTGCCAGATTGCATTTGACACTGGCTCCAGTGGATACCAGGTTCATAGTCGACGAATTGACGAGCGAGATGTACGCCGCTCTCCCGCCATGGAATCCACAGCTGATAGCTGGCTACGGAAAGCAGCATCGCCCGCATACGGAAATTCAGCCAACCGGTTGCGTTCAGAGAGCGCATGCAAGCATCCACAAAAGGAAGGCCCGTGCGCCCCTCTGCCCAGGCTGCCAAACGCTCCTGATTACTTTCACGCAGGCCAGCAGTGAGGGGATGGAGCTCGCTGTATTCGAGGCTTGGCTGGCATTCCAACTTCTGGATAAAATGGCAATGCCAGTGCAAGCGTTCATCAAAGCGCTGCAGGGAACGCCGCCAGGGGACTACCGCGAGGGCTTGGCGTCGCAGGCGGCTTTTTTGCACTACCTCCCGCATCGACAAGCTGCCCCAACTGAGATGGGGCGAAAGGCGCGAGCAGCTGACGTCTGCCGTATTGGGACTAGACAACCCAGCTTGGTAGGAGCGGCTGCGCTGATCCAAGAAGGAAGCGAGGGTTGTCAAGCCTTGGGATCGCCCCCCCTTTTGCCGCCCAGGGCAGGAATCGGGCTCAAGTCCTAGCTCTGCCGCCATGGGCAAGTGACCGGGGTCGAGCCGGGGCAGCGGGGTGAGACTGGGTGGCGCGGCGCTTAGCTCCTCGGCCATGCGCTGCTCCCAGCGCTTTGCCCAACCCGTTCGCTTGCTGAGCCTCCGGGTGACGCCAAATTGCGGAATCTCCTGCCATTCAATGCCGTGCAGGCGGGCCCATTCGGCAACGCGCCGGTCGCGGGCGTAGGTCCAGCCGTTGCCAGTTTCCTCGTGACTCCACAAGCCAGCTACTCCAAACTGGCGATGGGCCCGATCCAGCACCTGCTCAATCGCACCGATGCGCACCACGAGTGGTTGGCCAAGACCGGCAAGGACCTCTCGCAGCTCTACAAGGCATTCGCGGCAAAACTCCCACTGCCTGGCGGAGCTGTCTGGCTCGCTCCACAGGTCTGGCTCCACCACGTAGAGCGGCAGGACTGGTCCCCGCAGCGACGCCTCCAACAAGGGCCTGTGATCGAAGCTGCGTAGATCGCGCTTGAACCAAACGATTTGAAGCGGCCCCATGGCATCAAAGAGGAAAACCGCTCCGAAATTTTAATCAATCTGGAGTCAGCCAGTCGAGCCAACCTGGTTACGGTGGCATCTACCCATCTCCCCCACCTGAGCCCGCGATGATCTATCTGCTGCAGCATCTGGCCGTAGTGCTGAGCCTGGCCCTGTTTCACATCGTTGGTCCGATACCAATCGAACTGGGCGTGCACGACGGCGCCCTAGCCCCTTGTCCCACGCCAGCACACTGCGCAAGGGCGGATTGGCCTATCGAGCAGAGAAGCGGAGATACTCCCCAAAGCGCCCTCGAAAGCCTGGTTCCCGTGATTGAAGCTATGGCCGGTACCGAGATTGTGGAGCGAGCTGAGGGCTATCTGCACGCAACCGCAACAAGCTCCCTGTTTGGCTTCGTCGACGATCTGGAGCTATACGCCGATACTGAGGATGGAATTCTCCAGGCTCGATCAGTCTCGCGGCTTGGCGATTCAGATCTGGGGGTCAACAGCAAACGCCTAGAAATTCTGCGACAAGCACTCAATCCAGCCCCACGGGTATAAAATCAGCTGGCCCGGCGTCCCCAGCGCTGCTGGACACCTAGTAGCAGCGATTGTTGAACCTGCCAAAGGAAGTTATGAAGGCGTTGCTGTCTGGCGGCAGAGCGAGGCAGATGGTCCGAAAAAGCTCCAGCGTGGCAAAGATCAACCAGTAGGCCAACCTCCTCGGAACTGAGGCAGATCAGATGATGATCGCCGTGATGAGAAACCTTCATCGCAAGCCGACTCCGATTTTGTTCAACAGGGAGGCGTTGAGGGATGCTTTTGGTCGGGCTTTGCTGGTTCAGCGGCTGACTTCAAGCCGTCAAACAACTGACCAAGCAGAGTTGCCAAGACAGGGGGTAAGGCCTCCGGGGGAGCAGCCTCAGAAGCCAATACCAACAGGGCACAGGCATCTACCAAACTAGATGCCTCTAGTGCCGTTAGGGCAACCAGGTGCTCACCGTTTCACTGCGTAATTCGCATACAGCTGCGCTTTTACCAAGTAAAAGGTACTCCGTAAAGGAGCTGGGTGTGATGGATCACTCCCAAATGGCCGAATCAAGGGTTCAGCAGCTCTTCAGACCAGGAGCCAGAGGCGCACCAGCGCCTGCGCCGGTGTGGTTGCCCGCCAAGTTCCAGTAACTCAACCTGATGCACCTCAAAGCTCAGCAGTTCAAAGTGACTCGGCATCGGTGTGGTGTCGCCAAGTTCCTGGGGAAAGGCTGCCTCCAGCTCAAGGGGAATTCCTGGCTCAGGCCAGCCCCATAAGGCCCTCGCGGAAGGGGTGAGGCTTTGCCAGTGGTGCTGCCGCTGGATCAGCAGCTCCGCTGCAGGAAGCTGGCAGCGCCTTGAGCGCAATCGAAACTGGCTGCGTGCCCGAGGCAAAAGCCAGCAGATTTCCGCGTCTGGCAAATTTCGCAGCTCGCTGGCCTTCTCACTGCGACCATCAGTGAACAAATCCAAAACCGCTGGAGCTGACCAGCCCCTAAACACCAAGGTGCGCACCCTGGGGGTGCCATCGCAGCCGACAGTTGCAAGTTGCAGCCAGCGGCTATTAGGGGATTTGCCCTCCCTCCGCAGGGCAGCTCGCAAGAGGGGGCGCCATGGGGGCAGGCTATCCATTAAGCCGAGGCAAAACAGCCAGCAGATTCAGCGGTTTGAGTTGCTGGCTTTGATTGGCACGTAAGCAGGTGCCAATCCTGAAATGCCAGCTGAGGGAGCAGAAGTTTCTGGCTTAATACGAACAGCTGGCTTAACGAGCAGACCTGGAAGCATGCCGGCATCAAATGAAAAACGGCCAGGACCAACAAGCAACAGGGCAAGGCTGCCGCCCAAATAGAGGACTACCAGCTCGAGTACATAAATGTTGAGCCCTGCGGTAAGGATGTGTTGGTAGGCAGCAACTGTCATTGTGCCGGTGAGGGCAAGAGCTCCAACGGGAGTCAGCAAGCCGAGAATCACCAGCCAACTGCCGATCAGCTCTGAGAAGCCAGCTGCATAGGCAAAAAACAAGGGGAATGGCAGGTGCAGAGATGCCACATAGGTATTGGCAAATTGCTGTGGATCAGCCAGTTTTTCATGGCCATGGTGAATCATCATCACGCCGATAGCCAAGCGAAGCAGCAGCAGGCCAAGCGACGCAACCCCACCTGGCTTCAACACATAGGCCTCTAGAAAGGAACGAATCCGTTGGACTTGGCCAGTAGTGATCCATAGATCATTCTCAGGGCTCTGGGCTGCAGCCGGTTGATCTGCAGGGCGGCTGAGGGCCACAAACCAAAGGGCCATACAGGCAGCCAAGAAGCCTCCAAACAGTTCAAGAAGCAGGGGCGTGGACATGGTGAATTGATTTCTTCTCCAATCTTGGCAAGCTTGATGAAGAAACGTGAAGCGCCCAGTCGCGTTTGCCTAGGCCCTATCCCAGGGCAATGACGATCATGCGGGCACTGGAGCGGTAGGCCAGTGTTTCAACTCCAAGAGCTAAAGGCGCATCGGGATGGCCGGAACCTATGCCGTGAAGCAGGGCAAGGTTTTGGAGGGCGCTTTCTAAATGGCGCTGAAGGTGCTTTACGCGGGGGTCAGCCAGGTTTATCGCCACAGGCCGTTGAACCCAGCGCTCTGCCAGCTCGAGCGGCACGCGGTGGCGGCTGACCTCGCTAATAGTCGTGGCCAGCCGCTGGGGGTTGAGGTTGAAGAGCAAGCCATTGAAGTGGCCGGTCTCAACAGAAAAGGATTGACCTGGCAGATAGATCGCCTGCTGGCCAGCCCGATCAAACCAGTCCTTGCCCTCAATGCGAAAACGGGTGCTGCCGAAGTAGGGGATTTCCAGAGTGCTGTCACTGTGATCCGAGGTGCTGGCAACTAAGGGCACATAAGTTGCTGCGCTGATTGCCATCCGACCTGCCAGCAAGCAGTGGGCACGATGGGCAAAAGGCTGGCTGATTTGGCGGGCCTCAAAACAGATGAGTTTCACAGTGAGGCCGATTTCCTCGGCTAAGGCATCACTGTCAAAGCGCAACTCACCAGGTTCACTGCCGAATGCCAATATCTGCGTGCCCAACCAGTCCATTTGCTGGTGAAGCGGCGCATCTGGGGGCGGAGCAGCGGCTGCCACGGAAATACCCATTTATGGGAATTTATTAAGTGCGCAGGTTAAGTCCGTTTCGCCAAACTTTCACTTACTACGCATTTATTTCCAAAATCAAGGGGTCTGCTGATAGATCTGCTCTAAACGCTCGCGGCTGAAGTCGACGTAAAGCACCTCATCGCCTGGCTGGGGAGCCTCTGGGTGAACCCTGCTGCGTTTACGAGGGGCCTGAAGGGAATCTCCCTGCTGGGAACTACGCAAGTTTTGGGACATCAGAGCAAAGGCGCCGCCAGCGATGGCCGCAAAGAAAACCAAATAAATGACTGCCAGCAAATCGTTCATCGGACTTTCCGCTTTGCTGAATCTTAATATGAAGAAATATGAAACGTGGCTTAGCGGCCTGCTGCTGCGGCGCTGAGATCCCACAACAGCCGCGCTAATGGATCGGAGCACGCCTCCGCACTGGGTTGGCTGGCCTCAAAACGCAGCCGACCTGGCCCCACAACTCGATTGCTCAAGTAATGAAATCCACTGGCGTGCGGTTTTGAGCCATCAGCGAGACCTGCCAGCATGGCGCCAGCCCTCTGGGGAGTTTCGGTGAGCCGCAGCAGGTCGCGGGCAACGAAGGCGAAAAGGGCCTGGCCCAAGGGGTTATGGCTGCGGCTGTAGCGGAAGAAGCCACCCTGGCTGCGCGGAATCACCAGCCCCGGGCTCCAAGCGAGTACGGGCAGCAGCGTGCCCTGCTCCCTTAGGCGCCGCTCCGCCTCCCTTGCCATCAGCAGGTTGCAGAGTTTGCTGTCTTTGTAAGCCTTCTCGGCATTAAAGCCGCTGCTGCCATCCAGCATTAGCGAGCCAGGGCCCTGGCGCAGGCCAGCAAGATCCCCGAGGCCAGCCGGGAGACCCACTTTCCCTCCGGCGCTGGTGGGGTCATGCACCTCTGATGCGGTTACCACCAAGCGAGGTGCTGTACCGCGGATCAAAAGGGGCAAGAGTTGCTGCAGCAGGGCCTGGTGGCCTAGGTGGTTGACGGCGATAGTGAGCTCAAACCCCTGGGCCGACCAGCGGGGCTCGACCATGCCGCTGTACTGCAAGCCAGCGTTGAGCACCAAGGTGTCGATCGGCTCGCCCTTTGCCAGCAAGGCTTCAGCACAGCGACCGATGCTGCTCAGGTCGGCCAGATCGCAGGTAGGGGTATCGATGCTGCCGCTCAGGCGCTGGCGCAGGAGCGAGGCGGTGGTCCCATCCCGGCAGGGAATGATGAGGTGGTGGCCAGCTTGGAGCAGCAGGGTTGCCGCCTGAAAGCCGATCCCGGAGCTGCCACCAGTTAGCAGGATGTTGCGCGCGGCTCCAGCCCTGCGCTCCTCAACTGCCATAGCTCCTGTTCCCGGCAACACCCGATTCTGTTGATTAAAAAGATGGATCGCCAGGCAGCCGGATCTTCGCCGGCTCGGCGCCACGATGGCTACCTCAACAGCGCAGCGATCCCCATGTCCAGCAGCGAGTTAGCCCCAGATTCCCCGGGCTCAGATACCAAGCCCATGGCAGCCGCTGAACTTGTGGAGCGGCTAGCTGGCGTTGCGGGGATGGGCAGGGGACAACGCCGTTTGGTGCTTCTGCTACCCCAGCTGGGGGATTTCGACAGCCTCGAATACGCCCAGGCCCTGGTTCCCGCCCTGCCACAGCTGGAGACTGCCGGGATCGCCGTGCTGGCCATCGGCATCGGCCAGGCCGCAGGAGCCGATCGCTTCTGCGAGTTCACAGGCTTTCCCCGCGAGCTATTGCAGGTGGATGCAGACCCGAAGCTGCACCGTGCCCTGGGCCTCTACCAGGGTCTGCAGCAGATCGGCGGCCCCTGGCCCAACCTGCTTTTGATGTGCGCCGGCATCGGTTCCCCAGGCACCTTGGCCGAGGTATTGCGCGGGTACACGGGCGATCGAGCGGCTCCCCAGCGAATCGGCGACGAGGAGACTATCCAAGCCGGCCCATTGCCGCCAATTAAAGGTTCGTTCTTTGCTAAGGCTGGCGGTACCGGATTCCAGCGCCCCTTCGAACTGGCCACGGTCCGCCTGCGCAACATGAGCGAGGTGTTGGGCAACTGGCGCACCTATGTACCCTGCGACGACTTTCTTACCCAGCGCGGTGGCACCTTCCTGCTGGAGGAAGACAACAGCCTGCTGTACAGCCACAAGGACCGCGGCATCCTCGGCTTCTCGGCATCGATGGCAAGGCCGCTCAGCTTCCTGGATCCATACCTCGACTGACTATTAACGGCTTGCACAGACAGCGCCGAATCCGGCAGAAGCCCACGGGACCTCACCCCAACAGGCCCTCTTCACATTGCGTTACAATTACGGTAATAAATCACAAGACTCATGCCCGAAACTGTTTCCCGCTTCGGATTCGTTGAGTTTGCGGAGACCTGGAATGGTCGCCTCGCCATGCTCGGTTTCGTAATCGGCCTCGGCACTGAGCTGCTCACCGGCCAAGGCATCCTTTCCCAACTCGGCCTGGGTTGATCACCATGGAAACCGATTACACCGCTGCAATTTTTACCGTGATCGCCCTTGTGGTGGTGCTTGGTGGTATGACCACATACGTGCTCAGTCGCCCCACTGATCTGAGCCCGCGATCCAGGTAGTCGCGACCCTCAGCATCGTTGAGCTTCTAATTCCTTCATCTTCGCGGCAAATAATGACAAACACTCCAGCTGGTCGTGAATGGCTTAAGCATCGGGCCGAAGAATTGATTCTATTGGAACAACTCAAAAGAGTCGAACTTTTTAATGGCCGGGCAGCAATGTTGGGTATTGTAATCGGCATCATTACCGAAGGGCTTACTGGTTCCGGCATCGCCCATCAAATCGGACTCACAGCGCTGGTAGACGTTTACGCAACCTGCCGCACCCAGTTTCTTCCCTTCTGTTTATAAACTATCTAACTGCAGCACTGCGCTGCAGAAAATTATCAGCCCCACTCTTTGTCAGGTTGTCAACGTCTAGCTGTTATTGGCCTTTACATTCCTAGAATTGGTAGAAGATTTCAACCAACTGGGAAATTTGCAGCCAAAATTCGCTGATCTCCAAGCGGCCCTAACAGTGCCCCTGCCCCAGTTATGGAGTCAGCTTGGTCAGCGACAGCTGAGGCCAGAGCTGATGGATCAGCCAGGTCTTGATCCCCAGGCTCATCAAGCAGCCCTGCTTGGCTTGGGCCGCATAAATGCGATGACCCGCAGCGCTGCTTGCTTCTTTCCTGATATCCGTCGCTTAGCAATACTGAATCCCGCTCGGCGGTTGCGCCTCCTAGATGTGGCCTGCGGTGGGGGCGACACGGTGCGTGCCATTAGTCGCATGGCAAAGCGGGAGGGGATTGATCTGGTGGTGCATGGCTGTGACATCAGCGCTGAAGCTGTCTCCCTGGCAAGGGAAGCCGCTGAGGCGGAGGGATTGGAGACTCATTTCTTCCAAACCGACGCAATAAATTCCCCTCTTCCTGGCGGTTATCACTTAATCACCACCTCGTTGTTTCTGCATCACCTCACGGAAGTCGATGCCGAAAGCCTGCTGCGCTCTATGGCCGCCGCCACCCTCGACCAGCTGTTGGTGCACGACCTAATCCGCAGCCACATTGATCTGTTGCTCACCTGGATCGGCACCCGACTGCTGAGTCGCTCACCGATCGTTCATATCGATGGACCTCTCTCGGTGGGGGGTGCCTTTCAGCTCGACGAGGTGGCTCAGCTGGCCGCAGCGGCTGGCCTAGTGGGTGCCCAGATCACCAAGTTCTGGCCCGAGCGCTTCCTGCTCTCCTGGAGCCGTAATGCAGCCAACGCCTGAACTCGGACCGTTGCATATTTCGCCTTGCTGGGATGTGGTGGTAGTGGGTGCTGGACCAGCCGGCGCCCTTGCCGCCCATGGTCTGGCCAGTCGCGGCGTGCGCGTGTTGCTGGTTGAGCAGCGCCTCTTCCCTCGTTGGAAAGTCTGTGGGGCCTGCCTCAGCCCCCAGGCCCTTGCAGCACTTGAAGCCGCAGGACTTGCCGACCTAGTTACAGACCAGGGAGGCCTATCCCTTGAGCGGCTGCAGTTGGGGGTAGCTGGCCTGGTGAGCCCGATCGCCCTGGGAGCTGGCCGGGTCCTGTCCCGCTCTCGCCTCGATCAGGCGCTGCTGGAAGCAGCTGTTGCTGCTGGTACCACGGTGCTGACGGGCACCCGAGCCGTGCTGGGCGCCGCCGCCACCGGCTTAGAAGCAGACCGGGAAGTGTTGTTGCAAAAAGGCACTGCAAGGCGGAGTGTCAGCGCCAAGGTGGTGTTGATCGCGGCGGGTCTCAGCCACCGCGCCATCGATGACGAGGCTGAGATCAGCACCAGCATCGAGCCCCACAGTCGAATTGGCGCAGGTTGTGTATTGCCAGGGGAAGCTGCCGCGCTCCCACCCGGTGTGCTGCAAATGGCTGTGGGCCGAAGCGGTTATGTGGGTCTGGTGCGAACCGAGAGCGGGGAAATCAACCTGGCATGTGCCTTCGATCGGCCCATGCTGCGCTCCGGTGGTGGAGCGGCCCTGCTTTGCCAAAATATCCTTGCTGAAGCGGGCTTTGCGCCCTTGCCTGGCCTGAAAGAGGCAGCCTGGCAACTCACCGCAGCGCTCAGCCGTCGCACAATTCCGCTTGCGGGCCACAGGCTGCTGCTGCTCGGTGATGCCGCCGGCTATGTGGAGCCCTTCACCGGCGAAGGCATGGGCTGGGCTCTGACCTCTTCGTTAGCTGCCCTACCGCTTGTGCTGCGAGGAAGGGAGCAGTGGGATGGCGCGATTGAGACGGAATGGCGGCACCTTCACCGCCGTTGGGTCAAACAGCGGCAGAGATCATGCCAAGTGCTGGCAGTGGTTTTGCGGCAACCCAGGATCAGCTGGGGCCTGCACAGGCTGGCGGGGAGCTTCCCCTCAGCCGCCAGCTCCATGATTGGGCATCTGCAAAGGCCCGCCCTGCCCTGCTCGACGGCCTGATCGATCATGCCCTTGTCCTTAATTGGTCTTGGCACTGCGGTGCCTAAAAGGCGCATCAGCCAGCAAGAAGCCCTGGCCCTTGCACCGCAGATGGGCAACGCCAGCCCCCGTCAACAACGCCTGCTGGAGAGGATCTACCAACGCTCAGGGGTGATGCACCGCCACTGCATTCCCCTGCCTGACTCCAGCAACCCCTCAACGGCTGAGCGGATGAGGCGCTACCAACCGGCAGCGCTTGAGCTAGCCCTAGAGGCTTCCCGTCTAGCGCTTAAGGATGCCGGTATCGAGGCAAGCACGATCACCCACTTGATCACCGTTTCATGCACGGGCTTCGGTGCCCCTGGCTTCGATCTTGCCTTAATCGCCAAACTGCCACTAGCGATGGATGTGGCCCGAACTCATGTGGGTTTCATGGGCTGCCACGGGGCATTCAACGGACTGCGGGTGGCACGGGCCTTTGTGGAAGCTGATCCCAGTGCCTGCGTGCTGCTGTGTGCAGTGGAGTTGTGCAGCTTGCACTTGCAGGAGGGCTGGAACCCCGACCACATCGTGGCCAATGCCCTATTCGCTGATGGTGCCGGCGCGGTGGTGGCGGTAGCTGCCGATGGCTCTCGTGTGGGCTCAACCAATAAAACAGGCCTGGAGCTAGTCGCCTCATCCTCAACGGTGCTGCCCGGCACTGAAGATCTGATGAGCTGGATCATTGAAGATCATGGTTTTTCCATGGTTCTTTCATCCAAAGTCCCCAGTCGCATCGCCGCCCAGCTGCGCCCGTGGCTGGAGCAGTGGCTGACGGGCATGGGTCTGACGCTGCCAGAAGTAAAAACCTGGGCCGTTCATCCAGGCGGCCCCCGCATCCTTGGGGCGGTACTAGAGAGCGCTGGGTTGCAACCCGCCCAGATCGATCTCTCCACTGCGGTATTACGCCATTTCGGCAATATGTCGTCGGCAACTATTTTGTTCATCCTGGAGCGACTGCGCACCTCGGCGCGCCACGACGGCCCATGTCTGGCTTTGGGCTTCGGCCCCGGTCTAACAGTGGAAGCGGCATTGCTCATGGTGCAAAAGCCCATCTGATTGCGTCTCTGACCACCGGCGGAGGGCCTGAAGCACTGCCAACTGTTCTCCATCCAAGCTAGTTGCCCAGCTTGTTGTGCAACAGATTGGGCAACAACTTGCGCAACAACTACCCAGCCAATAAAAAAGCCCCCTGGTGAGAGGGAGCTTTTGGGATTCCGTTATTTCCCAGCCGTAGCTGGGCTGTTGACTATCAACCGATTGCAGGTGCGGTCAGTGCCACGGGGGTGGCAGTAGCAGCAGCCAGGTCCAGGGGGAAGTTGTGAGCATTGCGCTCGTGCATCACTTCCATACCCAGACCAGCGCGGTTGAGAACGTCTGCCCAGGTGTTCACCACACGGCCTTGGCCGTCGAGGATCGACTGGTTGAAGTTGAAACCGT
>NZ_JAGQBD010000011.1:0-84915 GCF_024345455.1 Cyanobium sp. T1G-Tous
CGGCGGGGCCAATACCAAGCCATGGCCAACAGACCAGTGATCAACACAACCGGGATCAAGCGCTGGTCAAACAAGCTGAGTGCCAGAAAGACCACCGCAGCAAGCAACAAAGCAACCCGATCATTCCAATACTGATCAAGAATCTTGAAGCCCATGGAAAGGGCCATCCCTGCTGCCGCAGCCACCACCCCGGCCAACACCCGATCTACCGAGGGGATGGTGTGGAAATGGAAGTAGGCCAAACCCAGCCCCATCAACAGGCTGAAGGGGAGCAGCAACATGCCGGCCAGGGCTCCCAAAGCTCGTGAAATGGGGTCCTTCGGACCGGTTGCAATAACTGGATTTACTGGCTCAAAACCATTGTTGTCACTGGCTTTTGCCCTGCCAGCCGATGGCGGGCAGTGGCGGAGCGTGCCAAGCTTAAAAGGTGATTCTCTTGCAGATTCTCTTGCAAGGGGTGTCGTGCGTGCCTGATTTCCTAGAGCCGTGCCAAAAGCCACCACTGCCTCTCGCCCAGCACGGGCAGCCAAAGACCGTGGCTGGGTAGCAGCGCTGCGCTTGTCGCTCACCTCGGATCTGGGACCTCGCAGTGGCTGGACTGTTTCTGAGATGCGTGGGCGGGTTCTGCTGAACGTCTCAGCTTCTGCCGCAGGTGGTGCACGCCAGCAGCGGGTTTTGCTATTTGATTGGGCCGCTTCTGAGCGGCAGGCCATTCATGCAGCCATTCTTGCTATTCATGCCGATTACAGCGATGGCGTACCCCTTGATCTAGCCATCGAGACTCACGCGCGAATTCCTACGGAGGAATCAAGCCATATCAGATTGACGGTTAGCGAAGCAATCAACTGGCCTCAATTAATTCAAGGATTCAAAGATCACAAACTCAGCAGTGGGGCAATCAAGCAGAGCACCTGGGATCAGCTCTATTGGCGGCGAATGGGTGTAATCCTCGAGGCCGTTGGCGGAAAGCGTCGACCCATTTCACCTAAACAATTACTGGAGGGCGTGATTGAGTCCTGGAAGGACAGGCCCGGATCGCGTGGCCGTCAGTTACAGGTTCAATTCACGGCAGCACTTTTACGTTGGGGCGTCGATTCAGAACGCTTACCTTCATCCTGGGCACCGCCGCTTGATCTCTCTATCTATGTGGGCCGCAAGCGAGAAGAACGGGGGATTACAACACCCATTGAGACCAGCCATGTGCTGGATTTGGCAGAGGCCATACCTGATCTGCGCTGGCGATTGGCGTTTCAGTTAATGGCTGCCTACGGTCTGCGGCCGGAAGAATTGCAACACCTGGAGTTCCAGAAAGGGCAGCTCTGGACCACCTACCAGAAGGTTTCCAGTCGAGGTCGCACCCGATCAAGGGTTTTGCGACTGCTGCCATGTGACGAATGGGCCAAGCCCTGGGAGCTCGAGAAAGCATTTCGAGCTGACCGCATGCCGCCGATGCGACCAGGTCATGGCGCTGAGGACCTTGGCACCTATATGCGGCGGCGTCCTCTCTGGCAACAGCTACGGCGCGAATATGAAGAAAAGGGCGAAAAGCTGGTTCTCTATTCCTGCCGCCACGGTTATGCCCATCGCGCTCACGTTATTTGCGAGCTACCGCCCAAGGTGGTTGCAGCAGCCATGGGCCACTCAGTGGAAACCCATCTTGCTGCTTACAGCCGTTGGTGCGGAGATGACGTGGTTGATGATGCCTTTGCGAAAGCAGCGCGCCGCTTAAGCGATGAAGCACTTTGACGCAGGTTGAGATGGGCAGGATCCTTGCACTGACATAGAGGCCTAAAGCTTTTTGCCTGAGCCGGTTGTATTCCTGCTCATCAATCAGACCCTTCTCACGCAGCTTCATGAGCTCGTTAAGCCTTTCTTCCACTGATTGAATAGATGAATCAACCATGCGTGGCGGTTCGATTTCATCATTTTGGTTGAGCACCGCGACTAGCAGCTTCCGAGATTCATCCCCAACCCTGTAATTGCGATACTTATCCCATGTCGTCTTAATAGTTACAGGGATGCCGTCACTAGCCACCATCGCCTGCCTTAGCGCAAGTGGCAAGTAATATCGATACCGGCTCTCGTCGGTCATTACCACATCAAACTCTTGGCTCCCGACGCTGATCTTTATACGAGAGTCAGGCTTTGGGAAGGTGATTGTATTGCAGCCGCCAGCCAGTGCAAAACATGTGCTCTCGTATGGCTGTAGCTCCAAGTAATAACTACTCCACTTTGAAGTGTAGCCGTCATAGAAATGACAAGAGATGAAGCAAAGCCTGCCCCTGTAAGCCTGATCGAAAAGCACCTTTCGATGCCACCTTGACCCGTCGAGAGTACTTTTGAAAAAGGTAGCGCCTTTGCCTTGTAGTCCCTGATGTACAAATCAAGGTAGTTGACAACTTCATTGCTGCTGGAAGGCATGTTCTCGACCGCTATCACAGGCAGTGCAATGTGAAAGCAGACGAGAGTTGCTATCAAGGCACTTCTTCTTGTTCTCATCGGAGGGGCTAGCGCAACCCACTCCTAGCCGCTGCCGACTCGAGGGGATTCATTACAGGCATGAATCTTTGCCTAGAGAAACTCAGATCTCCGCCGGCCATTCGCTACTAGATCTCTCCTGTAGTTGCAACTTCCTGGCTTGAGCCTGCAAGACAAGCCACTCTTCGGTAGGAGCGTGTGCCTCTGTTGAGGCTGCGCTTGCTGGCCATTTGGCTACGGGAGGGCAGGCATTAGGCCAAGCGTCTGTGCCGCTTGCTGCATCCGAATATCGAAGCTGGCCAGCTGGGTGCAGCGGCTGTGCAGCGCCACCGCCAAATGCAAGGCGTCACCAGCCCGCAGGCCGAGGGCCGGATCCTGAAGCAGCTCGGCCGCCTGACGGAAGCGGCCGCGATCGAGCGAGCGCAGTTCAACTCCGCCCTGCAGCAGGCGCTCGAATTGCTCCCCAGCGGCCAGGCGTGCCTCAGCACTGAGGCCGTGAAGACGCTGCTTCATGCCAAGGGCGCTGTGGGTTTCGGTGATCAGCCAGTCGCTACTGATCAAGGGTTCGCGGGACTGCGCAAACCAGTCGAGGGCGAGCGAACTGCTCTCTTCCGGGGTGAGCAGAGCCACCACGACGCTGGTGTCGAGATAGATCATTGATGGTCTGTCATCACCAGCGCTCACCAGCGCGGCACTGCTCGATCACCGATGGGGTGAGGGGCATGGTGGCCTGCAGCTGGCGCAGATCGGTGGCAAGAGCAGAGCGATCCAGCTTGCGCAGAGGCTCCAGGCTCAGGCGGCCGTCTGGTCCAACGACGATGTCGATCTCATCGCCTTCTTGCAGCCCGGCCTGACGCAAGCAATCCGCCGGGAGCCTGACCGCCAGGCTGTTCCCCCAGCGGCGGATCGCTTGCGGGAAGTGCTGGCTGGCGTCAGCTGAACGACCTTGAGGTTTGGACTGGGTCAAGGAACGCCTTGGGCCGTTCCCGGCCACCCGTAGAGACACGACTCTACGTCCGGCTTGTGGCTTTCAGTGCCGCAGATGCCGCCTGCTCCAGCCCGTGATGCTGGCCTCCACGTTTTCCAGGTGCCACTGCAGGGGCCCTTTGCCTTCGGTGCAGCCCCAGCGGCGAAAGTGCTTGCCGGGTTGCAGCACCCCGCGCAGCCGCAGCTGACGCAGGGTTTCGCGGCTGATGCCGAGTAATTCACAGGCTTCGGCGGTGCTGATCCAGGCCCGAGCTGCTCGAGGAAAGGAACTGGTCATCGCAGCAGAGGGCTAATGATTGATCTCGGCACCGGTCCAGCGGTGACCAGCAGCAAGGTGCTCACCTGAAAGATCAGCACCAGCCAGAGCAACTGATGCAGGTGCCGCAGGTTGGTGATCGACACCAGGGTGTGGCGATGCTGCGCCCGGCGGCAGAGCGGCGGCAGCTGGGGTCGCCGTGGGGTGGAAGGCCTGCTCATCAGAAGGGCAGCTCCTCGTCGTCACCGAACTCGTCGGCGAAGTCATCGCCGGCGTCCAGGGGGATGGCGCGCTGCTGACGTTCAGCGCTCTGGTCATTGCGATAGGCCTGCTCCGCCGCTTCTATCCACTGGTTGCTGGTTCCTTCTGTGAGGTGCACCGGCCCGTAGAAGCCCACCGTGACGTTGCGGGGCACCGCATCAGCCTCGGCCTGGGTCTCAATCTTGGTGCCCTTGGGGTTGCCGTCCTGGTCGTATTGCAGCGCCCAGCGGGTCTCCAGCGTCAGCACGTCGCCGACGTTGAGCTTGCCGCGGCGGTGCTGCTTGCGGGCTTCGATCCAGTCCCCGAAGCCCTTGGCCTTGAGGATCACGCGCACCCGCTCGCCGGGTGCCGGCACCGCGGCCTCATCGCCGAGCTTGGCCTCCATCGTTGTGCCCGGCATCGCCACGCAGTGGATGACGATCTCCTGCTTGACCTTGGGGTTGCCGCTGCGGTCCTTGCCGTTAGGGATCGGCTCCATCTCGCCCGTAGCCAGGTTCTTGCGCAGCCGGTTGCGTTGCTCGGTGCGCACCACCGCCAGCTGGGCCACCTCGCCGAGGCGCTGCAGCCGGATCACAGGGGCGGCGCTGCGGGCGCCGTCGTTCAGTTCAATCGCCATGAGAAGAGGTGTGGGTGTTGAGGGGAGGGAGGGGATCGAGTCCTGCGCCCAGGCGCATCAGGTGATGGGCGGCGCCACTGATCGAGAGGCCGTGCTGCTGGCGCAGCTGCTCCAGCACCTGCCAGACATCGCTGCGCACCTTTGCTTGCAGGTAGTGGCCCGGGTCTCGGCTGGCGGACTGCTCGTGTTGCCGGTGGCCGTAGGCAATCCGGCGGTGGCCGCCGCGTGGTGCGGGAGGTGCGGGTATGTGCTCAGCCATCGACGATCCACTGGGGCGTCCGCCCCGGCGCAGGTGGGCACCGCTGGATCGCCACCAGCCGCAGCTCCTCGATTGCCGCGCCGAGTCCATCGACGTCATGGATCAGGGCCGTGGCCCGCTGGGGCAGGTGGAACTGCCAGGCCGCCTCAGGGCTGGATGTCCAGACCGGCATCCACTGGCAGATGGTCTGCAGGAACTGGCCGGTGACCTTGTGCTGCAGCAGCCAGTGGCGGCTCGCAGCAGCTTTCGACGGCGCTGGCGAGCCAGCGCAGCAGATGAAGGTCACAGGCCCCCCGCAGCAGACCCTGGATGCGGCCATCGGGGACATCCCGGTAGAAGCGATCGGCCAGGTCGCGCTCGCGTTGATCGGCCACGGCGTTGAGCAGGAGAACGGCATGGCGCAGTTGCAGCTGCTCATCCGATCGGCTCCGCGAGTTCCCGCTCGAAGCGGTCGATGAAGTCGGCATGGCGGCGCTGGGTGACGCGATCGGTGATGGTGCGGGCGGTGCTCGGCACCTGGAAGTGGGAGCGGAAGGCGATCGTGAAGCGCTTCCAGCTCTCCTTGTCATTGCGGGCCATCGCCTTGAGCATCGCGGTGAGGGTGGTGATCTCTTCTGCGCTCAGCGGCTCGAGCTGGGGATCGAGGGGCTCAGCAGTAGAGGGGGTCTCCAGCTCAGGATCCAGAAGCTCCTCGTCGCCTTGCTCGGGCATGACTCCCTCTGGCGCGTGCTCAATCACTGCCTGAGCTCCAGCGGCTGATGCGGATGGGGCCGTGGTGACAACCTCGGCCTTCTGCTTTGGAGTGCTCTCCTCGTCCTTGCTGGGGCGAGGAGATGCGAACACGGGAATGCCTAGCAGGCCGGCGAGCAGGCGGGCGCTGATCGAGAAGTCGGCGTCGTAGCTGTCGTCATCGGCACTCTGCTGGGAGCCACCCTTGTGCATGAGCAGCACCGTGGTGCCGCCGCTGCCGCTGCGCACCGAGAAGCTGAAGCCGCGCGCAAAGGCCGGCTTGGCGGCCTCGATCACAGCCAGCAGCGTCAGCTCACTGGCGGGTTGCAGTTGGGCCTGGAATTCCGAAAGGGCCTCCGCCATCTGGGCTTCCGCGCGCCAGTGCTGCTGATGGGGCGAGAGCGGCTCCGCCTCAGGCGGAGCATGGTGAACAAGGGGATCCATAGGGCCTAGGGCGGGACCGTCGCCCGCATGGCGCGAATCTTAGGGGCTCGCTAACGCAAGCCGCAATACCTCCTCGGAACTACGAGGCCTTGCTGCTTTGCTTGGTTGCTGGTGCTGAGCAGCTCTCCTTCCAGCTGCGGATCCAGCACTCCGGCAGCCATTCGCCGTCCCATAGCTCCTGCAGGTCGGCCGGCTCGTAGTCGCCAAAGGAGGTGAGCACGGTGCGTAGCTGCTTGCGTTGGCCCGCCGGAGCCAGCCGGGCAATCGCCTGAATCGCCTCGAAGGGATCCAGTCCACTGCTCTCCACCGCCTGGCTGACCTGATCTCGCCAGGCGCGGCTCAGCTCCTGTGCCTCCTTCATGGCAACCGAGGGGGCCTCGGGACGGGGCTTGACGGCGTAGGCGGTTGGTACTGGCCGCAACCCGACGTAGCAGCTCCAAAGCTCGATCGGCCCCCAGGGGCTGCCGTCGTCATCGACGATCGGCGTGGCGTCCTTCAGCCGCTCCTTGAGGGCCTGGGTCTTGATCCGGCCCCAGTCCTTTTCAATTAGACGGCGATTCACCTCGGCGAGCTGGAAGAAGGCCGGCCGGCGCAGCTCGCCGGCCTTGCCCTGCTCGATCACGCTGAGGTTGCCGTAGCTGATCGCGGCGAAACCAGCCTCCTTGCCCCAGTCGGCCACGGTGTACTGGGTCCAGCCGTTGCGCTCGCGCCACTGCCGCAGCATCCGCCCGAAGGCGAGGCGCGCATCGGCCTGGCGAGCCTCGATGTCAGCGAAGGATTCGGCCATGCCTCACAAGGCTGAGGTTTTCAGGGCAACGCTAAGGCATAGGACGCGATACGCCCAGCAATCACAAGCCTTGCTGCAGCTTGGCTCTCCTGGGTGCCTTCTCGTCCTTGGTGCTGCCCGAGGACTGGAGCGGGCCCCCTTTTGCTCGGCCGCTAATCCGCTGCAGCTGCGCCAGGGAGATCAGAGCGGCCGCCTCCTGTTGCAGGGGCGCCGGCCAGCAGCAGGCTGTGCGCAGCCGCTGCTCCAGCGCCCGACGCGATGCGGCAGGTAGCAGGGCCACCGGATCGAGAACCCTGGCCTGCGGCCCCAGCGTCCAGTCGTCGCGCTGACATCCGTAGACCCAAGTCCGGCCATCGGGAGCGGTGGCCGACTGGCAGGCCCCCAGCTGATCGCGCTCGATCCCAATCGCCAGGCGCCAGCCGCTGAGCAGGTCGAGCCGCATCACGCCCCACCAGATCTGCTGCCAGGGGCGATCCGCCAGAAAGGCCTCGCCGGCAATCAGGCGCTCCAGCGCGGCGGCGATCTCGCTAGCGCAGCAACGGCTCATGGCGGCAGGACGCGGCGTCTCCACGCTCTTGCCGGCGAGTCCGCCATAGAAGAATTTTCCTCGCCCTTGCAAGGCTGGGGCAATCGGGATACGGTGCAGCTCCCAGCGATGCCGAGCCTTGCGTCCTCTTGCAGTACGCCTGCCCGCCGAGCTGATCCTCTGGCTGGACGAGAACCGCGGCGGTGAGCCGCGCACCACCTTCCTGCGTTGGATCCTGCGCGAGCACATCCGCCGCCAGCAGAAAGCCGCCCAGCGCCTCAGCCGCTCCCATGGCCAGCGCTGATGGCCCGCCCCAGGGCAGCTGGCGGCCCCGCAGCCCCGCCCATCGCCGTCTGGCCCGATCGCCCCGGGACTTCTCCGCGTTCCGCCGCGGTGATCGGGTTGGGGTGTTCCTTGGCTGCCACTGGAGCGGCGGACTGGTGGTGGCGCTCAGCGGCGCCTCCGCCCTGATCAGCGCCCGCCGTCTGCCCGGCGGTCCCCGCCGCTGCATCGCTGTTCACGACGCCCGCAACCTGGTGCCCGCCGCTGAGCTGCGCCCCGTTGACGCAACGGCGTCCTGCCAGCCCCGCCTGCTCTGACCTCCCTTCGCCCTCAGGTCTCCTGATGCCCCTGCATCCCCAGCTGATCGAGAGCCTGCAGGCGATCGATTCCGACTGGGCTCTTTTGCCGATCGATGGCCGCAAGCGACCGGTAGACCCCCAGAGCGGTCAGCCCCTGGAGGCCTGGGCCCGTTGCCGCTACGACCTCGACGCGATTGCCGCCCTGGCGGCTAATCCCCATGTTCAGGCGGTGGGTCTGCTGCTGGGCTCAGCATCGGGGGTGTTGGCAGTGGATTTTGACGGCCGTGGCGCCGGGGCCTGCTTCCGGCGGATCTACGGGCGTTCACATCGGGAGCTACCGCCGACGGTGGGCTGGTCATCGGGCCTGCCGCACCGCGGCCAGCTGGCCTTTCGGGTTCCCCGTGAGCTCTGGCCGCTGCTGCGGGGGCGCCGCTGCTGGGTCAGTGGTGGCGAAGTCGCCTCCAGGCGCACGGTCTTTGAGCTGCGTTGGGAGGGTCATCAATCGGTAATCGCCGGCGCTCACCCCAGCACTGGCGGCTACCACTGGATCACCGGCCAGTCGCCGGCAGAGCGGCAGGTGGCTGATGCACCCGAGTGGCTGCTGGAGCCGCTCTTTAAGCAGCCGGATGAGCCGACCACCGCCGAGTACGCACCCTCGGCCCAGGACGTGCCTCGAGCCCTGGAACTGCTGCGCCACATCCAGCCCCGGGAGGACTACGCCAGCTGGTTGGCGATCGGCATGGCGCTCCACGCGGTGGACCCGGGCCTGCTGAGCGACTGGGTGAGCTGGTCACGCGGCTGCACCAACTTCGATGAGGCCGAGTGTCTCGCCAAGTGGAGCTCCTTCAAGGGGAGAGGGGTGACGATCGGCACCCTGCACCACTACGCCGGGCTCGATGGCTTCCACTACAGCCGCGAGCCAGCTGCCAGCCTGGGCCCAGAGCGCACCGGCCAGGCCTCGCTTCCCCCACCCGCTGAACCACCGCGGGATGAGCAGATCGCTGAACTGCTGGAGCAACTGCTCAATCTCCTGCTCGAAACGCGGGACACCTGGGCGCAGGAGCAGGCCGTCCGCGCCTCCCTCTGGAGCCTCGGGGTGAATGGCCAGGCGATCGACGAGCGTCTTTATTACGCCCTGGCAGTGCGCTGGCAGCTGCCGCTGCAGAGCTCCCATGGCGGTGGCAGCCGCAATCGCCGGCTTTGCGATCCGATCGCCTCGCCGGCGGAAGACCTACTGCCGGGTTTCCTGCTCTGGCGCCGCGATCACCTGCTCTTTGGAGCGGGCGGCACCGGCAAGACGATGGCGGCGGCCGCCATGGCCGTTTGCTGCATCAAAGGGCTGCCGTTCCTCGACCAGGAGATCCCACCCACCCGCAGCGGCCGGGTGCTGTGGATCGGCACCGATGGCGGAGAGGGCGCCCGGGCCATGGTGCGCGAATACCTGGAGGACCTGGGCTATGCCGATGACCCGGAGGTCATCGAGCAGCTGACCATCTGGAGCGCCGAACCGGCCGAGGCCATGCCCTCCTGGTGCTGCACCCCATCGGGTCTGCAGGAACTGCGCCAGGAGCTGGCCGCCGGCGACTACGCACTGGTGGTGATCGATTCGCTCAAGGCGGTGCTCGAGCTGGCCGGGGTGAACTTCGGGATCGGGCCGGTGGGCACCCTGCTGCGGCTGATGCAGGCGCTGGTCTGCCGTCATTGCTCGCTGCTCTGGCTGCACCATCCAGCCGGCGGCAAGAGCGCCGGTAAGGGACTGCAGGCCGCGGCCGGCAACCAGAACATCAACCAGATCCCCTCAGCGGTGCATCAGCTCACCCGCAAAACCAGCGACCGCGGCCCCTGCAATGTCTGGAGCGTGCACAAGCTGCGCGGCAGTCAGCCTCGGGAGTTCAGCTACCGCCTTACCGAGGACGGCTTTGAGATCACAGAAGGCGTGATCACCCGCAACTGCCGCGTGGCGGTGATGGATGCGATCGAGCTGCGCCAGGCCGGTGGCCTGCCCAGCAGCACCCCCTACCTCTGCAACGACCTGGGCACGTTCCATGAGGGCTCCGTGCGCAACAACCTCACCTGGTTGCGCAAGCGCGGCCTGGTCCGCAAGGGCGGCACCGCCTGGTGTCTGACACCCCAAGGCCAACGGGTGCTGGAGCTGACCCGCCAGGGCAGTGGCGGCTGTGAAGGCTGGTTGCGATGACCTCTGCCAACCCTCACTTCCACCCTCTCTCCCTCCCCCTATCCAAAGAATGAATGGATGATTTTTTCTCTGATAAAGCCTGCAGTGCAGTGGTTCTTAGCGTTCAGAGCGGATGGAAAAAAAGATGAACGGCGATGAAACCTCCGTGATTTCACCGATTCACCTGTGCTCATCGCTGAATCAAGCTGGCGCAATCCTCGAAAGCCGCTGCTGCGCGGAGGATCTGCCGGAATTTTTCACGCCTTCACGCCCCTCTCCTAGGGACACCCCCTCCCCCTTGCTGCGTCCGGCATGAACACCACCTGGCTCGATCCCATCCCCGGTCTGCAGCGCCGTGATCCGGAGCACCGCTACTGGCTGGGCGACCACCTGTTCCCGGTGTCGATCACCGGTGTGCTGCAGGTGGCCAAATCCAGCTATGCCCTGGCGCGAATAGAAGCCAGCCGGCCGGTGTGGGAACCGCGGGGCAACACCTGCCACCTGGCCCTCGAGCTTTTCCTGGCCGGCCGCTACCGCCAGGACGGCGATGTCGATCTTGCCGAGGTGCTCAACCGCCTGACCAGCGAGGAGGACTTTCTGGATTACCGGGAGTGGATCGAGCCCTTGATCAGCCACGAGCGCTGGGACGAGGTGGAGGTGCTCGCCTCGGAGCGAGCCACCTGCTGTCTGGTGCGCAACGTCGCGGGGACCTTTGATGTGGCGTTCGTTGATCTGCAGCTTCCGGTGAGCGGCGGCCGGCCGGCTGGCGTGAGCGGCCCGGCGCGGGTGCTGGCGGATCTCAAGAGCCTCTCGGCCAGTGGCAGCACCTACTGCACCCGGGCCCAGATCGGCGGCTACATGGCGCTCGAATGGAGCCATGGCCACTGGTACGACTACGGCCAGACGCTCTGGTGCCGTCCTGGCCGCAGCCAGTTCTCGCCGCTCTATTCACGGTCGGAGTGCCTGAGCGCCTGGGCCGCGGCCTGGGCCCACTACGCCGGCCACTATCGGCCCTTCTGATAGCCGCAACCTTGCAATCGAAAGGTATTACTTGCGGCTTGCATTAGCGAGCCGCTAACTTTCCTCGCAATGGCAGGGCTGTTCGTCCCTGTTGCTGAGGCTCCGTGGATCTCGCTCCTGCTGCCCTGCGCCCTGCGCAGGCCGATGTCTCGCCAGGCGTTGGCCTCGGCGCTGTTGCGGCTGACCCTGCTGATCTCGATGCGGTGCTGGATCGGATCACGGCGCTCAAGGCTTCCCAGAAGACAATCGACGCCGAGCTGGCGCCCCTGCTCGACGCCCTCAGCAGCGCCCTCGATGCCGGCGAGCTCGATGCCTCCTTCTGCCACAACGACTTCAGCTTCTGCTGGTCCGCCGGCCGCACCAGCTACGACTACCCCGAGCCGCTGCGGCAGCAGGAGCAGCGGCTCAAGCAGGGCCAGAAAAACGCGATCGCTTCAGGCCAGGCGACGGCCAGGACCGGCCAGCCCTTCTGGACCGTCAAGGCACCCCGGTCCAGCTGAGCAGCGCCATGGCCAATCCCCAGAAGCGCAAGGGTGACGCGGCAGAGCGGGAGGCCTCCCAGCTGATCGCCGATCTTTTGGCAATGCCGGTGCGGCGCAAGCTCGGTGCCGGCCGCACCAACGGCGCCGGCGGCGACATCGGCGACATCGATGGCGTGCCCGGTCACGCGATTCAGATCGCCAGCTGGTCAGACGTGGCCGCGGCCGCCCGAATCAAGCCCGGCGAGGCCCAGCTCCAGGCCGCCAATGCCGGTGTGCCCTTTGCCGCCACCTGGGTGCGCTTCCGCGGCGGCACCTGGCGGGTGGTGCTCACCCCCGAGCAGTGGGCCTCCTACGTGCGCGCGGCGCTGCCGCAGGGAGCGGTGGCCGCATGAGCCGAGCCCAGGCCACGACGGCGGAGCTGTTTGAGCTGCTGCGCGATGCCGCCCCCCAGGAAGACGACGACGGCACCCCCCGCTACCCAGACCCCCAGCCGGCCGGTTCCCCGCGGGGTCTGGCGACTCGCTTTCCGCACCAGAAGCTGCCGCCCCGCCCCTCCGTCGCCGAAGTGGAGCGCCGCATCGCCGAGGCCCAGCTCTGGATCGCCCAGCGCCTACCACTGGTGACGATGCGGGCAAATGCGGCCGCTTCCTGGGGGGTGAGCAACACCCGCACCATCAACCGCTACCTCGATCTGGCTCGCAAGCGGATGGTGGAGGAGCTGATCAGCAACCGGCTTGAACACCAGGCCCAGCACATCTATGCGCTCTACGACTGCGCCCGCCGCGCCATGGATGCCGAGCAGTTCTCTGCAGCCGTCGGCGCCCTGCGGGTGATCGCCGAGATCGGCGGCCTGCTGCGGGCACCGATCAAGCCGCCCGACCCCCAGGGGGCCAAGGCCCCATGAGCACCAGCGCTGTGCCCTCTGCCGGCGGGCTGTTGCTGCAGGGCACCACCGACCTCTGGGCTGACTGGGGTCTGCTGGGGGTGCCCGATCCCGACCGCCAGAGCCAGCGCCGCCTGCCCCAGAGCTTCCAGGCCTTCATTGCCGAGGCCTACCCCAGCTACCGCTTCCACCGCTGGACAGAGGTGCTGATCGGCCTGCTGCAGGCCGTGGCTGACGGCCAGCTCTCGCGTCTGATCGTCACCTGTCCGCCGCGGCTGGGCAAATCGCTGCTCGTCTCCAAGCTGTTTCCCGCCTACTGGATCTCCCGCTACCCGAACCTGTTCTGCGCCATCGCCTCCTATTCCGGTGAGCTGGCCTATGCCCACTCCCGTGAGGCGCGCCACTTCTACAGGGTGAGTGGCCATCCGCTCTCCAAGGATTCCGCCGCCGTCGGCAACTGGCTCACCCCCCTGCGGGGCGGCTGCATCGCTGCCGGCGTCAACGGACCCTTCACGGGCAAGGGCTATTCGCTCGGAATCATCGATGACCCCTACAAGGGTCCGGCTGATGCCAGCTCAGCTCTTATCCGCGAGCGGTTGATCGACTGGTTGCGCACCGTCTGGTTCACCCGCTCGGAACCAACCGCCAGCACGATCGCGGCCCAAGTGATCGTGCTCACCCGCTGGGATCACCAGGACATGGTGGGCTGGCTGATGGAGCAGGAGGGCGGTGATGCCCCCCAGGGCTGGCACCTGCTCAACCTGCCCGCCATTGCCGAGGTTCCCGCCGAGCGGCAGCAGTTCCCGCCCACCTGCACCGTGCAGCCCGACTGGCGCCAGCCGGGTGAGGCCCTCTGCCCGGAGCGCTTCCCGCTCGAGGAGCTGCTCAAGATCCGCTCCCGCATGGGCTCGTACTGGTGGCAGGCCCTCTACCAGCAGCGACCGACCCCGGCCCAGGGCTACGTGTTTCTGCGCCAGTGGCTGCAGCCACCCCAGAACCGCCGGCAGCGGCGCTACAGCCCGCTGGTGCTCTCCTGCGACCTGTCGTTCAAGGGGGAGGACGACTCGTCCTATTGCGCCTTCATCCTCCAGGGACTGCTGCTGCCGGAACCCCACAGGGCAGAAGCCCAGACCAGCCCGGCCCCAGCCAGGCAGGAGCTCGACATCGAGGTGCTCTGGGCCACCCGCCATCACTTCGGGTTGCCCGAGACGATCCGCTTCCTGCTGCAGACCCTCTCGGCCCTGGAGCAGCAGGGCCTGCGTCCCCATGCCGTCCTGATAGAAGACGCCGCCAACGGCCCGGCGGTGCTGCAAACCCTGCGCCGCAAGGTGCCAGGCCTGCTGCCGGTGCCCGCCCGCGGCAGCAAGGAGGCCCGCGCCCACGCTGTTGCTCCCCTGGTGGAGGCGGGCCAGGTGCGCTTTCACCACCGCGCCGATCCCCTGGTGCAGGAGATGCTGCGCTTCCCCAAGGGCACCAAGGATCTGGTGGATGCCTTCTGCCATGGGGCCCTGTGGCTGGAGACCCGCTACTGGCGCGGCCTGGGCATCCAGAAGGAGCCGGTGCCGATGCTCCTCTCCCGCTGAGTCGCCATGGCCGTCTTGCTCTACGCCGCAGCAGCCAGCACCCCGTCCGGCAGTACCCAGCTGCCGCTGCCCCTACGCCCCGCCGTGCCAACAGCGCCCCACGCCCATCAACGCCGCAGGCTGCCCTGCAGCCACCGGCCCCATCCGCCCGCTTGGCACATGCAGCTGGTGCTGGCCTTCCCCGATCCGATCCCGCCACCACCACCGCCGCCACCTCGGCACCGGCACCGGCAGCGATCTCAGCCGAGGCGGCGTCCCGTTCACCCCCATGCCGCCGCCAATGCCCTGGTGCTGCAGCACCTGGATCTGGCCGAGAAGATCGCCGGCAACTTTGCCCGGCGCACGGTTCACTGCCGCGACGACCTGCTGCAGCTGGCCACCCTCGGGCTGATCAAGGCCGCCCGCCGCTACGAGCCCGGCCGCGGTCCGTTCCGGCCCTATGGCCGCACCTTTGCCAACGGCGAGATCACCCACTGGCTGCGGGACCATGGCTTTTTGATCAAGGTGCCGCCCACCTGGCGGGAGCTGCATGTGCGCGGGCAGCGGCTGCTCCAGCAGGGCCGGGCTCTCGCCGAGCTGCCGGGACTGCTGGGGATCACTGCCGAGCAGTGGCAGGAGATCGTCCTGGGTTGCAGCCAGCGGGTGGTGGCCTACGACAGCGCCGCCATGCCGGATGACAGCAGCGACCTCCCCTGAGGGCCGGTGGCAATAGCCAGCAGTTCCCCCGCATCCAGTGGCCCCTGCTTCCGCCAGACGCCGGCGCGCTGCCAACAAGTGGGCGCCGCCCACCCCGGAGGAGCTGCTCGCCGATGCCCAGCAGCCCAGCTCCGCTTCCTTCATCCCCTGGATGGAGCACCCCACCCTCTCGGGACTGCGCGAGCGGCTGCAGCTGACCTTCGATTGCTGGAACCTGCTGGATGCCCCCGATGGCAGCAGCCGGCGCTCGATCTACCTACCCCCCGGCCAGCAGGAGCCGCCCGATTGCTACCGCCGCCGCCTGGATGCGGCGCGGCCAACCGGCTTTTTCCGTGATGCCTTGCGCACCTACGCCGGCATGCTCGCCCACTGCCATTGGCTGTCGCTGCCGGCCTCGCTGCTGTCGGTGCTCACCGATGTGGATGGCCGCGGCACCGACCTGGGGGTGTTCCTGTTCCTGGCCGACCTGCTGGTGCTGCGCGATGGCGGCTGCCTGATCCTGCAGCTGCCGCCCATCCACCGCTGGCCCTCAGAAGGGGACCGATTGGCGGCCCTGCAACGCGGCGATCGGCTATCGCTGCCGCGGCTGGCCCTAGTGCCCCGCAGCGACCTGCTCAACTGGCGCCTGCCCAGCCCCAATGGCCTGCCGGCGCAGATTGTCTGGCGCGAACCGGATCCAGAGGCCATCGCCCCGGTGCTGCAGAGCTCGGTGCCCCAGCAGATGCTGCTGGCTCACCACGGCCTGCTGCCGGAGCTCGATCACTGGATCTACCGGGTGGCGACCCTCAGCGACGACGGCCTCGTCTACCGCAGCTACCGGGCCCAGGCCTCGCCGCAGCAACCCGGCGGCCATGAGGCGCAGCTGCTTGCCAAGCCGGAACTGTTCCCCCAGCAGCACACCCTGCCGGCCTTCTGGTACACCGCCGATGGGGCGGCCTTCGGGGAGGGGGACCTGCCCCATCTGGGCCTCGCCAACCAGTACCTCAACCACTACCGCTGCAAGAGCGAATACGAAGACCTGCTCTCCCGCACCGCCCTGCCCGTCGGCGTGCGCACCGGCATGGTCGATGAATACGGCTTCCGGCGGGGCGAGCACGGCGAGGCCTCCAAGCCCGATCAGCTCGTGCTCTCGACCTCCACCTTCATGGACCTGCCCCAGGGGGTGACCTTCGAATGGGTGGAGATCCGGGCGCGCTCGTTGGCCGAGCACCGCGCCTACCTGCAGATCCTCGATGACACGATGCGGCGCGATGCCCTGATCCCCTCTCAGAACCGGGGTGCCGCCCGCACCGAGATGGAGGTGTCGCTCACCGCCGGCCAGAGCTACGCGCTGCTGCAGTCGATGGCGACGCAGAAGACCTCGATGTTTTCGACCTTGCTGCAGCAGTGGTGCCGCCTCAGCGGCGAGCGGTTGGCAGACAACCCCGGGCTCTCGATCACCGTGACTCCGCTCACTCCGCCCAGCCGGCCCCAGCCCTCGATCGGCGAGTGGCTGACCCTGCACGAACGGCAGGTGATCAGCACAGAAGAACTGCGCCATCAACTGGCCCTTGCGGCCGGTTCGGGGCTCACCGCCCCGGTGGGTTACAGCCGCAGCGATCGCATCGCCCCGCCAGGCACCCCCCTGCCATGAGCGAGCCACTTTCCGTAGTCCTCTGGCGGCCGAACGACTTGGAGGCGGTACGCGTAGCCATGCGCATCCCCGTCACCCCGGCCTCGATCCGCGCCATTGCTGAAGCCATGCAGCAGCTGGAGCGCCACTATCCCGACGCCATCCCCGCAGCCCAGGGCCACCTCGATGCCATCGCCGCCATCGACAGCCAGCTCGCCGCCCTCACCGCTGTCGATCTCGCCTCACCTGTGAAGGTGTCGCGCAAGGGCGCCGCCGGCGAGCCGCCTGACACCGCTCCCATGAAGAAGCTCGATGTGATCGAGTACGACACCTCGCTCTTCCTGGAAGAAAGCGAGACCGAATTCGCCAGTGGTGCTCCCTCCGCCGCATCGGTGCTGCAACAGCAGCGCCGCAGCCATAGCGATGCCGTGTTGCTGGTGCTGCCGCGGCTGGAGGGCTGGATCCCCCAGCGCGGCGGCAGCTTCTCCGGCCACCTCTGCCGCGGCTGACGATGGCGCCGTTATCTCCCCTGCCGCTCTGGCTGGCGCTTCAGGCCCATGCCAATGCCCGGTTGATGCTGTTTCAGGTGGACCGGCCGAACAGCCGCGAACCGCAGCCGATCGCCCGCCACGTTTTTGACCTGTTTCTAAAGTTCGATCAACTGGTGGGCAGCCGCGACAACGGCCCGCTGGTGGACACCGGCGACAACGCCTACGCCGGTTACCTCTGCCGCGCTGCCGTGCTGCCTCTCAGCACCACCAACCCCTGGGACTGGCTGGCTGCTGAGCAGGACTGGAGCACCCCCGGCTTTCGCGGTGCCATCCCCCTGCCCTGGGATCCGCAGCTGCTCGGCACCGTGGTCGCCCCTTGCGAGGGCGTGATCTGGCTGGGCGATCTGGTCCTGCTGGAGCCAACTGGCGTGCTGCCCAATAGTCCTCGCGCCCAGTTCGCCGCCTGCTCAGTGCTGCAGTTCGGCGCGGACTACGGCCCCGGTGGCATCGGCCGGCTGACCCAGCCGCTGCTGGGGGAGCGCCTCTCGCTGGTGCTTAAGCCCCACCGAGTGCTGGTGCTGCGAGATGGCGACAGCCTCAACGGCCTTGCGGAGCGCTACGGCACCACCGTGCAGACGCTGCGGCGCATCAACCCGGCTCTTGAGCGCTACGAGGAGATCAGCACCACCGCTGGCGACACCCTCTCGCTCTTGGCCGGACGCCATGGCACCACCGTCGACTACCTGCGAGACCTCAACCCGGAGCTGCTGCGCTCGGACGGTCACACAACACAGCAGGGCGACACCCTCAAGAGCGTGGCCGCGGCATACGACACGACCGTGACCACCCTGCGCAACTACAACCCCGACTACACACGCTGGCCCCAGAGCGATCCCCTGCCGGTCGGCGTGGTTCTGGCGGTGCCAGCGATCCGGCCCTCCACGCCGCTGGATCCCGGTCAGGCCCTGCTGGTGCCGGCGGTGCGCCCTTCGACGCTGCTGCCTGGTGGCGGCTGGATCTACCTGCCGGAACCCCGAGCCGCTGCGGCGGAGAACTGGGATCTGGACATCGACCCGACACCCTCCAGCGGCTGAGGTGACTGCCGCTGCCGACGGGCTGCGGACGGTGCTGGCAATAGGAGAGGCGAGCGCAGCCCGGATGGGGCGCTTCGCAGCACCACAGCCGTGATGGGTGATGCCTCTCAACAACCAGTTCCAGGCACCGTTCGGTGCCACCTTCCAGCAGCTGCAGCAGCAGCCCAACCAGGAGCCACCTGCCTCCCAATCACCTGCAGGCCATGCCGACGAGGACACCCTGCTTGACGAGGAGCTCGACGACGGCTCAGGCCTCGACAGCACTGACCTCGACCCAGAAGCCGACAGCATCTCGGCTGAGCCCGCTCCCACGCCTGCCCCGGCACCGGCTGCGGATCCGCTGAACGCTGAACGGCGCCGCAGTAACCAACTGGAGAAGGAGCTACGCAAGATGCGCCAGCAGCTGGCCCGCTTCTCGGAGATCAACCCCGAGGAGTACAGCCGCCTCCAGGACGCCGAGCGCAAGAAAGAGGAGCTCGAGCGCCAGGTGGCCGAACGCGAGCGCCAGCTCAACGATGCCAATCGCCGCAAAGTGCTCAGCGTGGAGAAGGAGCGCGATGAAGCTCGCCAGCAGGTGCTGGGCCTGCGCAAGGAACGGCTGCTGGAGCGGCTCTTCTCGGAGGCCGATGGCCGTCACGGCGGCGATGTGCGCGGCACGTTCTTTGACATCTTCAAGGCGCAGTGCGGCAGCTCCTTCCGCCTGGCTGCCGATGAGCACGGCCGCGACCTGCTCGAACCGGTAGACGGCAAGGGCCAGGTGCTTACCTCCGATGGCGTGGTGATCTCCGCTGCGGACTACGTCGAGGAGCTACGCGGTCACCCCGTCTATGGCTTCCTGTTCCAGCAACGGGGTGCACCGTTCATGGCGTCGGTGCCGGAGCTGACCTTCGATCACAACGGCGCACCGGTCAGCCTGCAGTCGATGAGTACGGCAGAGCTGTACCTGGCGTCGATCCGCAAGACCACACCCAAGTCGCGCAACCACAGCCCGGTCTCACCCTGACGGGGCGCAACTACACCCGCGCCAACCGAACGGCATTCAAAAGGGGGGTATACCCCCAAAAACAGGAATGCTGCGGAACCCTGCTGCTCAAATGTCCCAAAAACTGGAAAATGCCGGTTCAGCTGGGAACCATCGGTTGGCCTGCTCTGGTTGAGGGCCGACACGGGCCGGTGGCCTGAAACCCTGACCAGGCGGGAGCGGGTGGAGGGTCGCCGGCAAGAGGCCTGCTGCGCATTGCATCGGCACCGGCGCTGCCGGCTCTGCTTCGGGTTGTGCATTTGAGCCGGGCCGCGGCATCCTGTAGGCCGAGGTGAGCCGATGACCAAAGCTCCTGCTGCCGCGATCAGCGAATTCCAGCTGCAACAGATGGCTGCCGAGATCCGTGATGAGATCCCGGGTGCTGAGGTGCGCCTGTTTGGCTCCCATGCCCGCGGGGAGGCCCGCCTTGATTCCGACGTGGATCTGTTGATCACCGCCAGCGATAGCTGGCTGAGTCAGCACAACCGCTTTGACACCCTTGGCAAGCTCTGGCGGCGGTTGTCCCACCACCGGATCCCAGTGGACCTGCTGCTCTATTCCCACAGCCAGGTGGCGCAGAAGAGGCACTGGCTCAGCCATGTGATCGCCCGGGCTTACCAAGAAGGTCGCGTGCTCCATGGCCAGTCCTGAGGCCCAGGCCCTGCTGCAGATCGCTCGCCGCGATCTCAAAGCGGCAGAGGTGTTGCAGGATCCGGCCGTTGATGAAGCCAATTGGGGCTTCCAGATTCAGCAGGCGGTGGAGAAGGCCCTCAAGGCCTGGCTGTTCAGCCTTGGCGAGGAGCCACCACTGATCCACAACCTCACGGCGTTGCTGGACCGGGTTGCTGATGCGGGCGATGTTGTGGAGCCGTTTCTGGCTCTGGAGGCCTTCACGGTGTTTGCTGTGCAGTTCCGCTACGACGCGGAGCCTGAACCCATGGAGCTGAATCGCCCTCAGTGGCAGCAGCGGGCCGTGGACCTTGTGGAGCACGTCGAACGTATCGTGCACGAGGGCTGCTGAGCTGCAGGTACATCAGTCTTGGTATGAGGAAGGGGGCCGTGAGGCCCCCCTGGGCTCAGATCACCGAGACGGTGCAGCCCTTGGTGCCTTGCATTGCCTTGGCGATCGAGAAGGCTTTTTCCGCCGGCACGAAGCGCATCTTCTTGACGGGCTTGCCGCGGCGGCCAAAGAACTGCTGCTCGCAGGGATGGGCACCGCCTTTGATGCCAGCGGGATAGAAGTGGACCACCACGCGGCGGATTTCGCAGCTGGGGGCAGAACTGGCGGCCATGGGATTGGGCGCGAGGGACCCAACCGATCAGCCCGGCGTGTGATGGAGAAGGCAGGGGCGGCGTTACGCCGCTTGCGCAGCCCTTGCCGAGCCGCGCCGCCAGGGCACCGTGCTGGGGCCCCTCGAGACAGCCCAGCCGCTAGCGCCCTGTGCTGCTGACCGGTCGCTGTGGTGCCACAGGCAGAGCAGTGGCTTTAAGCGGTATCCAGACCCGCTTGCTGAGCAGCGGCAGCGGCGGGCTTGCCGGGATCTGCGCTGTGTGGTGGCTGGCTGGAGTGATGGCAGGGCAAGGCGAGGCAGCGCTGCTACAGATCGGAATCAGGCGGGAACCCGCCCGAGTCAGGCGCTTAACGCCCCGTTACAGTTCTCGTAACAAACCGCAACACTCATGGCTGAGCCCACTCCCCGCTTCGGATTCGTTGCCTTCGCCGAGACCTGGAATGGCCGTCTGGCCATGCTCGGCTTCGTGATCGGCCTGGGCACCGAGCTGCTCACCGGCCAGAGCATCCTCGGCCAACTGGGCCTGGGCTGATCCCATGAGCACCGATTACACCGCCGCTATTGCCACCGTTATCGCCCTTGTCGTTGTGCTCGGTGGCATGACGACCTACATGCTCAGTCGCCCTACCGACCTTGCCCCGAGGGCTAGATGATCGCCACCCTCTGCGTTGTGCTTTTTGGCTCCTGGGTCATGGGCGCACTGCTCCAGCCCGATCTTGCGGACTGACGGTTTCACTTTCAGCCCACCCCTGAACACCTCCCCAATGATCAATACCCCCGCCAACAACCAGTGGCTCGAGCACCGCGCTGAGCAGCTGATCCTTCTCGATCAGCTCAAGCGCGCTGAGCTCTTCAATGGCCGCGCCGCCATGCTGGGCATCGTGCTCGGCATCGTCACTGAGGCCATCACCGGCTCGGGCATTGCCCACCAGATCGGCCTCGGCGCCCTGGTGGATGGCTACGCCGCCTGCCGAACCCAGTTCCTGCCTTTCTGCTTCTGAGCCATCCCCAGGACCTTGGCCCTCAGACCCCTGGGCTTTGCTCGGGGGTTTTGTTTTGGCTGGGCCGGATCTCCGCCCAGGGCTCTCCACTGGCCAGCAGGTCAATGGCTTGTGGCACGGTTGTTGCCAGGACTTGCTGCAATTCGGCATTGCTGCAGTTGCCCATCCGCAGCCAGATGACATGGGGAGGTGGGCCCTGAGCATCGAGCAGGTGGATGAAGTCCCGATCTTTGGTCATCACCACGGCAGTGCTCTGGCGTGCGGCCTGGAAGATTTTAGGATCGGTGCATCGCGCAGACCGAGTTCGCGCACGGCCACGGCCTTGATCCCGACAGGATCATCAGCCATGTGAGGAGGATGCTTGCCTGAGCGGCTCAGCTGCCGAACTTC
Source organism: Cyanobium sp. T1G-Tous (assembly GCF_024345455.1). Lineage (NCBI taxonomy): Bacteria > Bacillati > Cyanobacteriota > Cyanophyceae > Synechococcales > Prochlorococcaceae > Cyanobium > Cyanobium sp. T1G-Tous. The sequence goes on from NZ_JAGQBD010000011.1 coordinate 21,666, forward strand.
AGCCTGAGCTAGCAAATATTGAGACTACTTGCATTTCCGCGTAAGGCAGTCATGCATGCACCTGCTGGCCACCAGGGACGCGCACGGCCAGAGACTTTCAGTTCAGGACATCAGGGATGAGGTAGTGACCCTGCTCCACATTCTTTACGGACCTCCGGCTTCCCTGACGCGTGTCGCATTCGCCACCCATTGCACCGTTTAGGAGCTCAGCACCAGGCCCCCCCCGAACCCAACGGGAAGTCCCAAGAGTTAAGTACAGACAGCCTGCCCCATTTGGGGACAATCGCCAAAGCGGTGCGCTTGGCGACCGTTACGGCACAAAAGATTCGACATCGTGGTCCTCACAGCACAAGCGAGAATCATGGGCGACCATCACTACCGTAACGATTGCGGCCAGATGGTGATCCTGCGCTGTATCGGGCTAAACGCTTTCTTCCAAGAAAAGATTGTTTTTCCTCTGGAAGACTGGCTATTTGATTGTCCATCAGAGAGCCGGGTTGACATCTAGACTCATGGTCTGACTGGGGTGGAATTGCTCGATTCAATCTCCGCCAATGACCTGCAGATAGCCGGTGATATTGTTAGTACCCCTGGAAGAGAACTGGATCAGAGGAATCTCAACGCACCAAGCTGCGAGCAACAGAGAGGAACGTCCGTAACGCCATTAACCCGGATGCTTGTCCATAGCTGAAAGTAGGAGTTCGGCCAACCTCCCGACTGGTTGACCTCTCTGCAGCGCCCCAATCTCGGCCTCCAGATCGCGAACCAGCTCCCCGCAGCCGATAGGAACTGCAACAGGTAAGGCGTCTTGGGCAACCCCCTTCCCCGCCCTTTCACCGTTGCAGATTGCATGCCGCAGTCAGCAACGGTGGCCAGCCTCTCATCCGGAGCAAATCGCCTCGGCTGGAAACGATCCCCTCGATTCACCCCCGCCAGGTGGGCAGGTCGCCACTAATCAGGGTGCCACGAATACGCCAGAGCGCCTCGGGTGACACCTCAACGCCGTGCTCAGCGGCCAGCTTGGCTGCAGCATCGGTGGAAGCGGTGGCACGCAGAACCTGGGCCAATGCGGCACCGCGCTCCAGCAACTCCTTGAGCTGGTGCAGGGCTGCAGCGGAAGGATTTTCGGCCTGGGAGGCCGACAGATCGCAGGTGGCCATGGGGACCCCTTCTTATAGTTCTACTAGTCTGTGATGTCGGCCCGATGGGCCTGGCTTGAGGCCGACACCGTCAGCTGCTGGTATCAAGCCAGGTCACATGCTGGATGCAAGGAGACGGCTCTTGTTCACTCATAGCGTTATGCTTCAAGGTTGATTTTGAGGCGCGCATGTGAGCCTCAGCTTGATTAAGCAGTGCAGGTATGCTGATATCATCCGCGCTGTAAACCGGCATGGACTGAGATGATCCCGCCGAACACGTGATGTCTACATTAATAGAGAATGTATCTTTAAACTTTTTACTAGATTTCGATAGATTTACATCCAATCTTTCAAGCAGTATTCTGACAAGGCCATTGGGATTCTCGGCAATGAGTATAACGGCAAACTCATCGCCAGAAAGTCGAGTTGGCACATCGCAGTGGGAGCCGCTACGTACTGAGGCTTGGAGTGCAGATGCGAAATGCTTGATAAAAAAATCACCGGCCTCATGTCCATAACTATCGTTAACAAACTTAAGCCTGTTTAAGTCGAAATAAAGGAAAATAAGGCAATGATGGGCTGACGCTGCGATATTGATTAATTGGTTTGCAAACGAAAAAAAGGCTCTTCGATTGCTTAGCCCTGTAAGGGGGTCACATGAGGCATATTGCATATTGGCAATGTCCGCCTCGACGCAGTTTGCGAGTTCAATCATGCTATTTATTTTCTCGTCGGTGGGGCTCATTGGTGATGAGCTGATTCCGCACAGTGTCCCTAGGGGCAGACTTGTCGCCTTGTCTCGTATCTTCACGCCAAGGTAAAAGCGTATTTTAGGACCATCAACAACTAACGGATTGCCCTTGAATATTTGGCTGCTACTTGCGTCTTCAACAAGCAGTATCCTACCTTGCTGATTAATGGCGTGCCCACAAAAAGATACTCCACGACTTGTTTCAGAACATCCAATATTGCCCGCATCGCTTTTAAACCATTGCCTTTCTGCATCAACCAAGGATATCAGGCAATGCTCAACTCCAAGCAAGGCTTTGCCTATGCGTGTATAGCGATCAAACTTTTCTTCTGGTTTGGTATCAAGAATCTTAAGGCCTAATAGAATTCTGAGTCGTTCAACTTCTTTGAAGTGATTTTCTGGGGGAGAGAAGGTTTCTACGTCTACTTTTTTATCTTCCATCTTAAGCTGCTCCCCCAGGCTGGAGTTTTAAAGCTCGATTTACCTTCGATTCGCTTTCGATGAGTTTTTTCGCAATAACTGGATCTGGAGGATACCGTGGCGGGAAACATCCTTCACTAGCCGCCAGTTCCTCATGGCTCAGGGCGGCGGAGAAAAGGTAGCCTTGAAAATGCTCAACGCCCGCCTCGCGCAGCAGCTGGAAGAGGACTTCCTCTTCCACACCTTCCGCCACCAAGGTGAGGCGCATGTCCCGGGAGAGGGTGCACAGCAGCCGGACAATCTGGCGCGCAATGAGATCGTCGGCGGCAGACATCACGAAGGATTTGTCGATCTTGATTTCATCTGGCCTCAGCCACATCAACAGACGCAGCGAGGAGAAACCGGTGCCGAAATCGTCCAGGGCCAGCTTGCAGCCAGCGCGTCGCAGTCTCCTGAGATTGTCGGTGAGCTCGACGCTGGCCTCCACCACTGCGGATTCCGTGATTTCTAACGTCACTCCTTCTGCTGCGATGCGCTGCTGGCTGAACTCGGCAAGCAGCATTGTCCCGAATCCTTCCTGTGCCAGTTGGCTGGCACTGACATTAAGTGCCAGGGGAAGTGTTGGCTGTTTCAAGTCTTGCCGCAGCTTTTTCAGCTCCTGCAGTGTTATGGCAAGCAGCAGGCGTCCAAACTCTGGCATCAGCCGATAACGCTCCGCCAGGGCAAAGAACACATCGGGCGGCACAGCTGCAAATTCAGGGTTGCTCCAGCGCGCCAGGGCTTCGACCTTCAGCAGCTGACCTCTTGCATCGACGATTGGCTGAAATAAAATGCTGAAGCGCTCCGGGGCATGGCTGATGTCGCTCTGCAGAGCGTTGAAGAGGCGGTAGTTGTTCTGCGCATCCCGGTCGCTCTCGATGTCGAACACTGAGATGTGACGCTCATGTCTCGATTTGGCCATGACCATCGCCGAATCTGAGCGCCGGATCATTTCCTCCGCCGTGGTGCCACAGGGATCGCTGATGGCAATGCCGATGCTCAGGTTGAATTTGATGCGTTCCGGCTGGGTGCTGGCTTGAGCTCGTAATTTCTCGAGGAGCTCAAACGCGCGCCCGTGGGCATAGCTGCGGACTGCGGCCTCGTCGCGGTCATCCAGGTCCTCTGTGTTGAGAATCAGGCTGAATTCGTCCCCACCGAAACGGGCGAGGAAGTCGTCGTCGCCGATCAGGTGTCGCAATTCTTGGGCGACGTCCTTCAGCGTTCTGTCTCCGGTGCTGAGGCCATAGGTATCATTAATCTCCTTGAACTTTTCGATGTTGATGAACAGCAGGGCGAGGGGTTTGCCGATGCGGCAGCTGCGCTCGCTTTCCCACTGGAGCCTTTCGAGAAAGTAGTGGCGATTGGGCAGGCCGGTGATGGGATCCAACAGCGCCAGGGAGCGCGCCGTCTGAAGCACCATCTCGAGTCGCTCAGCCAGTCGCTCGAAGCGACCCTGCTTCGGCATGCGCTCACTCGGATCATCCTCGTGACGTCTCAACAAACATGCGAAGGCCTTGGTTTCCGACCCCTCGCCGCCGATCTGCACCTGATCCAGCAGGCTGGTGAGCTCGCGCTCTGTATTTCGCATCCGTTGGTTTACCAGGCGCTCGCCGCGAATCCTCTCCAGCTGCAGACGTCTCTGGGCGAGCATCCAGCGCATCCGCTGGGCCAGGACGAGCAGTAAACCAACCACCACCAGCCCGCTGAGAGTCAGCCATTCCTCGCGCAAGCGTTCGCCTGAAGGGGGCTGACGCACCTGCAGCTGGCGCCCACCGACCGTCCAGAGCGATGGTTGAACCGTGCGCAGCCCATCTTGAGCCGTAGGGGGGACGCCCCCGTTGAGCACCAGTTGGTCGGCGAGGCTTCGCAGGCCTGATTGCAGCTGCGTCCCATCACTGGCCGACAGCAGAGGCACCAGGTAGATGAGGCTGTGATCGCTGCGCCGCTGCATGGCGGTATCGGTGATGACCGCGATCCCGCCAACCAGTGGGCCTGCTGTGCTCGGACAGATCAGCGGAAGATGGTCGGCGTCCTGGCGCAGGCGCTCCCGGAGCACGTCATGGAGGCAACGGATCAGAAGACTTTGGCTGGTTCGCTCCTGCCGATCCACGCCTTCCAGGGCCAGCTGCTGGCCGTCAGCGTCGTAGATGGCCATCACGGCGCCACCATCGAGCAGCGCGGTGGTGCGCATCAGACGGTCCACGAAATCTGGTTGCTGTCCTTCACTGAAGGCCAGAATCTCGTCCCATGCCGCCCAATCCGAGAGTGGGCGTTTGTTGTCCCGAACCAGCACCTGCAGCAATTCCAGCTGTTCCTGCTGCTGACGTACCAGCTGCTGCTGGGTGTTCTGATGACGGCGCAACCCCTCCAGGCCGGTGATCAGTACAAGGAGCAGCGCGCTCGCCCGAAGCTTCCTCATCCAGAGAAAGCGGCGGTTCCCAGCGACCGAGCTTTCCTGCTTTAGCCAGGAGCGCAGGAGAAGCAAGATCAGCTCATAAGTGAGCTTATTCTTTACGGCAGGCTTCAGCAGGGATACCCCCAAACAGGGGTAATCACGGATTATTCAGCAGGTCAGAAGCAGGCGAGCTAGGCCTCCAATCCCCAGCCCTGTTCGTTGATCCACCGCGCTAACAGGGGCGGAAGCTGGGCATCAAGCCAAAGCTTCATCCAACCAGAACCGGGTGATCGATCTCGCGGGCGGCGTAATCCAAAGCCGCTTTGAGGTCCTCCGCCTCCAGATCCGGGAAGTCAGCCAGGATCTGCTCGCTGCTCATCCCGGCGGCGTAGAGCTCAAGGACGTCCCGCACGCGAATGCGCATCCCGCGGATGCAGGGCTTTCCGCCGCATTGCGCCGGGTTGTGGGTGATGCGGGAGCTCATGAGCTCAGGCTACGGGGATTCAAGGCGTCTGGGCCCTGGGATCAGCCGCCGCCCATGGCTCGATCCGCCTGGGCCTGGGCGCCGTGTCGATCAGCAGGTTGTGCAGCAGCTCCTTGCTACAGATCAGCAGGTGAGCCATCCACGTGCCAGTCAGCTCAGGTTCCGCCACCGCATCACCCCGGCAGCGCCCGATGGCCCGCTGGATTTCAGCCATCTCCCGGCCGATGTTGCGGACCATCGCTTCTGTGGTCTCGCGGGGTGAAGGTGGGTGCGGTGCCTGCATCAGCTCCACTCTGGCGGCCCCACTGTTGTGGCAGTGCTCAACCAAAGCGGTAGTGCTTGCGCACTGGGGCATGCACCTCCCAAGTGCAGCTCAGCCCGGCATCAAAGACCACCAGATCACCGGACTCAAAGTGCACGGGTTCGCCGCCATCCGGGGTGACCGTGACATCCCCCTCCAGCAGCAGGCAGGTCTCCTGCTCGTCGTAGGTCCAAGGGAAGGTGCTGACCTCACAGCCCCAGGTGGGCCAGCTCATCACGCCAAGGCTCTGGAGGTGAGCAGGATCCGGATTGGACGTGACCTTGATCCCGCTGGCCATGGCGGTTGGACCGTGATGAGCTGAGCCATTCTCGGCTGAGCAGCCTCTGGCAGGCTGGCGCGATGCCCTGGACGCCCTACGCCGACTGGATCTTCACGGCAGTGAGCACCACCAGCCTGCTGTTGGTGGTGTGGCTGGTGCTGCGTCCCCGTCCCTGAGGGAAGGGTCGAGCCGGCGCTCTGATGGCCGTGTCTCGCTCACTGGCTCCGGCTGGTTTTGGCCAAGGCCACACCACCCAGCAGCCCGAGCAGGGTCTGGGTGGTGGCATCAAAGGCCGTGCGCAACCGATCCAGGAAGGTCAGGCAGGCACCGTCCTGCACCAGGCCATGCAGGGAGCGGTAGCTGCAGACCGCCGTGCCAGTGAGATAGACGAGCAGTTCCGTGAGGATCACGGCGGCCAGCAGCGTGAAGAGGAACCGCTCGCGATTGAAATATCCCGGTCGAGTTCCGACGGGCCCAGCTCCGGCTGGTTGCTCCGGCCCATTCGGTGGGGCAGCTGCCATGGCTCAGGGCCGGACGCTGAGAAACCAGCCGCCAGTGCCGCCGGGCATCCAGCGGGGGTTCCAGTTCTGGAAGGAGTAGTGCTGGGCTTCGCCGTTGGTGCTGGCGGTGTAGCCCCCGCCCACCAGGGCGGCTTCTCCGTTGGGATCGTGGTGGATCCACTGGCCATCGGTGTAGCCCACCACCACCGTCCAATGGCCGCCGCCGGTGGGTGCTGAGACAGGACCCTTGTGCAGCCAGCCGGTGGCCACGGGCAGGCCAGCATCGATCTCCGCCATCAGATCGGCCGGCCCGCCGTTGGTGTGGAAATCAGCCTGCAGCCCCAGGGAGCGCAGGGCTGCTAGCTGTGCTTCTGAGCTGGTGCTGTCGCCGTACTGCGCCCGGATGGCGTTGTACTCGTCGTCGCTGCTGACCTTGCCGTGGAAGGCGGCGAGCATGGCGCAGCTGGAGGAGAAGCACTCGCGGTAGCCCTCGCCGGAGGCGTTATCCAGCTGGGAGAAGTAAGGCACCGTCAGCGGATTGCTGCTGGTAGCTTCCGGCTTGGTACGCCAGGTGGCAGTCCAGCTGGCCGATTCGACCAGGATGGAGCTGTCGGCCCGGTCGATCGCGGCCTTGAGCTCGAGCAGCGCCGCATCCTGCTGGGGGTTGGCGTGGGCTGCGCCCTTGTAGTTCGCCCAGAACTGGAGCCAGCGCTCGTTGGAAAAGCTGTCGGTGTGCATGGCAGGGAGGTCACCAGCACCTCTTGCCAGCGGCCCTCTCCGACGGCCCGCTCCGACGCTCCTTGGCCATCTGGCAATAGGGGAGGACGTTGCTGGGGCCAGGCCCCGGGAGTTGCCATGGGCCTCACGCTGATCGAGGCCGCCAAATACGAGACGCGCATTGAGCGTCTGGCGGTGATCAAGACCTTTATGGAGGGCGAGCTGCTGCGGCGGCTGCCGTTCCGCAACCTGCAGGGCGGCTCGCTCGCCTTTCCGGTGGAGCAGAAGCTGCCGCGGGTGGGCTTCCGCGCCGTGAATGAGGGCTACCGCCGCGATTACGGCGTGGTCGACAGCGGCCAGGAGTTCGTGCACCTCTTTGGTGGCGATCTGGATGTGGACCGCTCGATCGTGGATCTGCAGGGCCCCGAGGCCCGTGCCGCCCAGACCGAAATGAAGGTGCGCTCGATGCGCCTGACCCTGGAGGCGGCGATCGTCAACGGCGATGACGCCTTTGATCCGCGCGCCTTCAACGGGCTGAGCAAGCGCATCCCCACCGATCACTCGATGGCGATCAATAACGGCGGCGGTGCCCTGAGCCTCAAGAAGCTCGATGCCCTGCTCGATTCGGTAAATGCCTACGGCAGTGCGCCGGTGCTGATCACCAGCAAGGCCGGCCGGCGCCAGATCAGCTCACTGTCCCGGGAGGCCGGCGGCGATCTCTACCAGGTGATCGACGGGCGGCACTACTACCAGGAGGCCGAGATCCTGCGGGTGGACAAGGACGCCCAGGGCCAGCAGGTGCTCGGCTACGACGAAGCCGGCGGCACCACCAGCTTTTACTGCTGCACCCTCGGCGACCTCGGTGTCACTGGCTTGCAGGGCCCGTTTGAAAGCCGCTACGGCATCTCCGTGCGGGACTTCGGTGAGGTACCCGATGCACCGGTGTTCCGCACCCGCGTCGATTGGTACGTGGGCTTTGCGGTGTGTGACCCGAGTGCCGCGGGACGGCTGTTCAACATCGCCCCGATGGCGGGCTGAGGCGGCCATACCCGCGCCCTGTTTCTTCCTATTCAACCGGAGACATGACCATGACTCGCCATGCGGGCACCCCCCTGATCGATGCCGCCACCACCCTGGTGGGCTGGATCAACTACAGCGCCACCGATCCGTTTGAGCGCACCCGCGTCAGCGGTGAGGTGGTGCGGCTGAGCACGATGCTCGATGTCAGCTCCCACTTCACCCTGGTGGCCAGCCACCCGGGACACAGCGTGGCTGTGACCGTAGTGGTGGAGCTGGCGCCGGTGCTGCGCGACGGCACGATGGGTAGCTGGATCACGGCCGCCACCGTGGCGATCCCGGCTGAGGGCGGGCGGATCGAGACGATGATCGGCGGCCACGGCCTGAGCGTGGCGTCGGCTGACCTCGATGACGTGGACCTGCCGGCCCTGTGCTTTGCCCGCGCCAGTGTCAGCCCGGCGACGCCCAATGGCTGTTACGTGGGTCTGACCGCCACCGTGCCGGCTTGAGGTGCGTGATGAGCGACCTCAGCACCGATCTCCTGGCGGAGGCCAGGAAGGGCGACGGCCAGGAGGCGCCGCGCGCGCTGGTGCGGCCGGTGGTGCCCGGCAGCCCGATGGCGTTGTTTCAGCCGGCCGTGCCGATTAGTGATCCGGAGCTGCCGTTTGCGCCGCCGATTGATCCAGTGGCGGCGGAGCAGCCGCCCACCGATGCCCTGCGACCCAGTGACCCCACCGAGCTGATGGCTGTGACGACCGCTGATCCGATCCTGGAATTGCCGCCGGAGGGGATGCTGCGCATCACCAAGGGCGGCGAGAGCCGCTTCATCTGGCCGGTGCATGCCCAGGGCTGGATGGAGCTGGGCTGGACAGTGGTGCTGCCGGTGACCCCAGAGCGCCCGGTTGCGGCCGATGCCCTGGCGCCAGCGCCGACTGCGGCGTTGCCCGCCGAGCTTGCGCCGCCGGAGTCAGCGGAGCCGCTCGATGCAGCCGCTGTGCCCCTGGATCTGTTGGCTGGAGCCGGGGAGTCCGCTGAGGAGCCGATGGCTGTTCCGCTAGAGGAACAGGTGCCGGTGCTCTCGACCAGCGAGGCCGGCGGCGTTCCGGACTACGCCGGCATGACCAAGGCGCAGATCATCGACCACTGCGCCGAGGCCCATGCGGTGATGCTGGATGGCAGCCTCACCAAGGCCCAGCTGGTGGAGGAGGCCGTGCGGCTGGATGGGGAAGCCGCGTTGCTTCCGGTCAGCGACGACGTCTGAGGCGGGGGAGTCGCCATGCCCTACCCCCTCCCCGAGCCGGCCGCCGGCTATGGCGATCGGATCCGCCTGTTGCCTCCTGCGGGCTGCCCGGGAGAGGAGCAGTGGGTAGTGCCCCATGAGGTGCCGCGCTGGCTTGAGCTTGCCTACCGGCTCGGACCGGTACCGGCGGATCCGCTGGAGCTGTTCTGGCTGCCCTCACCGCCGCGCTGGAACGATCCGATCGGCAGTGCGGCGATCGAACTGCTGATCCATCCGCGCGGGCTGATCCCTCAGCCGATCCAGGTGAGCTGGGGCGACGGCCATGCCGAGAGCTTCTCCTGGTCGGCGCTGAGCCGTCAGCTGCCACGGCCCCGGCACATCTATCTGGAGCGCAGCGATCTGACGCTGCAGGTGCAGATCGGTCTGGTGCTCGGCGAGCTGGAGGTGGCGTTGCTGGGTTGCCCCGTGCCGCCGGCGCTGGTGCAGCAAGGCGCCGGTGCCATCAGTGACGGCAGCGGGGTGGTGCAACCGCTGGTGCCGGGCGATGGCATCGCCGGAGCGGTGTACGACGGCCGCCAGGCGGTGGTGTGGAAGCTGCGCCTGCACCCTGAGGGCGGGTTGGCGTTGCTGCCGAGTCCAGTGGATGGCGAACCCGCCCTGGTGGTGGTGGGCGGCAGTGGCGCTGCTAGCCGCGGCACGCGCTGGTACTCCGGCGAGGGGGCACCGCTGAGCGAGTTGTTGCTGCCTGCTCCGGCGCCGGGCGACTTCTACCTCGATCGGCTCAGCGGTCAGGTGTACGAGCTGGTGGTGTGAGTCATGGGCGTTTGGACGACAACCGGTGATCGCTTGCAGGGTCCGGCGGGACCGGCCGGGCCGCAGGGCACAGCAGGAGCTGCCGGGCCGGAGGGATCTCCCGGCGCCATGGGCCCCCAGGGTCCGGCGGGCCCCGCAGGCCCGACCGGACCACCTCTGCCGGGCTGGGATCAGTTGGTGCTGGCGGCCGATGTGCCGATCAGCGCGGCCGCCACCTATGTGACGGCGCTGAGCGCCAACTTGAACAGCGGCACCTATTTGGTGGGCGCCACGATCACGATGCGGCGCGGCGCCACCACGCTGTGGACGGGCCGGGCCCGGATCTGGAACGGCACGACGACCTACGCCAGCGGTGAGGCCACCACGGCCTCCAGCAACCCCTCATCGGTGGCGATCAGCCTGCAGTGCCTGGTGGCGCTGACGGGCACCACCACCGTGCAACTGCAGGGTTTTGCCTCAGTGGTGAGCTCAACTGTGATCGATGCCGATGTGGGCGCGGGTGCCAACACCACCCGCCTGTGGTGGTTGCAGCTGGCCTGAGCGGCCTGCCGCCTCTGCTGGCAATAGGGGAGAGCTGATCGCCTCGGCAGCAGGCAACGTCCATGGGTTGGAACGCAACCGGCAATATCCGCGGCCCCCAGGGCGCCACCGGGCCGCAGGGCTCGCCGGGGACGACCGGCCCGCAGGGCACCGCTGGACCCCAGGGCATCCAGGGCAATCCCGGTGCCCAGGGCCTGGCCGGTGCCCCCGGTGCAACAGGCCCCCAGGGTCCCCAGGGGGAAGCAGGCGCGCAGGGCATTCAGGGTCCAGCCGGCCCCAGCGGACCTGAGGGTGCCCAGGGCCCTACCGGCATCCAGGGGCCTGCCGGTACCGGCATCAACCTCAAGGGCACCGTGCCCACCGCCAGTGCTCTGCCAGTCAGCGGCATGGTCCAGGGCGATGCCTACATCGTTCAGGACGAGGGCGACACGCTCTACAGCTGGGATGAGGCCAGCAGCAGCTGGGTGAATGCCGGGGCGATCCAGGGCCCGGCAGGCCCGGCTGGAGCGGCCGGACCCCAGGGAGAAACGGGACCGGCGGGTCCCCAGGGACCCAAGGGCGATCAAGGCAGTCAGGGCATCCAGGGGAGCCAGGGCGTTCAGGGATCTGCTGGCGTTGCCGGCCCCCAGGGGAGCCAAGGTGTGCAGGGCCCCGCCGGCGCAAATGGCCTCGATGGTGAGCGGGGCACTGGTTGGTTCGTTGGCAGCGGGCCTCCACCGGCGGTGGTGGAGGGGGCCCGCGACGGCGATCTCTATCTCGACACCGTGAGCGGCGATGTCTACCAGCTGCAGCCCCTGCGGGTGGCGGACCTGCCGCCGCTGGGTTCGCTGTTCCTCGGCGGCTACTACGCCGGGGTGATCTCCCTGGCCGGTGATGGGGTGGCCAGCCATGCGCTGATCGTGGCGCCGCGGGCTAGCGGCGAGGCCGCCAAGCAGTGGAAGACCAGCACCGCCGATGACACGGGCAGCTTCAGTGTGATCGATGGGTTTGCCAATTCCGAGCTGGTCAACGACGCCAATCACCCGGCGGCGCAGTGGTGCCGCAGCTTGACGATCGGTGGTTACAGCGACTGGTACTTGCCTTCCAAGCTGGAGGTGAACCTCCTGTACTGGCACTTCAAGCCGGAGGACACCGCCGGCAACGAGGCGGAGATGGGCTACGGCACCAACCCCTATGCCGTTCCCCAGAAGGGCGACTACACCTACAGCAATCCACCGACCACCTCGGTGGTGGCGTTCCAGTACCCCAACGGAGCGCAGATGTTCGATCCGCTCGAGAGTTTCTGGAGTTCGACGGAAGCGGCTGCCAGCACCGCCGCCTCCTATGAGTTCGGCTCAGGGGTGCCGTTCAACGCCAGCAAAACCACCAGCTTCTTGGCGCGGGCGGTGCGGCGGGTTCCGGTGCTGCCCTGATGGCTTCCCCTTCTACGGGCACACCAACCAGCGGGACCGCCGGCACTTGGGTGCCGCGGATCGACACGCCGCGGCGGGTGTTGGAGCAGCAGTCCACCGCAGCGCTGACCTACCCGGCGAGCGCAGATCTGGAGTTTGTTGGATTGGGGGTGTTTGGCCAGTTTCTGGCGGTGCGCTGCAGCCAGCCGGCCTGGGTGAGCTTCTATTGCAGTGCCCAGGCCCGCGATGGGGATCGCAGCCGACCGCTGAACCAGGACCCCAGCCCGTCGGCCGGGGTGATGCTCGATCTGCTGTTTGAGCAGGCCGGTGAGCAGTTGCTGATGCCGCCGGGGGCGAGCTACTACAACGCCGCCAATCCACCCCAGCGGCGGTTGTTTGCCCTGCTGCGGCCCCAGACCCCGGGTACGGCGGTGTGTGAGCTGGACGTGACGGCGGTGGTGCTGCAGGACTGATGGCAGCGCTGTTGAGCCATCTGGCCAGCTACGACAAGGTGTACCGCTGGGATGCGGTGGCCCTACAGATCCAGGCGCTACTGGCGGACTGGCTGGCGGTGGTGAACGGCCAGCACCCGAGCGAGCCGATCACGGTGCTCAAGGGCCCAGCCGACGACGGCCTCTACTGCGGCTGGACGTTGCGGTTGCAGCAACCAGAGGGGGCGGTGATCGCCCAGTGCGTGGCAGGGAGCATCAACGCGCCGGTGAGCAGCGATGTGAACCGCATCGATGCCTGGTTTGGCTTTGAAGCCCACTACGACCCACTGGACACCACGATCGGCAGCCACGGCCTGGTGAAACAGGCCTCCGGTTCAGCCACGGCGATCACCAGTCGCCGCGGCACGATCGCCAACCTTCTGGCCTATCAGGGCAGCTACCGCACCCCGGTGGACACGGTGGTGTTCCAGGGAATGGCACCCGGCCAGGAGTACTTCGGCTGGAGCACAACTGCGTTCGACAGCAGCAGCTACCAGCACCTGCCGCTGCTGATCGCCCGCTGCCAGGCCAACCAGCGCTGGTTGCTGCTGGCGCGGATGGCCCAGACCAAATGGACGACCTTCATGGCGCTGCCGGCCCCACCGAGCAACTGCCATGTGCTGGCCAGCAGCACCCCCGACAGCGTCGAGACCCTCACCAACAGCAAGACGATCCACAGCCCGTTGCAGCTGACGACGAGCTTCGGGGCAACGGAGTTCATCGCCCAGCCGATCCGCCGTTACTGGTCGCCGCAGCTGCCGCCGGACTTTGCGCACGCGATCAAGACCACACCGTTTCAGCTGGTGGATTCAGCCGAGAGCGAGAGCCACTGGTTCAACCCCAACCGCTATCTGCAGGTGCTGATCTGAGATGGCGCTGCTGGCGGGGCTGCAAACCTGGAGCGCCATGGACTGGACGGTGAACACGGCAACGGCGGTGTTCCCCCAGCTGATGGCGGCGCTGCAGGGATTTATTGCGGCGGTGAACGCCAACCCGGGCAACGCCAACGCGCAGCTGGCCCTGCTCAAAACCCATACGTCGTCGCTGAACGGCAGCAAGCGGGGCTTCCTGCTGGAGATCGGAGGGCCGGTGGACCCCTGGTGCCTCCTATGGGCCCAGCCACCGGGGGACACCAGCACCAATGCCCTGACGATCCAGCTGCAGCGCAAACGACTCTGGAGTGACGACGGCAGCCAGGACGGCTATGGCAGCTTTGCCAACCCGTTCGCTGAACCCCTGGTGGACCTGCTGCCCAGTGACTGGGGCAGCCGGCAGGGGGCCCAGATCGTGAGCGATGGCGCCAAGGGAGGCCTGTTTGTGCTGCAGGAGCGGGCCGCTGGCCAGGAGTTCTTCCTGGCATCGATCCATGACACCAAGGTGCCGATCACCAACACCATGGGGCGCACCTGGATCCTGCTGCTGTGGCGGACAACGGCCAGCCCCTCCTGGAACGTGCTGTTTCCGGTGGCCACAGCCTGCGGTACGGCCTGGAGCAGCAGTGGCTGGTTGGATGGCCTGCAGGCTGACAGCCGGCGCTGGAACGGCGGCATCACCCTGGCTGCCCCCAACTGGGTGATCCCCAAGCTGCGCAGCATCAGCGGCAGCAGTTCCTCTGTGGGCGAGGACAGCATCCGCGTGCCACTGCCGCCACGGATCTGGCAGGGCAGCTCGGCCCACTACGTGAGTGGGGATGGCCGTGACCTCCACAACCTGGGCCGGATCAGCCAGCCCGATGGGGCCAGCCGGCTGTATCAACTGACCAAACCAGCAGTAGAGCTGTGGGTGGAGCTGGTGGATGGGGAACTGCAGCCGATGGGCGGCAGCTGGTTGTCATGGGCGAGTTGGAGCGAGTGGCGTGAGCGCACCCATGACTGCGATCTAATCCGGCGGGTGGTCCCCCAGAGCGAAACCCTGCTGGGGTTGACCTGGGACTGGAGCATCGGCGGCCACTACCCGAGCTACCTGCTCTCCCATCGGCTGGCCCGGCCATGGCTGGAGGCGGCCCTCACCAGGGAAGGCAATGCCGGTGGCGGTGGCGAGAGCGAGAGTGGTGGAGGCAACGGAGGCAGCAGCCGGCCGAGCCGCGGTGTGCTCTGGCCCCGGGGAAGTTGCTGATTTCGGCTCTACGGCTCGTCCACCAACCACCTGCGGTGGAAATCGTTCAGGTCATCAAACTGCTGGCCCACGACCCCGAGCCAGCCTCCGGACCAACTGGAGAATGCGGGAGAACCATCAAGTTCGTAAACATTCTCGGGCATGGTCCGCAGGGTGTAGATCACGTTCTGTACTCCGTACTCGTCACCGAGTTGCTTGAAGTAATCGCCTTTCAGGAGAAAGATCGGCTTGCCTTTCTGCGCCAGCAGGACGGAGGTGAACTTTCTTCCCTCTAATCGCTCGGCGTACTGAAGCAGAATTCTTGAGACGTCGGCCGGGCTTGCAGATGATGCTTCATCCACGCTGAAGACCAGAACGCCTGGATTGATCATCCATTGGTAGCTGGCGCTCGCCTTGATGCCGGAGTTTCGGTAGTCAGACGAGATGACGCTATTGAGCGGTGCCTGCAGTGAGATGAAGTTGATGCCCCACACTGTTGCCACGCCCCCCAGTGCGATAACCCCAGCTTTGATCAGGGGAGTGCGGCCTCCATTCTCAGGTGGCTTTGCCAGGTTTAGCTTTTCCTTCGCCATCTTCAGCCATGTACTGGCTTTAGCCTTGAGCTCAAGAAGTTTCTGGCCCCTCTCCTCTTTTTCTCTGGCTTTTTCTTCTGCTCTGCGCTTGACCAGGGAAGAGAGTTTGCCTTCCAGGTCTCCAAAGCGACCGGAAGTCAGTGCATCTTTTGCCTGTTGAGAAGGGATGTGCGCAAGCAGCTGGCCATCAGCTGATCGGAGGGTGATGCGCGAGTTGCCGATATGGGACTTTTCAGGGCTGGGCACGGTCACACCCTCCCGGTCCTTCAAATAAATCAAAGCGGCGGCATTGAATAGTTTCTCCTCGCCTGTCATTGCGTCAATTGCTATTCCCTAGCCCGAAGGCTATCTCTCTGGGGCTGTAGCGTCATCAACGTTGTTGGCATTGGCTTGACGCCGCGCACCGTCTTCTTCCGCGGCCGCCGCTGCGGGTAGGCCGACAGGGCTGTCTTGTGCCACTGCTGGTGTTCCTGCCGCAGGGCCAGGGGGGCGTCGATTCGGACGCCGCCGCCGAAGCTGAACAGCCAGCGGCGCAGCTCGAGATCCCTGGTAACAGTCCAGGGTGGTAGATCGATCTCCACGGGATAGAGATGGCTGCTGCCCAGAACTGACGTGCCCGGATCGCAACGCAGCACGTGGGCTGGAGATGACGGCCACCAGAGATCGCCCGGCGCCGGGTGTGACAGGCGCAGGGCGCCGGCGGAAAAGCGCTTGATCTGGCGGCGGATCACCGAGAAGGCCGCGGCGGTGGCGTGCAGCTTTACGGTGACGAGCAGGGCTTGGCGCTGCTCGGCTGTGGCGTTGCAGAGCTCCAGCTGGGCGGCGGGATCGTCACCGAAATCGAGGCTGGCGCAGACCTCCTGCAGCAGTTGGGCCCGCCGCACAGCCCGACCATGCTCGGCGCTGCTGCGGCGGCTGCCCCGCTCGATTGTCTGCAGTGCCAGCTCCTCGATGGGACGGCAACCCAGCAGGCCACTGGCGTGACCGACGGCATCGGTTTCGTAGAGCAGGAACCAGGCATTGGTATGGAAGATCAGCTGCAGCGGCCACACCCCCAGGGGAGCAGCAGGGGTGGCATGGCGGTGCTGCCCCTGCAGGACAGCCGCCAGCACGACGCGCTGGCGCTGCTGGATAGCTCCCATCAGGCGCTCGGCCTGGCGCACGTTCAGCAAGCTGGCCTGCTGGGCTTGGCCATCGCCCTGCAGAGCTCGGTTGAAGTAGCTGCGCACCGGCGTGATGGCCTCGATAGCCACACCGCTCCAAAGCAGGCGCTCGCTGAGTTCCTGGCAGATCTCTTGGCCGGTGGGATCACCGAGGTGATCGGCGTTGGCGCGCATCAGCGCCAGCACCTCCACCAGCCGAGGGATCGACAGCAGGGAGGCCCCGAGGGCATAGCCATTGCGGCGGTGGTCATTGGCACTGCGGAAGCCGTAGGGCGTCAGGACATTGGTGATGTCCTGATGCACGCGGCGCTGCTGCCAGAGCTCACCGTCGCCGCTGCGCTCAGCCAGTTGCTGGGCCAGATGGGCATGGACCGGCAACGCCGGGTTGTGATCCAGGGGGGCGTGGAGGATGTGTCGCAGCAGGGTCATCACCCGGCAGAAGCTGGCCCGATCAGCAACGCTGGCCCAGCCGCCGCTCAGCCCTGCGTTGCCGGCGCTGGTGGGTCCCGCCGGCCACGGCGGTGCCTCGAGGTCACACCACTGCTGCGTTGGATCGTTACTCCTGAGCGTCGGCTGGCGGGAGCAGAAGCCCTGCTGCTGCAGCCAGTTGAGATCGGCATCCACGGCCGCGGCATCGCCGTAACAAGGCCCGTGCAGCCTGGCCAGATAGGCCGCGGCGCGCTCGGCCAGACCGCCGGATGGCAGGGGGGTGACCAGAGCCTCCAGCGCCTGGCCGGTGAGTGCATCATTGGCCGTGAGCTCGGGGAAGCGGGTGAGTAGCTGGATCAGAAACAGCAGCCGCTCGAAGTTCAGCAACCGCGAGTAGCCATGCAGCTGGTAGCGGCTCTCGCTGTTGCGGGCGCGGCGGATGCGGCAATCGAGCCGGCCGAGTTCAGCGTTGAGGTGGGCTTCCAGCTGGCCATCGCGCTGGGAGATATGGCCCAGCTCGATGGCGACGATGGCCGCAAAACCCTCGGAGCGGCTGGGGGAGAAGGGCGTATTGGCCAGGGCCGACCACTGCTCGTGGATCACGGTGTCTGGCACCTGATGGCTGCTGCGGCAGCGGTTCCACTCCAGGCAGAGCTCCAGGGGGGTATTCACCCACCAGCCGATCCATTCCACGGGAACCGGCAGCTCCAGTGCCTGGGTGATCGCCAGCCGCCAGGGCCGGCGGGCGTGGGTGGCATCGACGATCACCGGGGCTCCACTGCGCAGAGCATCGGCAATGCGCTCGTTCATCACGGCTTCCAGCTGGGCCCAGGGGCCAAAGACGCCGCGATCACCAAAGAGCTCAATCCGCAACTCGCGGGTGGAGATGATCTGCGCCGGTGGCCGATCAGTGCTGCTGAGCAGCCGGGCCAGGATGCGAGCAACGGTGGACTTGCCGCTAGCGGCGGCACCGATCATCAGGTGGGCGCGAATCGGTGCGGAGGTGGTAGTTGGGGCCATGGCGCAATAGTCATGACCTCAGTATTCCCACGGATGCCTGTTTTGTGACCAGGCTGAATCCGGCGGCTCCAGAGCTGTATGGGGCCTCCAGGACTTGCGGCTGGGGGAGAGGTTCTTGTCACTGTCTCTGGGAATAACGCAATGGGGCCAGCCCCGTTGGAGCCTTTGAAGCCCGTTGCTCGCCCCGTCCCGTGCACCGCTGTTTCCCAACGCCGCCCGTTGGAGGCTCCGCTGGCTTAGCCGCTGCTCTCGTCGATCACGGGTTGGGGCGGGATTCAGAGCAGCGCTGGCAGCGCGTCGACAGTGGGCAGGCTCAGCTGGCGGCTGATCTGTTCCATCAGCACCTGCTGGAGGGAGTGGGCGTTGGCGCCGACTTGCCGCAGGCCTGGCGCAGCCCCCGGCAATGGGCTGAGCTGGTGCGTTGCGGAGCTGTGGACGCCGTGCTGCTGCAGACGGGGCAGGGCGAGAAGGCCTTGCAGGGCGCAAAGGGGGCGGACCAGCTGCTGGCGGGATCACTCGTGCGTGTGGATCTCGGCCGTCGCCCCCTAGTGCTGGCCTGCAAGCCCCCAGCCGCCGGGGGCCATCGCCTTCCCATTCCCCCTCTACGGCTGTTGGCACCGCCGCGAGCAGCGGCCATGGAGCTGCATCAGGCGCTGGAGGACATGCAGCTGGCGCCGCTGATGAGTTGCGCCAGCACCAGGGCCATGGAGTGGATCACTCAGCTGGAGCAGGGCGGTGTGTTGTTGCCGGTGCCGGCCGAGCTGCTGCTCCAACCGCCCTGGCAGCAGGCCCAGCTCACGGCGGTGCCGGCCTGGGAGCCGCTCTGGGAGCAGCTCGATCTGCTGGTGCCCCGCTCCCTGCTGGGATGCCCTGGGTTGAAGACCTTGGTTGAGGAGTTACGCCTGCGGATTGAGGGATGTCAATGCGCGCAACAGACCACTGACTCCTGTGCCGCTGGCAAGGGGTGAATTGCTATCGGGGCGAGGGGTAGTCGGACTCCTTCCACTTGAAGTCCTTGGCTTCTCGCTTCACTTTTCCGAGCGGCAGACCTGTAGCGGCCTGGATTTCCGTTTCAAAGAAGCGGCTGGCATCACCGTTGTCGAAGGCAAAGGCAAGCTCAGCGATCTCCCCTTCCGCGTTGTAGTAAGCGATGGAGAAGGTTGACTTGAACGACCGCAGACCAAAGGCCAGCAGCCCCGGAGCGCCAAAGAGAAGCGTGGCGCCTGCACCCAGTACGGCATTGGATTGGCTGCCGGGCCCACCTTTGGCCCAGCTGGTGACGGCATCAACAGGAACGGTTTTGCCGTCAACGACTAGGCGGTCGCCAAGGATCTTGACGAGGCAGTCACGCTTGCTGGCACAGCGGGCTTCATAGGAGCCCGCTTGGACCGCCAAGGGCGCGAACAGCAGCTGAGCCGTCAGCAGGACGGGAAGAGCACGGAAAAAGCTCATGGGCGATCCTCAGTTCATCGACCGCACATCTGTGGGCTTGGCCTTGGGATCAATGGCTGTCTTGCCGACCTGGACGCCGCCGTTTTCCTCCCACTTGAATTCAAAGAAGTAATCAAAGATCGACTCCCCTTCCGGCAGCTTGACGACATTGCCGTTGCCGATCACACAGCTCGATGGGTCATCCCAGCCGGTCTGGGTCTGCTTGCAGGCACGGGTGGCAATGACGTTGTGATCCCACCACTTCGAATAGCCCGTCCAGCCATTCACAATCAACGTGCTCTGCTTGAGGATCACACTGCGGCCATCGACCACATCAAAGATGGCCCAGCTGTTGGGTGCGCCCGTCACCCAGGCGTTGCCTCCCGCCAGCTTGACCTTGTAAACGACGATCTTGCCTTTGAGATCGGCCGAGTAGCCGACGCCCTTGAGGTCCACGTTGGCTGGAGTGCTGCTCGGCGCGCTGATCTCATCCCGTGGTGCCGCGATGGCTGCTCCGGCAGAGGCGAGTAGCGCAAGGCCGCCAAGAACTATGCGCATTCTGCATAGATTTCTCGTCATTGTTCTTGGGCGGCTGCTCAACAACATATGCGGGCACATTGAAAAGCAGGCTTGAGGGGCCGGCAGCCGCAGCCCCCGGCCCTGATGGCTGCTCAGGCCATCTGCAGCCGCCGTGTGGCCAGCTCATCGCGCTCGGCCTCGAGCGTGCAGCGCCGCAGCAGCTCCTGCTGGGCCAGCAGCCGCTCATCGAGCTCATCCACCCTCGCCAGGCACTGGCGGATGGCGGGCAGCACCTCTTCTTCTAAGAGGGTGATTTCCTCTTGTCCATAGGGCTGCTCGATCCAGGTGCGACGCAGCGGCAGATCGCGCCTCAGCATCAGCACCACCTCGATCGAGCGGAGCGTGGATTCGAGCAGCAGGAACGGATCTTCCTCAGGACGGCAGAACGGTGAAGCGGCAGCTGAATGAGAAGCCATGATCTTCTGCGCCATCGGGCGCAGCGAAGGGACTTCCCGAAGCAGAGGTCCGACGTCAGGAGGGCCTCAGACTGAGGAAGGCCCGGAGCAAGCCACTGGTGGACAACTCAGGGGAGCAAGGTCAGGTACTGCTTGGGTTGCAGCGGAATCCCTGAGCAGGCGCGAACCGGTGGAGCAAGACCCGGTTTCCTTGCTGTTAAGCGCAAAGCTGGAATCCCCGAGTGGGAGCGAGTGGGTGGAAGGGCGTAGGCCGCTTACCGATCTACGCAGCACGGGATGATTGCCCAGCGGCAGTTCTCAACGCAGGAACCACGACGCAGGAAGCAGCCTGGGGGTAGTGCTGGTTCTTCTGGTCCTCATCCCTGCCTGTTCAGCCAGCTGCGCAACAGGTCATGGAGATCCTGGCCCTCAACTAGATCTGCGGCCATCACGCACAGCGGGCCTTCTGGATGGGTGGCTCGCAGGATGTCTTTGGCGTGGCTCCGATCCAGCGCCTGAACAAATTGGATGCCAGCCCCGGCTTCATCACTGAAAAACACCGCGAACCTGGGCATTGGGGCTGTCGGGTTGCCGGGTTGTTTCTAGCCGCTGGCACGAAGCAAAACCGGGTGGAGTGCCATCTACAGGCAGCAGAAGCTCCAGTGGCCGCCGCGCAATCCCCGAGCAGGCGCGAGTGGGTGGAGCAAGGCCGCTAGCTACCAGCGGCCTCGAGCTGCGCTGGCCTTAAACGGCCCAGCGCAGGGGCTGCTCCCAGGCTTCCTCTGGGCAGATCAGATCCCAGCAGCAGGCGAGCGGCTCGGGCAAAGAGAAGAGCACCAGCTGCTGAACGGCCGGGGCCGGCTTGTGCTGCCTTGTGCTGCTGGAGCGGAGCAGGGTGGAGGTGGCTTGCATCGCAGGAAGGAGAAAAAACGCCCCCACTCGCGCCCAGCAAGCCGCTGGGTCAAGGCCGCCAGCAGGGCGCTCGCCTTGGCCTTGAACCTGCGGCGCTGCCAGCCCGTCAGGTTGCTGGCGCTTGGGCGAACCATCGGGGAAGTGCTCTCCCCTGCGCTGCACCACCCCTGACCCTGAACTCCAGCAAAACAACAGGGTGAAAAAGCCGGGATTTGCCCCCCGGCCGGGCTTGAGCCTGTGGCTCCTGAGCCCTTGGCTCCTGGGCCTTAGGCCAGAGCGTGCCGCTTGGCTTCTAGCTCGCAGCGCAACACCAGCAACTCATGCTGGGCCAGCAGCCGCTGATCGAGCTCATCAACGCGGGCCAGACACTCGCGGATGGCGGGCAGGACCTCCTCTTCCAAGCGGGTGATTTCCTCCTCTCCATAGGGCTGCTCGCTCCAGGTGCGGCGCAGTGGCAGATCACGCCGCAGCATCAGCACCACCTCGATGGAACGAAGGGTGGA
Organism: Cyanobium sp. T1G-Tous; assembly: GCF_024345455.1. Lineage (NCBI taxonomy): Bacteria > Bacillati > Cyanobacteriota > Cyanophyceae > Synechococcales > Prochlorococcaceae > Cyanobium > Cyanobium sp. T1G-Tous. Next base: position 43,303 of record NZ_JAGQBD010000011.1, read on the forward strand.
CTCGAGCAGCAGGAACGGATCTTCTTCTGGCCTGCAGAACGGTGAGGCGGCAGCAGAGCGGATGGCCATGGGATTCGGCGCCAGGTGTGGCGCAGCGATGGGACCGATCCCAGAGGCGTACTGACGCAGGAAGGAAGCACAATGGAGAGGACCCTGAGTAAGCCTGCCTCAAACTCAGGCAATGCGATCGAGCAGTGCGCTTAATGGAGTAGCGATCTATCGCGTTCAGATGAATGTTGATGCCCCGATGGAGTGATCGGTTCTGGCATCCCACCCTTCGGTACACCCAGGCTGGTGAACAGCGGCAGAAGGTGTCCATCGCGTGGATTGCGTCTGGCGAAAACATCAGGAATACGCACCCGGCGATCCCACGGCCATCACGACACTTCATGGTTGCCACCCCTTTCATCAGCAACATGAAATCCCAAACGGCAAACACATGGTGCTGCATGAACAGACGCAGCTGATCCATGGTCTGAATTGGCAGGGAGGCAGCTATTACAGAGGAAGCCTCAGAGCCCAAGCTCCGTCAGACCAGGGAAGTTCTCAGGTCGCGGCCCATCTCCCCAGGTGAACAGTCTGTCGCCTTCTTGAATGGGCACATCGTTGATACTGGCTTCACGGCGTTGCATTAGTCCAGTTTCCGAGAACTCCCAATTTTCGTTGCCGTGCGAGCGAAAAAAATTACCGGCGTTATCGTGCCATTCATACTGGAAACGCACAGCAATACGACTGTCGGTATACGCCCACACTTCTTTGATCAGTCTATAATCAAATTCCTTGGCCCATTTACGTTTCAGAAACTGGAGAATCTGGTCGCGGCCTTGGATAAATTCGCTGCGGTTTCGCCAGCGGCTGTCTTCTGTATAGGCCATGGCAACGGCCTGTGGATCACGGCCATTCCAGGCATTTTCAGCCATCCGAGCTTTCTGGATGGCGGTTTCAAGAGTGAATGGCGGAAAAGGAGGCTTGCTGGTCATGGTTATGTACTGAAGAAGTTGTTTCGCTGTGATCAGGTATTAAGGGCGCTGATGCGAACATTCTCGCTAGCGCTGTAGTTGGCGATCTTTTTCTTCAGCTTCACTGCCTCCTCGTCGGTGCGGGTGCAGGCAAAGCCATAGCGCGCTCGCACACGCTCAGAGGCCTCTTCCAAAGCGGCAAGACCCTTCTGCTCCAGCTCGGCGATGCTGAGAGTGTCGCCGGGTTTGAAAAATTCATAGATCACCGTAGATGGGGAATAGAAACTACTGGCGTCGCCATCAGGCCAGCACAGCTGAAGAACAACTTCGGGCATGAGAGTGGTTTGCTTTTGTTGGCTTTTGTGGGAGTGAAGACTGCGTTCTGCAGTGCGGGTAAAGGCGGCTAAGTGCTCATGGCCGCACTGAAGCCTGTGAGTGGTGTTGCGGCATTCCAAACCTGTTCGTTTTGTCCTTCGCTTATTAGCCATACGCCGGTGATCTCCTGGCTGAATTGGCCGATCTGGCAGTTGATCAGATTGCTGTAGGGCTGCAACATCCTCTGGAGATCAGAGAGCCTGTCTGCTGGAACTGCCAGCAGGAAGCCAAAGCTGGGGAAGCAGCTGAGCCACGCCAGCTCATCAACTCCAGTGGGACGCTCAACGGCATCCCGAGCGATCTCGATGCCCAGTCCACAGGCCTCGCAGAACATGGCCGCAGTGCCCACAAGGCCGCCCATGCTGATGTCCTTTGCGGCTCGCGTGATCCCGGCCTTGCTTAGCTGGGGGAGCAGGCCCAGTTGGGTCTGCAGGCGCTTGGGATCAGCGCTGGTGGCTGCATCCCAGAAGGGGTAGTGGCGATAGAAGCTGCCGTCGCCATCGATCAGCAACACCAGGGCATCGCCCGCCTGCGCAGAGCGTGCGGAGAGTACCGGTCCCTCAGCAACACCCAACACGGCAACGGAAAGCGCCGTGTAGGGGCTGTGGCTGTTGCTATGGCCACCCACCATCGGAATCGAAAACTTGTCACAGGCGAAACGCATCCCCTCCAGAAGCGGGGCGGCCGCCTCTTCCCCCACGCTCCAGATGCTGTTGACCAGCGCCAGTGGCCGGCCTCCCATGGCGGCGATATCGCTGAGATTTACCAGCACAGCACTCCAGCCCGCGAACCAGGGGTCTTCATCCACCAGGTCCGGGTGCATTCCTTCACAGGCCAGCAGCAGCCCACCGCGCTGTGCCGGCAGCAGGGCTGCGTCGTCGCCAAGCAGGGCAGCGACACCAAGCTCAGGAAAGGGTTGGTGGGCGAAGACAGCTGCCGCTGCCTGGATGTCGCGTTTCGACTGCAGACCACTTAGGGCCCTGAGCTGGTCTGCCAAAACGGGGTGCTCGACAGTGCTCATGCCACCTGCAAGCTGCAGGGACGCCGCTCTACTGAGGGCAGGTAGTAGGGCAGATCAGCCTCCATCAGGTGATGACGGATGCCTTGAATCTCCAATTCATCGATGGATGACCAGTGCAGCCTTTGGAAGAACCGCACGTTCTGAATCTGCACGGTGGCCAGAAAACGATCGCAACCCCAGCCATTGGCCGTCGTGACCGCTTTCCAGATCAACCCTTTGCCGATTTGGTTATGGCGGCGGAAGGCGTGATGAACGCCGAGGCGACCTCCGTACCAGAGACGGGGGCTCTGCTCCACGATCCGCACAACGCCTACCACTTGGCCGCCATGGTTTTCCCCGTGGTGCACGGCTGCGATCGGATAAGCGCGCTCGTCGAGCTCATCGAGATCGCTGGTTTCAAAAAGGTGCTGCTCTTCGCAGAAGATCGCACTGCGCAGTTGCCAGTACCCATCTATCAAGGAGGATCTATTCCTCAGCAGGTGAAACGAAAAGCGATCAGAGCTTGCCGTTGGGGAGAGTCGGAAATCGTCGGCGTCGATACCGATGCCCCAACGCACCGAGGGAGTAAACGAGGCCGGAGCTGAACTGGGGCTTCGGCCGATGTCATGGCTACTGGGATCGATGAAGAACATGGAGGTCAACGATCGGTTTCAAACAACGAAAGAGCTGAACAAGCGCCGCACTTCGCACATCCGGCGGCCATGGCTTCAGAGCTGATATCCGACTCCCTGAGCCGGGTCGCAACTGCGGAGTAGATCTCCACCATGAAGTCGGTGGATGGAGCGGGGTGGTCCTCGAGGGGAGTCCCCGAGATCGGTACGAAAGGAACCACAAAGGGGTAAACCCCCAGCTCAATCAGCTTTTTGCTGCAGGTGATCAGGGACTCGGCGCTATCGCCGAGTCCGGCCAACAGGTAGGTGGAGACCTGGCCGCGACCAAAGACCACCACAGCCTGCTCGAAGGCCCGGTAGTAGTCGTCGAGGGTGATCTCGGATTTGCCAGGCAGAATCCGGCGCCGTACCTCTGGCTCGACCACCTCCAAATGCATGCCAAGGCTGTCGACACCGGCCTGCTTCATGCGCGAGTACCAGATCGGATCTTCAGGTGGTTCGCACTGCGCCTGGATGGGAATATCCACCAGCTTTTTCACAGCCATGGCGGTTTCCGCCATCATTCGCGCCCCACGGTCATCGCTGTTCGGGGTGCCGGTTGTCATCACGAGCTGCTTGATGCCATCCAACCGAACGGCGGCTTCTGCGACCTCCGCGATCTGCTCTGGTGTCTTGCGGACAATCGTGCGGGAATCCTCAAGGGATTGCTCGATGGCGCAGAACTGGCAGGAGTCGGTTCGATCGCGGAAGCGAATACAGGTTTGAAGCAGGGTGGTGGCCAATACATCTCGCCCGTGCAGGAGCGCGATGGATCGATAGGGGGTGCCGTCGGCTGTGGAGAGGCTGTAGAAGGAGGGCTCGCTCGTCACAGCGACAGAACTCAGCGCCTCACTGGCGCAGCTGGCGAGTGCGATGCCGCCCTGTGGATCGGTCTCCAGGCTGTAGGGGGAGGTCTTCGATGCAGCGTTGTAAACGGGCACCATCACGGTGGCGCCATCGATAGTGATAGCCCGGTGATCGGAAGGGCCAGCGCCTCCACGCCGGCCTTTGTTGCCAGGGAGTGCAGGGTCGGCAACGCCATGCACCTGCAGTTCCGTGATCAAGCGACCCAGTTCAGACATCACTCATCTCCTGGTTGAAGGTCATCAACTCCGTGGCATCGAGCGGCTCAACAGCCATTCCCATGGCAGAAACCTGTGCAGCGGCTGTGTGATTGATGCGAAGGCTCAGCAGATCAGGGCGGCTGTAATGCCCCACGCTGTCCATCATTCGCTTGCGTTTGGTGATCAAGGCACGATCCAGCTCGGCAATGGCGAGCCCTTCGCCATCTGGCAGTGGACCAGCCAGATAGCGCCCCTCGGGGCTGATCACAGCGGTGTGGCAACCACCCTGAAACGCCTTGTGCAGAGAGGTATCGGGCGTGATGGTGCTGTAGTCGTCGGGGTCGAGCCAGGCTGTGGAGCAGATCACAAAGCAGCCGGCCTCCAGCGCGTGATGCCGCATGGTGACGGCCGTCTGTTCGCTGAAGATCTGGCCCACAAGGGAGCCCGGGAACTGAGCGCAATGGATCTCCTCGCCCTGTGCCATCAAGGAGAAGCGCGCCAGCGGGTTGTAGTGCTCCCAGCAGGCGAGAGCACCCACCTTGCCGAGGCTGGTGGAAACAACCTTCAAGCCCGCCCCGTCCCCCTGCCCCCACACCATGCGCTCGTGGTAAGTGGGTGTGATCTTGCGGCGTTTGAGCACGATTTCGCCGTTGCCATCGATTAAGAGCTGGGTGTTGTAGAGGCTGCCGCCATCGCGTTCGTTGATTCCCAGTAAGACGTGCATGCCGTATTGACGTGCTGCAGCAGCAATGGCATCCGTTGCTGGACCAGGGACAGTGACAGCCTGCTCATAAAGCGCCAGATGGGAGCGTCCCATCAGCACGGCAGGCTCGACGAATGAGAAGTAGGGGTAATAGGGGAGGAACGTCTCGGGGAAAACGATCAGCTCCACCCCTTCGCCTGCCGCTTCTTCCATGGCCGACAGCACCCGCTGAACTGAGCCTTTAAGGCTGAACAAAACCGGGCGGATCTGAGCTGCAGCAACCTTGATCGTGTTGACCATTTCGGCAGAAGGCGCAGTGAATCAGAGGGTCCAGGTGTCGAGAATGAAGGCATTCTCCTTGCGGTGCATCAACACGATGTCGAGAACATCGAGTGGGTTGACGGGCCGGATTCCAGGCATCAGAGCTCCTTCGCCATGGCCGTAAAGAGCCTGCAATGCAAACCGGCAGGCATACACCTTGCCGCCCTGATCCATGAACTTCTGCAGACGTGCATTGAAGTTGAGATGGCCATCGAAGGCTGCATCACCAAGCTTCGGGAAACCGCGCTGAACGCCAAGCGTGACACCAGGGCCGTATAGGAGAATCGATGTTTCAAATCCCTTGTTAATCAGGCGACTTGCCTGGAGCAGGTTCACCAGGCCGATCGAACCCTCGAAGGCCACTGTGTGAAAAGTGATCAGTGCTTTTTCGCCCGGTTCGGCTTTGACGTCGGGAAAGACCTTCTCCTCGTAATCAACCAGAAAATCGCCCGGCTCGTTTGCAGGACGGCTGACAGCAGGCATGAGTGAATGTGAGGACTGGTGCGGACTGAGCATTGCCTTGTGAGGTGGGGTACAAATGTCGCCGATGCCACCAAACGTGCTTATTCGCTGAGACTCATGTTGCATTAAGCGGTTTCGTGCGCATCGATACAGACCTCAACAGTGAATGCGTTGAAAATTAAAGATTGAGGTTGCTGCCGCTTTGAACGGATACTCTCAAGCTCGGCATCACAGTGTTGTGGTTGTAGGTGGTGGCCAGGCAGGACTTTCTGTTGCTCATGCACTTCAGAAGCGAGGCGTCACACCAGTGGTGCTCGAAAAGAACAGGGTGGGTTACGCCTGGGATCAACAGCGCTGGGATTCTTTCTGTTTGGTAACCCCCAATTGGCAGTGCCGTCTGCCGGATTTTCCTTATGACGGCCCCGACCCTGACGGGTTCATGGTGAAGTCCGAGATCGTTGCCTATCTGCAGAGCTTCGCAGCGTTTGTCGGCGCTGATGTGCGTGAGGGTGTGAGTGTCGAACGGCTCGTGCACAACGGCACTGGCTACCGCTTATTTACAACTGAGGGAGAGATTCTTGCCGACCATGTTGTGGTGGCCACGGGTGGCTATCACGCTCCTCGCCGGCATCAGGAATCACCGCGTCTACCTTCATCAACGCTGCAGCTTGATGCCCGTGAGTACCGGTGTTCCGCGTCCCTGCCAGAAGGTCCGGTTTTGGTCGTAGGTAGTGGCCAATCTGGCGCCCAGATTGCGGAGGATCTATTCCTCGAAGGCCGTGAAGTTCATCTGAGCGTAGGGTCCGCGCCGCGCTCACCTCGGCGCTATCGCGGCAAGGACACGGTGGATTGGCTGGATCGCATGGGCTACTACTCCATGCCGATCGGTCAGCATCCGGATCCGCGAGCCGTGCGCACAAAAACCAACCACTACCTCACGGGACGTGATGGGGGCAGGGAGATTGACCTGCGGACTCGCGCCTTGGAGGGGATGCATCTGCATGGAAGACTCCGCTCGATCACGGCCGATCAGATCCGTTTTGGCGATGACCTGGCGACCAACCTCGACCAGGCCGATGCGGTGTACTGCCGAATCCGAACCAGCATCGACAACTGGATAGCTAAGGAGGGCATCGAGGCCCCGGAAGAAGCTGCCTATTCGCCTTGCTGGCAGCCCGGACCGGGCGAGGATCCGGGTCTCGATCTGCGATCCCAGCCTCTGGCGGCTGTGATCTGGTGCACCGGCTACAGCAGCGATTTCCACTGGATCGACGTGCCTGTGTTTGACGGCTCCGGTCATCCGGCCCATGACCGCGGCATGACCCAGAGCCCGGGTCTCTATTTCCTTGGCTTGCCCTGGCTGCACACCTGGGGCTCGGCCCGCTTCTGCGGCGTGGCCGATGACGCAGAACACCTTGCCAGCATGATCACGCTGCGTCTGCAGCGGCGCGATGCAAGCCAAGAACGGTTGGAATGCACGGCGTTATTGGGGTCTTGATGCTGCCCTGCTGATTCACCACAACCAGGCTCAACCACTATCTGCCTGCCTGAGAGACCCTGAGGTCATCTGATGCGCTGGCAGAAACTGTGAGGTTCATTCCGCTTTGCAGGATCGGCTGTGCAACGCGCGATCGACCACTGCATCTCACAAAAGAACCTGCTCGTCTCGTCACGGCGGTTCGGCAACCGGCTCAGGCGAATAGACCTCCATCGCACTTAGGAGGAGGAGCATTTCGAGGTCATGACACCCCCCCCCACAGTCCTCACGTCAGCTCAGATCTTGCGCAAACGCGGCTTGCCAAGGTGATGCACCGCATGCACCACCACGCCAAATAGCCCTGAGCGATCAAAGACCTCCAGGTCCAAAGGAATTGCTAGTTCTCCTGGCCGCACCGGCTCAAGTAACCACTGCTCCCCCTGGCGCAGCAGCGGCCGCATCAAGAAGCTGCCCTGGTGGGCAACGACGACGACATGGCCGGAGCAGGGTTCCACACTGCGGTCGATCACCATCAGGTCGCCGTCGTTGATCCCGTGCTGGCGCATGCCATTGCCGCTGGCCCGCATGTAGAAGGTGCAGACCGGGTTGGGAATCAGGGCGGCATGGAGATCCAAGCCCTCACCCAACGAGCCCGGGCAGAAGGGCACAGGCTCGCCAATGGGCAGGTCGGCCAACATCAAACCAGCAGTGGCGGCAGTACAGCTGTTCTACTACTGATGGGGTGGGTCGGCTCAGCTGCCTGCCTCTGGCCAGGGAACCAGCTTCATATCCCCCACCTTGTTCCAGGATTTGCATTTGGGGTCGGCCAGCCGGTAGAGGGCGTTGCCGTCTGGCCCGTTCTTGGTGACGACCAGGACCGGCGCACCAGGCCAGCCGATCCGCCAAAGCTGCTCACCACCTGCCAACACAATCAAATCGCCGGTGGCAGGGTGCTTGAGATCTGGGGCCATCGCTGCACCGTAGAAACCCACAGGCGATTGGCTGCCAAGCCGCAGCGCAATTTGTAGGGGCTCGCACGGGTTAGGGGCGCCTGGCTCCGCGCAAGGCGGCTGGGCACTAGGCCCCCAGCTGCTGCCGCAAAGCCTCAAGCGCTTTCTTCTGGGCACGCTGCACCGACATGGCGCTGATTTGCAGCTGCTCTGCCGCCTGCCGGAGCGACAGGCCCTCGAGGATGGTGAGCCGCAGGGCTGTGGCTTGAGCTGCCGGCAGCTGATCTACTAGCTGCTCCAGCGCCAGATCATCAGCGGGCCCGGCTGCTTCTTGCTCAGGGCTGGCTAGCTGATCGAGCAGGCACGGCTCGCCAGCGGCGTGGCCATCAAGGCTGATGTGACCCAGGGGGCACTGACCCTGCTCATGCAGCCGGCGTGGAATGCGCACCAGCCGCACCCGATCGCGCAGGTGATGCTGCAGGGCACCTGAGATGCAGCGCCGCAGATAGGGCTCAGCCGGTGTCAAGCGACATCGAAAACCGAGCCACTTCCGACATTGAAAAGTGAGCCACCTCCGGCCCGGTGAGGGCCGGAGGTTTGGCGTCGGTATCGAGTCGTTGCTTGTGGTTGCTCATGGGTCCTGCGTTGGCTTGATGGGTTTCCGTCGTTGCTGCTGGTGGGTGCAGTTGGCTGCTTGCCTCAGCCCTCCTTGGTAGGCACAGGCGGGGAGGTTCCTCCCGTCTGCGGGCGGAACAGGCCTGAGCGGCGCTTCTCCCTGAGGCGGTAGCTGTCGCCGCGGATCGTCACCACATGGCTGTGGTGCAGCAGCCGATCGAGGATTGCCGCCGCCACCACCTGATCGCCAAACACCTCGTCCCATTCCTCAACGGGGCGGTTGGAGCTGATCAGCACACTGCCCTGCTCATAGCGGCGGGAGATCAGCTGGAAAAACAGATGCCCCGCCTGGGGTTCCAGCGGCAGATAGCCCAGCTCATCGACGATCAGCAGCTTGCTCTTGCTGTACTGCGCCAGCCGCATCTCCAGGGAGCCCTGCTGCTGGCCCTTGACCAGCGAGCCAAGCAGCTCCATTGCCGTGGTGAACTGCACGGTGTAACCACGGCTCACCGCCTCACGGCCCAGGGCCACCTCCAGGTGGGTCTTACCCACACCGGGCGGGCCGAGCAGCACCACGTTGTCGCCATTGGCGACCCAGCGGCAGGTGGCCAGATCGCGGATCTTGGCCGGATCGATCGAGGGCTGGGCCTCAAACTCAAATCCCTCCAGCGTGCGCACAAAGGGGAAGTGGGCGATGGTCATGGCCATCGACAGCCGCCGCTGCTCCTTGCTGGCCACCTCAGCGGCGCAGAGCCAGGCCAGGGCCTCACGCAGATTCAGCTGCCGCCGGGCCGCTTCCTCCAGCAGAGCGTCGAGCTGCTCGCGGATTGCACCGAGCCGCAGGCGAGTGAGCATCCCATCGAGATCTTCCACCAGCTGCGCGATGTCGACCGCCTCAGCGGCGGGAAAGCCGCTCGGTATCGCCGTTGTTGTCGTTGCCAGTGGCTTGTTGCGTGCCATCAGCCCACCTCCGCCACCACGGCCGCGTAGTCGCTCAACGGCCGTGCCAGCGCGGAGCGGCGCACGGCATCCAGCAGCACCACCTCAGCGACAGCGCCGTTGCCGCTTTGGTTGGCATCGATCGCCCGCTGTGGGATCAGCCCTGCCCAGTGGCCGGCGATCACCTGCCGAGAGCGTTGGTTGGCCGCCTGGCGGGAATGGCGCGCCACAATCCGGCCGCCCTGGCGGATCAGCACCTGCTGGTGGCGGATCTGCACCGTGACGCTCTGGCGCACCAGGGCTGCCGGCACGCTGTACCAGTTGCCCTCCACCTGCACGCAGCAGTCCTTGGCAACACGGCGGCTGAACTCCTGCTCGGCCAGATACGACGGCTTGCCGTTGAGCGGCAGCAGCGCCGCCGCCTCGGCCCGCTGGAACCTCTCGAGTGGTCGCTCAGCGGTGGTGCCGTGGATGCGCAGATCGGCGATCTCCCTGTTCCACCAGTCCAGATGGCCCTCCATCTGGCCCCAGGTGTCAAAGCGGTGTCCGGCAAGGCCACTGCGTTTCACGTAACCCACACCCCGCTCGTCCTTTCCCTTGGTCTGCGGCCGGTGCGGCCAGCACGCCTTGGGAGTGAATCCCCAGTGGCGGGCAAAGGCGGCGAACACCGGGTTGATCACCAGCTCTCCCGTTCTGGGGTTATTGAGCGTCACCAGGGCTTTGGCGTTGTCGACCAGCACCTGCTCAGGAATCCCCTCCCAGAAGCGGAACGCCTCCTCCAGCGCCTGCAGCCAATGCTGTTGCCGCTGGTGGCGAAACACCCGCACCACCTGCCGGCGCGAGTAGCCCAGGGTCAGCACGCAGATGTGCACTTTGGTCCTCACCCCGCCGATCAACACCCACAGCTCGCCAAAGTCGGCCTGCAGTTGCTGGCCTGGTCTGGTCTCGTAGCGAACCGTGGCCTGACGGCTCTGCCTCCGTGCCTCCCGCCAGTCCTGCACTGACCGCTCGACGGTGCGCAGGCTCACCTCGATGCCCTTCTGTTTGAGGAGCTCCTGCCGCACCACCTCGGCATTGCCGTGGTGCTGCTCAAACTGCTGCTGCAGCCAGGCTGTGTGCCCATCAAGCTGGCCGGCGCGGTTGCTGCTGTCGTACGGCTGCCAGGCGCCCAAAGCCAGGTATCGACTGACCGTGTGGCGTGAGATGCAGAGTTCCCTGGCGATCCGGCGCTGACTCCAGCCCCGCTCCAGCAGCTGGCGCATCACGGCCACCTCCTCCGGCGTTTGCATCACGCCCTCCAGCTCGGTTGTCAGGCCTGCTGTATGGGCGCTGGGCGATTCCGTCACCCCCATCCCCATGCCGGTGGTCGGCCCGCTGATGGTGCTTGTGGTGTCGACTGCCGGGTGGCTCAGTTTTCGTGTCGCCTCTGGCTCAGTTTTCGATGTCGCCTGACAGCCGGCTCACCTGCTTTGCAGCGCAGCACTGAACGGAGCAGGGCTTCCCTGGCTACCTGGATCAGATCCTCCCGCTCGACCAAAGGGAAGAAGCGGCGGGCTACAGCTGAAGCAACGGCATCTGCCAGGGAAAGGTGCTCCAGCACCAGGGCATCACGGGCACGGAGGGCAGAGCGGGAAAGCGGGGCAGCCATCTGGGGACGGCAGAGAACCCCACCCCCAACGGCCAGCCGCAGGGATGTGACAAGGACGCCCCAACGGGGCGCATGGCCCGATCCTTGACGCAGCGCGAGGACTGGACGAGGGATTTAGGTGGGTGTTTGACGGCCTGGTGGCAAGCCGCTATCCCCCGGTAGCCTTTGCGGAGGGCAACCCAAGGTCGACCGTGGACCACGAATCCCGGCTGAGGCACCTGGTCAGATGAAGCACTAAGGCCAGACAGCTAAGGCGAAATAAACGGTTAGATCTGCGAAAGGTGGCGCCAATTAGCTGAGCCCCCACAATTGGAAGCGCCGGAACCCCTGGAGCCCCATTGGTAGGCCAAGCGCCACAGCTCAGCAGTAAGGCCTGCCTGCCGCCTCAGCACACGCTGCTCAGGGGACAGAAGTGAATAAGAAGGATCTAAGTGAAACCGATATCTGCGACCGGTTCATTACCCCGGCTCTGCATCAGGCCGGATGGCTGAAAGAGCACATCTTGCGGGAGCACTCCTTCACGGCGGGTCGAATCATCGTCCGCGGGCGGATGGTGACCCGGGGCCGTGCCCGCAGGGCGGACTATGTGCTGCTCTATCAGCATGTGCCGATCGCTGTTATTGAAGCCAAGGACAACAGCCACGCCGTTGGTGATGGGATGCAGCAGGCCCTGGCCTATGCCGACTCCCTGCAAACACCTTTTGTGTTTGCCTCCAACGGCGATGGCTTCGTGTTCCACGACCGCACAGGTCAAGGCGAGCAGCTGGAAAGCACATTGACGCTCCAGGCTTTCCCGAGCCCAGAGACCTTGTGGCATAAGTACTGCCACTGGAAGGGGTTGACGGCTGAACAGGAGAGGGTGGCGTTGCAGCCATTTTTCGACGGTGGCAGCAAGAAAGATCCTCGTTACTACCAGGTCAATGCGATCCAGATAGCAGTGGAAGCCATTGCGAGAGGACAGAAGCGCATCTTGCTGGTCATGGCGACCGGTACCGGCAAGACCTACGTCGCCTTCCAGATCATCTGGCGGCTATGGAAGTCCAAGCAGAAAAAGCGGATCCTGTTTCTGGCCGACCGCAACGTGCTGATCAACCAGACGATGGTGAATGACTTCAGGCCATTCGGTCCAGCGATGGCAAAGCTAAGCACCGCCTCCAAGACAATTGAGCGGGCTGATGGTTCTTTGGAGACGATCGCAACAGCCATTAACAGTCAGCGCCGAGTAGATAGCTCCTACGAGGTGTACCTAGGCCTATATCAAGCGCTTACAGGACCAGAGGAGAGACAGAAGCTCTACAAGGAATTTTCACCGGGTTTCTTTGATCTGATTGTGGTGGATGAGTGCCATCGCGGCAGCGCAGCAGAAGATTCCGCCTGGCGAGAGATCCTGGAGTATTTCGCGGATGCCACCCAGATCGGCCTGACTGCAACGCCGAAAGAAACAAAATATGTATCCAACATTCATTATTTTGGCGAACCTCTCTATACCTATTCTCTCAAGCAGGGCATACGAGATGGCTTCCTTGCTCCCTACAAGGTGATCCGCGTCCACCTGGATGTAGATGTGCAGGGCTACCGCCCGAAGCTAGGGGAAGTGGATGACCGAGGCTATGAAATAGATGATCGCATCTACAACCAGAAGGATTTCGATCGCACATTGGTCATCGACGAGCGCACAAACCGAGTGGCGAAATGGATCAGCAACTACCTCAGGGCCAGTGGCGATCGCTTCCAGAAAACCATAGTTTTCTGCGTAGATACCGAGCATGCCCAGCTGATGAGGCAGGCACTGATCAACGAGAACCAGGATCTAGCAAAGGCGAATTCCCACTACGTGATGCGGATCACGGGAAATGACGAAGAAGGGTTGAAAGACATTGATAATTTCATTGATCCGATGGTGGCCTATCCGGTAATCGTAACGACCTCACGCTTGCTTTCCACAGGGGTAGATGCCCAGACATGCCGACTAATTGTGTTGGACCGGGAAGTGGGCTCGATGACGGAGTTCAAGCAGATCGTGGGTCGAGGCACACGGGTGCATGCCGACAGCGAGAAGTACTACTTCACCCTGGTGGACTTCCGTAAAGCTACCAATCACTTTGCTGATCCTGACTTCGATGGTGAGCCGGTACAGATCTATGAACCTGGGGAAGACGACTCTCCGCTCCCACCTGATGTTCCAAATCCACCTGATGGGGAAGACAGCCAGGACCCCAGCGATGAAGAGGGTGAGGACACGACTATTGGCGATCTAGATGATGACCCGTTTCCACAGGATCCGCCGGGCGATAAAAACCGGAAGTACTACATCAAGGGGAAGGCAGTGTCCGTGCTCACCGAGCGGGTGGAGTACCTGGATGAAAACGGCAAGCTCGTCACCGAGTCGCTGCGGGATTACAGCCGCAAGACGGTGAGGGAGCAGTACGCCAGCCTGGATGCCTTCCTGCGCCGCTGGCGGGGAGAAGAACGCAAGCAATCGATCATTGATGAACTGGCGGCAGAGGGACTGCTGCTGGAGCCACTGCAGGAGGAGGTCGGCAAAGACCTGGATCCCTTCGATCTGATCTGCCACATCGCCTTCGATCAGCCACCCCTCACCCGGCGTGAGCGGGCCGCCCGAGTGCGGAAGGATGTGTTCAGCCTTTACGGGCCCCAAGCGAGGGCGGTCTTGGAGGCCCTGCTCGAGAAGTACCAAGACGAGGGTGTAGTGGGCGATCTGGACAATGTCAAGATCCTCGAAATCCCCCCATTCACCACCATGGGGACTGCCTTCGAGTTGATCCAGGGGTTCGGCTCAAGGGCCGGCTTCCAGAAGGCGGTGCATGATCTGCAGGATTGCCTGTATGCGGAGGCGGCCTGAGCGATGTCGGCACGAACCACGGTCAAGTCCATCCAGGACATCATGCGCAAGGACGTGGGTGTCGATGGAGACGCCCAACGCCTATCCCAGCTCTGCTGGATGTTCTTCCTGAAGATCATCGACGACCAGGACCTCAAGCTTGAGGTGATGGAGGAGAGCTTCAGTTCGCCAATCCCCACCCACTTGCAATGGCGCCACTGGGCCAAGGATCCCGAGGGCATTACCGGGGATGAACTGCTGGAGTTCATTAACCAGGAGCTCTTCACCTACCTCAAGGAGATGCCCCTGAAGGGATCGCACCCAAACCGAGGCAAGGTGGTGCGAGAGGTGTTCCGAGACGCCTACAACTACATGAAGTCTGGGCAGCTGCTTCGGCAGGTGATCAACAAAATCAATGAAGTTGATTTCAATAATCTGAGCGAGCGCAAGCACTTCGGTGACATTTATGAGCAACTACTCAATGACCTGCAAAGTGCTGGCAATTCAGGGGAGTACTACACACCTCGGGGTGTCACCAGCTTCATGGTGGATCGCATTGACCCGAAACCCGGAGAACTGCTGCTGGATACCTCAGTAGGCACAGGTGGCTTCCTTACCTGTTCGATTCGGCACATGCGTGATCACTCGGTGAAAACGGTTGCCGATGAACAGGCGATGCAGGCAGGTCTGCGGGCGATGGAGAAAAAGCAGCTACCCCACATGCTGTGCATCACCAACATGCTCCTGCATGGGATTGAAGATCCCAGCTTTGTGGAGCATGACAACAGCCTCACCCGCCCTTATGCCAGCTATGGCAGGAGCGACCAGGTGGATATCATCTTGACCAATCCGCCCTTCGGGGGGCAGGAGGAGGATGGAATTCAGGACAACTTCCCGGTTCAGTTTCGCACCAGGGAGACCGCTGATTTGTTCCTGGCTCTGTTCATCCGTTTGCTCAAGCCAGGCGGGCGGGCCGCGATCGTCTTACCGGATGGCTCCCTCTTCGGCGAAGGCGTAAAGACCCGCCTTAAGGAGCACCTACTGGAGGAGTGCAACCTGCACACGATCGTGCGGCTGCCGAACTCGGTCTTTAAGCCCTACGCCAGCATCGGCACCAACCTGCTGTTCTTTGAAAAAGGGGAGCCAACCAAAGGCATCTGGTTCTACGAGCACCGGGTGCCACCGGGCCAGAAGGCCTATTCGATGACAAAGCCGATCCGGGTGGAGCATTTCCAGGACTGCGTGGACTGGTGGGGTGGAGTCGAGCGCCAGAACCGCCAGGAAACTGAGCAGGCCTGGAATGTGCCCATTGAGGCGATCAAGGCCCGCAACTTCAACCTGGATTTCAAGAACCCCCACACCGTGGCTGATGACCACGGCGACCCAGTCGAGCTGCTGGCCAAGCTGGAACAGGACGAGCTGAAGACCGCCAGCCTGCGCGATCAGCTCAAGGCGATCCTGGCCGAGGCGCTGCTGCGATGAACGCCGAGCAGCTCCTACAGCATTTCGAGCGGGTCAGCGAAGCGCCTGATGCGATTCCACGGCTGCGGCGCTTCATCCTCAATCTTGCGGTGCGTGGCAAGCTGGTGGAGCAGGACCCCAGCGATGAACCGGCGTCGGAGTTGCTGAAGAGGATTGCTGAAGAAAAGGCGCGGCTAGTGAAGATTGGGGATATAAGGAAACCAAAGAAGTTTCCAGGAATGGAAGATGTGCCTTTCGGCCTACCGAAGAACTGGCTATGGTCTCGCATTCGTGAAGTCACAAGCGATCGCGGACAGGAAATCC
Organism: Cyanobium sp. T1G-Tous; assembly: GCF_024345455.1. Classification (NCBI taxonomy): domain Bacteria; kingdom Bacillati; phylum Cyanobacteriota; class Cyanophyceae; order Synechococcales; family Prochlorococcaceae; genus Cyanobium; species Cyanobium sp. T1G-Tous. The sequence continues at coordinate 59,114 of NZ_JAGQBD010000011.1, forward strand.
CGCAATCAAGATTTACCTACATCGATGTCACGGCCATCGATAAAGCGGCCGGTGTTGTTGCCGACCCAAAAATATTGGAAGCATCTGAAGCGCCTAGCAGGGCTCGCAAGATAACAAAAAAAGGCGACGTGATTTACTCCTGTGTACGTCCGTATCTCTTGAATGTCGCCATTATCGACAAGGAGTACAAACCAGAACCAATCGCCAGCACCGCCTTTGCAATCCTCAACGGACACGGGCATGTTATGCCGCGCTATCTCTGGATCGTTCTTCGAAGTACTTTTATGGTGGAGTGCGTCGAAGAGAATCAGCGCGGGCAATCCTATCCAGCAATCAATGATGCGGATTTTGCTCTTTTACCTTTCCCTCTCCCTCCCCTCGCCGAGCAGCACCGCATTGTTGAGAGGGTGGATGAGCTGATGAGCCTCTGCGATCAGCTGGACGCGGCCAAGGTGGAAAGAGAAAGGTGCCGTGACAGCCTGGTGGCGGCCAGCTTGCAGCGATTGAACCAGCCCGCAGAAGAGGAAGAAACCTTCCGCGAGCATGCCCGCTTCACCTTCAACAACCTTCCACACATCACCAGCCGAGCTACCCATATCAAGCAACTGCGGCAGACAATCCTCAATCTCGCCGTGCGTGGCAAGCTGGTTCCGCAAGACCCTAGTGATGAACCGGCGGCGGAGCTGCTGAAGCGGATTGCGGCGGAGAAGGACCGGCTGGTGAAGGCGGGGGAGATACCTCGTAAGCAACCTGCTGTTCGAGATTTGTCAAGGGATATTGAATGCTTGCCAGAGTCATGGGAGCTGATAGCACTCGGGGAAGTCTGCAATATGGTGACAAGCGGGTCGCGTGGGTGGGCCGAATTCTATGCAACAACCGGAGCTGGGTTTATCCGTGCTCAAAACATACGGTTTGGCCAGCTCAAGTTGGATGACCTGGCGTGCGTAAATCTGCCGCAGAACTCTGAAGGGAGTCGCACAAAAGTTGAGATGGGTGATCTTCTGATGGTTATAACGGGAGCTGGAGTGACAAATCCTGCTACGTTAGACCAAGACATAGGCGAGGCCTATGTAAGTCAACATGTTGGTCTTATGAGGCCGACACGAAAGGAGCTTTCCGATTGGCTCCTCTTATGTCTTATGTCTCCATCTGGTGGTCGTAACGAGCTCACGGAACGCGCTTACGGTGCGGGCAAGCCGGGACTCAATCTAGATAATCTCCGTTCACTTACTGTTCCTCTCCCTCCCCTCGCCGAGCAGCACCGCATCGTCGCGAAAGTGGATGAACTAATGGCGATCTGCGATCAGCTGGAGGCCCAAATCACTGTGACGGAGCAAGACAGCCGTCGATTCCTTGAATCCGTTCTTGCCGATGCCCTTGCCCCTGGCATCGATCTCAGCGCAGAGGCCAAAGTTGCATGACCGAATTACCTTTACCCAAGTATCACGAGCTGATGCGGCCCATGTTGGAGGCCGTGACTGACGGGGAGCCCCACCACGTCAAAGCGGTGATCCAGCGCATGATGGATGTCTCTGGCCTCACTGCAGAACAGCTGGCCGAAACCATCCCCAGTGGTCAGCCGAAGTTCCGCAACCGCAGCCTTTGGGCAGCCACCTACCTACGTAAAGCCCAGGCACTTTCCACCCCGAAACGCGGCTGGGTGCAACTCGATGAGCGCGGCCGGCAGCTGCTTGCTGAACCAGGCCCTGTCACCCTCTCCAGGCTTAAACAATTTCCTGGCTGGGAGGAAGCCTGGGGAACAGACAAGTCAGAAGCAACTGATGGCACACCCCTCACGGAAGCCGCTCCTGAAGCTGATGTCACTCCGGAGGAGCAGATCGCGGCAGGCATCAGCCAGTTGGAAGCCGATGTGCGCGGGGAGCTGCTGCAGCGGGTAAAGGCGATCAGCCCCGAGGCCTTCGAGGCGCTGGTGCTTCAGCTTCTTGGTGCCCTTGGCTATGGCGTGGGCCCTGAGTCCCGCCAGGGGGTACAACGCGGACCCGATGGCGGCATCGATGGCCGCATCCATGAAGACCGCCTGGGTCTGGCCAGCATCTACATCCAGGCCAAGCGCTACCAGGAGCAGACGATCGGGCGGCCGTTGATCCAAGCTTTCTACGGCGCCATGGGTGGGGTAGGCGCCAGCAAGGGCGTCTTCCTCACCACGTCCGGTTTCAGCAAAGATGCCCGCGATTACGCCAACGGGCTTGTGGACAAGCGGATTGTGCTGATAGATGGAAACCGACTCACCCTGCTCATGATCACCGCTGGCGTGGGCGTTTCGGTGAAGGACACCTATGTGGTGCACCGGCTGGATGAGGATTTCTTCTCGGAATTCGAGGGGGTTTAGGCCGGCGCCATGGGTTTCAGATTCCATCGCTCTGCCCGCCTGGGTCGCCATAGGTTCAATCCGCAGCAACTCCTAGTCCCACCTCGATGACGAGCTGCCGCATTGTGCGGCAGAAAGCCCGGCGGGGTAGCCGCCGGGCTAGTGGCTCAGAGCACCTGCACTCGGGCCTGAGAGCCGAGCATCCGCTGCTGATTGGCAGCCAGGATTAGGGCCTCCTCGCGGGGCACGTAGTGCGGCTGGGAGCTGATGTGCCCTTCTCGATCGAGGAACAGCACCCGCAGCAGCCGGCCTGCGGCATCCAGAAGGTGAACCGAGATGATGCGAATCGGGCATTGCTGCTCTGCAGCAGAGCGAACGGGCTTGAGCTGCAGGGAAAGGAGGGTGGCGGCCATGGCTGTGCTGGCGAACGACCCTGCCGTTGCGCCCCGGAGAAGCCAGCAGCGCGCAAGAGTCGCGCAGCGACTTGCGTTAGCCCTTGCGCGCTGCTGCTGCCGGGGCAGACCAAGGGAAGTGCTCGCCAGCCCCATGGCCCACCACTTATCTCAGCTGCAGTAGTCCCGCCGGGCCTCAGACCAGAGGTCACCGAGTAACGACGCATCAAAACGTTCTGGCGAATACAGCCAGCCGCCCCTGCCGCTGGCCATGGTGTTGCTTCAAGAAGAACGGATATGCAGGCAACCGGATCAACGGCTCGACATCGCAAGGCAAGCCAGTCCATTGAGCGCAGCTACCGCCTCATCGACGGCAGCTGTCAGCCCCACTTGGAGCTCGATGGTCAGTACAACTCCCTTGATGACGCCATCGCTGATGCCATCGCCTGGATCGGCGATCTCAGTGAGCCCGACAATCCTGCCAGCCTGATCGGTGTGGAAGTAAGCAGCACCAATGGCGACTGGCGCACCTGCCGCCTACCGGGACCCTTGCTTTGTCCGCTGCCGCGCTGAGCTACATGGCCTAATCACCATTTCCTTGAAAGCTGACAACAGAAAACCCCGGGCGAGCGGGGGATTATCTGGAGCCGCCGGGCAAGTGAATGCAGGCGCTCATGCCGGCACCTAACTTACTGGCACCTGCTTTCACTGTGCAAGAGATCACAGCAGGCGGCTGCTCACTCCTCTTCTGTGCTGCCCAAAGGGATCAGCTTGATCTGCTTTTTGCCCAGCTTGATCTCGAACTCATCGCCTGGCTTGAGGTCGAGCATGGCGGTGTATGCCTTGCCCACCATGAGATTGCCGTTGAACTGAATCTTGGTGGTGTAGCTCAGCTTGCGGCCACCCTTGCCCCGGCCGGCGCTATCGGCACCAAGGCTTACACCCTTAGCGCCCAGCAGGGCCTCATAGAAAGCGGTGAAGTTGAGGCGCTCGCTGCCGTCTTTCTTAGAGCTCACATAGCCGCACTCACGAACGAGCTCTGACTTGGAGACATCGCCTAGTTCCTTGACCTTGGCTAGCAGTTCGGGACCGGTGAGCATGAAGTATCAAGGCAAACGCATTACGACTTCAATTTAGCGTTGATCAGTGGGTTTGACATTAGAGCTCGCAACGCCATTGCCTGCTGCTCACGATCCTTGCTCCCTTAACCCGCAGGGTTCTCGTTCAGCGCCATGAGCGCTATTCCTACGGCTTTGGTGTGCAGGAGGACAGCTACTCAGCGCCGCCAAAGCCCCAGCCATTCGTTGTCGCGCTCGAGGGCTGAGCCTTGCTCTGAGCCCTGCGCTCGCTCCCAGAGCTGCTTGTGGAAGCCTGCTTCTGCCAGCTGCTGCGCCAGAAGCGCTGGGTCGCTGCCCCACGGGGGGCCATCCCGACGCGGGTGGCACCAGAAGAGCCCCAGCAACCAGCCCCCGGGAGCCAGCAGCCGCGCCGCGGTGTCGACATAGGCGCCACGCTGGGTTGGATCAATTGCGCAGAAGCAGGTGTGCTCCAGCACGCCCTGCAGGCTGCCGGTGGTGATGCCGGCTGCCGCCAGCGCCGACCCATCAAAGAGATCGGCCTGCAGCCAGCGCAGCTGGGTGCTATCGGAACCATGCACCGCCTGGGCGCGCTCAATGGCCTCACCGCTGAAGTCCAGCCCAATCACCTCGTAGCCGAGATCGGCGAGCAAGGCCACCTCATGGCCCCGGCCGCAGCCGGGGACCAACACCCGAGCCGGTGGATGGGGAGTTCGGCTGTCAGTGCGCAGAAAGGTATCCAGAGGCGGCGCGGGCTTGCCCAGCTCCCAGCGATCATTGCCGTCGCGGTAGCGCTGATCCCAGGTGGAAGCAGTCATCAAGAGAAATTCAGCCGTGAAATATTCAACAGGAGCCCCGGCGAACTAGGAAGGGTTTGGATAACCCAGGAAATCATCCAAGTCAGGGACTGAGACTCATGCACCTGTCTTGACGGAGATTTCTCAAAAGCAGGTTGTCCATACTTTCACTAGTACCCAAGGCTCATAAAAGTCTTTAACTAAAATAGCTTGACTTGATTGCCTGCTACCATGCAGATGTCGCCCAGAAGACAAAGTTTTGTAGCCCTTATAACGTCCGATAAATAATCAACCGATAACGGAGCCTTAACCCAGGCATTACACTCGTGCAAAGTGCCGAAGTAATCTTTAAAAAGAGACAAATTTCCAATGAATGCCATTGAGGTGCGCAATGCGTCGGTTATGTTTGGCAATAAATATGCTGTACATAATTGTGATATCAGCTTCAAAGCTGGAGAATTTACTGTTTTGCTCGGGGCATCTGGCGCTGGCAAGTCAACCCTTTTGCGAACACTAAATTTGCTTCAGAAATTGACCACTGGCGAAATATTAGTGCCAGGGTTGGGAAAGGTCGAGGGTGTGACAAAAACAAGAAGGCATCGAAAGTCAACTGCTATGGTCTTCCAGAGTCACCAGCTTCTAGAGAGAAAAACAGCACTTGAAAATACTGTATTGGGGAGACTTCCCTATCATCATGGCATAAATACACTTTTTCCGTTTCCAAACAGAGACCGACTATTAGCACTAGAAAATCTCGAAAGGGTAGGATTACTAGAAAAAGCATTGACAAGATCTAGCGACTTGAGTGGCGGCCAAAAACAAAGAGTTGGGATTGCAAGAGCCTTGACTCAAGGCCCGAAAATCATCTTGGCAGACGAGCCGATCGCAAGCCTTGATCCTGTCACTTCAGACGGAATACTCAAGTTACTAAAAGATATTTCAATTGACCTCCAAATAACTACTATTGTAAGTCTCCACCAAATTGATTTTGCACGTAAATATGCAGATCGCTTGATAGGGTTAAACAACGGGTCAATTATTTTTGATGGCAAGCCAAAAGATCTGACGGAATCAGACCTGAAACGGATATATGATACAGAGTCAACTCAAAACCATAATTCTACAAAACTTTTGGCCAGCCTGGCCAACTAATCCAAGCAAATTCAACAACTCATGAACTTTAAGTCAATTCTGCAAGCTGTTACCATTACGGCAATTGCCTTGATAGTACCGACTAATTTATCCAATGCATCAAGCAAATCAGATCCAGATACTTTAAAAGTTGCTCTGCTACCGGATGAGAATGCAGCAACTATAATCAAAGACAACAAGGGATTGCAAGAATATTTGAGCAAGAAACTTAACAAGAAGATCGAGCTAATCATATCAACTGATTACTCTTCAATGATAGAAGCTGCTCGAAACGAACGAATTGATCTTGCATACTTTGGACCGCTTTCCTATGTTATCGCAAAAGATAAAAGTAAAATCACTCCGTTTGCTGCTAGACTAAAAGATGGTTCAACTACATACAAGTCTTGCCTCATAGGGAATACCAAGGCGGGTATAAAATCATACAAAGATCTCAGAGGCAAAACTGTTGCATTTGGAGATCCTGCTTCGACTTCTAGCCGCCTCTTCCCACAACTAACTCTTGCTGATGCCGGCTTAATTGCTAAACGCGATTATAAGCTTGTATTTGTTGGGGCACACGATGCAGTCGCTCTCTCAGTTCAAACTGGAAATGCGCAAGGCGGGGGGCTTTCATGTCCTATCTATGAGTCTTTGATCAAAAAAGGAAGGATTGACACCAATAAGATTACACTTCTCGGAAAGACCGCACCGATTCCACAATATCCTTGGACTATGCGGTCCAACCTTAATCCAAAGCTAAAGCAAAACATCGTAGCCTCCTTTCTGGGACTCAAAGATGAAGCTATACTAAAAGCATATAAAGCCGATGGATTTGCTGCAGTTACGGATTCTGATTACAACGGCATCAGGAAGGCTGGCAAAATTCTTGGATTAAAGCTCGATACATTTGTTAAATAAGTCTATTCAGGCCATTGACTTGCCCTTATTTCTCATAAATTTGGGCATTTTTTTCTTTTTCAAACCTCATGCATTCTTTTAAATCTATTATCAGTCAACAAAAAAGTAGCCAATTGGCAACTGCGTTCGTTTCAATCGTCATTGCGGTTGTAATTCTCACGAGCTTTTCGGTCGTAGGCTTATTTGACAGTCAAAGGATATCCGAGGGGCTACCTGCAATAGGAACTCTAGTCAAGGAAATGGTTCCACCAAACTTTTCACGATGGCAGGAGTGGCTAATACCCCTGCGTGATTCGGTGGCAATGAGTATCGCAGGCACTTCAATTGCTGTAATAATTTCAGTACCCTTATCAGTACTAGCTGCCAGAACAACTTCTCCTAACAACCTCATCTATTCGTTTTCGAGACTACTGTTAAACTGTTTACGATCAGTTCCAGAACTAATAATGGGCATAATATTTGTAGCTGCAGTGGGCTTTGGACAGCTTCCCGGGGCTCTCGCGCTTGGTCTGCATTCAGTGGGAATGGTTGGAAAGTTCTACGCTGAATCAATAGAATTACTTGATAAGGATCCAATTGAAGCAATCACTTCTACAGGTGCGACACATTTCCAGGTAGTGACAAGGTGTATTCTCCCCTTAGTATTCCCTCAGATGGCTGATGTTGGATTGTACAGGTGGGAATACAATTTCCGAGCGTCCCTAGTTGTAGGAGCGGTTGGCGCTGGTGGGCTTGGACTCGAAATCGTCAGTTCACTTAGAATTATGAACTATCAAGAGGTGCTAGCACTGCTTATGGTTGTACTTATAATGGTCACAATAGTAGACGGCTTAAGCACAGCACTCCGTAAGCGTGTATCTTCTTGAAAATGCACAAAAAAGCCAAGATAGTAGTAACAACCAAAGTTTTTAATGAGACGCTTGAATTTCTCTCTCGATATTGCGAGGTCAATTCTAATCAAACAGAGAGACCCTTGTCTCGTTCTGAACTATTAAAGAGGTGCGGGGATGCTGAAGGTGTAATCGTTTTTATGCCAGACCACATAGATTCAGATTTTATTAAGCAATGTAAGAATCTCAGGGTTATTTCTGGCGCTCTAAGGGGTGCAGACAATATTGATTCATCTTTCTGTTCGAATAATGGGATAGCTTTTGCTATAATTCCTAATTTATTAGCACAACCAACTGCTGAGCTGGCAGTAGGCCTAATGATAAATCTATCGAGAAATATGCTCTCTGGCGATAATTATGCAAGAAGCACAGAATTTAAAGGCTGGAGTCCTAGATTTTATGGCAGTGGCCTCTGCGGAAAATCTTTGGGTATTCTTGGCATGGGCCAGCTTGGAAAAGCACTGGTAAAACTAGTTCATGGTTTTGAATGCGAAATTAGCTATTTTGACAAAATGGATATTGATTCAAGTTTCCAGGTATATAGCGAATTAAAGAAGAAAGGTCTCGACGAAGTACTGTCATGCTCTGATTTTGTTGTTAACATGCTTCCTCTTACCAATGATACACACCATCTAATTAATGCCGATAAGCTTAGGCTATTTAAGCAGGGCTCTTTCCTTATCAATGTTGGCAGAGGCTCTACTGTATGTGAACAAGCTGTTGCTAGTGCACTTTTAAATAATAAATTATCAGGGTATGCAGCAGATGTTTTCGAATTTGAAGACTGGGCATTAACCCATAAGCCATCTTCTATTGAAAGTGGCCTATTAAATAGTGCCTTAAATACCTTCTTCACTCCCCATATTGGATCGGCCGTCACTCAAGCGCGTAAAGAGATAGAAATGTCTGCAGCCAAAAATTTACTTTCACTTTTGGGAATTTGCCATAGTAAGAGCTAGTTGGATTTTTGGGACCCATCCCAATCTTTAAGTACGCCAGAAAAGTTATATTTTGGCTACGGTCACTGGTGGCATTGGCGACCAAATGGTCAAGGCTGTTGTCAGAAAAACCCGAGATATACTAAATATTATCGGCCCCTATTTTTGATCCAAATGGCATGTTCATGCGAGAATGACAAATTAATTCAAAACATAATACAATGCCCTGATCAGCACCTGATGATGCTGGAATATATTTGACAACACCTCCGGGGTAAGTATAAAGGGAATTGTTGAGGGCGTTGTTTACGTATTAACCAATCCTGGCTGATGCACACAACTTACGGGTGGACTTGCTGGGATTGTTGCATAGCAATTCGCCTCCTTATAGCCGCTAGGACTGGTTCTTTCCTGCTGGTGCGGATAGCCAGCAACAGGGCACCTTGGCTGAACAGGGGCAGGCCGGGAAGTTTTAGATATGGATCCTGGAGCACCAGAGCCTACGCTCGCTGGGCTGGGGGACCTTCTCCGATCAGGGCAGGAGAGAAGAGATTCTGAGCTGGCCGCTACATCTGGTGTACGCAGGTGGGTTATAGCACCTGTCCTGGGAGGCCGATGCCATCGGCCGGCCCCATGGGTTGCTGCAAAGCGAGCGGTTAGAGCAGCTGGTGTTCCTGCAGGCCTAGGCCTTAGACCCTTCTCAATATAAGCGAGCACCAGCTGGCGATCACCCGCCTGCAGCACCTGCTGCACTAATGCGGTGGCATCGAGCTGGGCGATGACCTCCAGACCCAGGACTGGCTCTAACAGCCCAGTGCCGAAAGAGCAATCAGCCGCAGACCCTGCGCTGCTCTTTCATGAGCGAGTCCTACGCCGCCATTCGCCAGGGTCAGCTTACCTTCTCCCTCGATCAGATCCGTCTGGAACGGCCGGCTAAGCAAGCGGAGCCCAGGTCTGCGGCCCAGGTCACCATGGCCGACTGGGTGCATCCTGAGCTGGCCCGGGTGCTGACGCCCAACCCAAGCGGCGACAGCCATCACCATCCGCTGGAGATCGACCTGCCGCCCTGAATCCTGGCCCGCGGCAGCGCCCTGCGCCGCTGGCTCTTCCCCCAGGCAGAGCCCTACGCATAGAAGCACCGGAGGCGCTGCGGCAGGAGCAGCAGGGCCAGGCGCTGGAGATGCTGGCGTTGGCTCAGCGACGCCCAGGCAGCTGAGCTTGAACGTGGGATTGGGCTTACCGTTGAGCTGTGGCTCCGTGTTGTCAGCGCAGGCCACCTGCCGCCATGACCCCTGCCGATTACGCCACTGAACAGCCTGAGGCTCCCTTCTCCGTGCGCCGCAGGCAGCTCGGGGGACGACGGATCGTGCAGGTGAGCAGCTCGCTCAGCGCTATGGATGCGCTGCGGGCACGGATCCGTTCCCAGAGCAAAGCGGTGGCAGAGCACATCGCCACCGATGCGGAGGCCAGTGCCTTCATTGCCGACTGGGCCACGCCTGAACCCCTAGACCGCTGAAGACAGGCGTGGACTTGAGGGCTGGGCAGATCATCACCGTTGATTGGCGCAAAGATCCAAACGACCCGGCCCCGGGCCTCAGCCTCCGGAGCCCAACAAGCTACGGCCAGCTGTCGTCGTGCAGGACTGCGAGCTGTTTGACCCTGCCTATCCAACAGTGCTGGTGGTGCCGATGACTGGCGACCCCTCGCTGGCTATAGCCGATCTGACTGACGTGCTCCAACCCAACAGCACCAACGGCTGCAGGAAGGTGAGCTATCTGCTGCCACAGAACCTGACCTGTGTGGCCAAGACTCGCATCACAGATGCCACCGAATGCTGCGTGACTACCACCGAGCTGCAGCAACTCCGCCAGCTGGTTGTGTTGGTGATCGGTGGCTTCTCTTGAAGAGCGGCAAGGAGCTCAACCGAGGAGCTGCTCACTCCTCTTCTGGGCTGCCCAAAGGAATCAGCTTGATCTGCTTGCGGCCAAGCTTGATCTCGATCTCATCGCCTGGCTTGAGGTCGAGCACGGCTGTGTAGGCCTTGCCCACCAGCAGGTTGCCGTTGCCCTGAACAGTTGCGACATAGCTAAGGCTGCGTCCACCTTTGCCCCGGCCGGCGCTATCGGCACCAAGGCTTACCCCCTTAGCGCTCAGCAGGGCCTCATAGAAAGCGGTGAAGTTGAGGCGCTCCGTGCCACCTTTTTTGGTGCTCACATAGCCGCACTCACGAACGAGCTCGGACTTGGAGACATCGCCTAGCTCCTTGACCTTGGCGAGCAGTTCGGGGCCGGTAAGCATCTGATCTTTGCCTGATGTTCAAAAATACCGAACTCAGATGCTGTGTCAATCCACTACATCAGCAGGCAAACCTTTGCTTCCGCTTTCTTCCGCAGTAACCAGTAGTGCAGCCACGAAATAAGGGAAAGATGACTGTCAGCGGAGTGCTTCACAGGCTTCTCCATCGCCATTGCCATCTAGATAGCTGTGTCCCTGACGTAGCAGCTCCTGGGCTTTGGCATAGGAGCTGATCTCGCTGCAGCGGTAACGCCGGCCGCCCAGGGTGGTGCCATCAGGAATGACGGCAGAGTGACGACCTCGCCGGAAGTCCCAGGGCCGGCTGATGCCGCCCTCCACCTGCCAGACACCGTATCGACGCCGGCTGGCACGGTATTCCGCGTCCAGATACTCCTTGGCATCGCAGCCGCTCAGGTACTGGCGGTACACAAAAGCCTGACCGTCTTCCACCAGCGCCAGGTTGATGTTCACGCCGCTGAACACCTCGGCAACTGATCGGCCGTAGCGATCGGTGGTCTTGATGTTGAGGCTTACCTCCCGGCCGATCGGTAGGCGGTGCTGCAAATACGTGCGGGCCTGCTGGCCGTAAGGGGTCTGAGCGGTCTCAGGTGCATCGATGCAGGCCAAACGCACGGTGAGGGCCTTGCCGGCCTGGCGTACCCGGATCGTGTCGCCATCTCCTATGGAGGCCACGGTGGCCTTGACGCTCTGAGCAGCTACGTCCGCTGGCCAGGCCAAGGCTGTTAACGCAACCACACCCAGCAGAAACTTTCTAGCCATTGCCGGAGTTTGCACCGGCAGCCTTTTCATGCTGTTCCTGCATGACTTGGTTGCAGCTGGCTGATCTGCGCCAATCTGTATCTATGCCTTACAAGACGATGGGCCGCAATCGGCTGCTCCTTGCCTGCGCGATTGCAGCTTTGGCGGCAGGAAGTGCCCTAGCCCAGCAGCCGGTGCAACCGCTGCCCAAGGTTGGAGGCTGCCCGCTTGGTTACTACAGCTCTGGCGGCTACTGCGTGCCCAGCTCCGGGGGCAACAGTCGCGGCGCCATCGAGAAAAGCGGCGCAGGCTGCCCGCTGGGTTTTTATTCCTCTGGCAACTACTGCCTCAGCAGCCCCAGTAACGACCGTGAGGCGATCCAGAAGAGTGGCAAGGGATGTCCCCTGGGTTGGTATTCATCCGGCAGCTACTGCGTCAAGAGTCGTTGAACCATGGGCTTCCGTTTCCGCCGCTCTACCCGCTTAGGCCCGCTGCGCTTCAACTACCGCTTCGCGGGCCTGCGGCTGCCGCAAGGGCTCAGCTGCCTGAGCCACCGAACCACTGCCGGTACCACTGGGCCATTTGCTCGATCTCCTGGCTCTGGGCCTTCACCATGGCCTGTTGCATTGCGCGCAGTTGCGGATGCTGGCTGTTGGTCTGGGCCATCGAAGCCATCATCACGCCCATGCGGTGGTGGGGAATCATCTGCTCGATGAAGGCCCGATCGAAATCGGCGGCGTTCTTAAGGGCGGCCAGGCTCGTGCCCATACCCATGCCACCACCCATACCCATGCCACCACCCATACCCATGGCACCTCCCATACCCATGGCACCTCCCATCCCCATGCCCATGCCGCCCATGCCCATGGCTCCTGCGGTCGTCCAGCTGGGAACGTCGCCGCCGAACCACTGCCGGTACCAGGTCCGCATCTGGGCGTTCTCCTGCGTCTGGCTGGCCTTGATGCTGCGGGCCAGGGCCTTGATCTCGGGCTTGCGCGCGCGGGTGAGGGCAAGATCCGCCATGGCGATCGCCCCGTCATGGTGAGGAATCATCATCACGATGAAGTGCTGATCCATCGTTTGGGAGCCCATCCGTCCCGGACCGCTCCGCCCCATTCCCATCCCGCTTCCGGCTTGGGCCACCACCTGGGGCGGCACTGAGCGCGCTGGAGCCCCCAGCGACAGAACGAGCGCTCCCAGCCCTGCAGCAGCCGCGAGCCTGAGTGCCACCGAACGTGTCCGGTCAAACGTAGCCAGGTGTTGGCCCATCAGTTCTCTCCCTTGCTTGTGCCTGCACTCAGCATGGGCACGCAGCAGGGAGCTGAACGCGCCATTGGGTCATGGCTTCATCGAATCGGTGCCCATTCGTTCCCTGCGGGCCGAACGTCACGCTCAGCCCTCAGACGTGAAGATTGGGGCAGATCACCGCGTCATCCTTGGCGGGATCGCTCTGCCAGCCGGCCAGCAGGCCCTGCAGTTCCTTTCGGAGCTGGCGCAGCTCCTTGATCTGGCCATCAATCCGCTCGATCTGGCATTCCAGCTGGATCGCAATATCTCCGCAGGGCAGCTCACCGGCATCGTGCACGGCCAGGCAGTCCTGGATCTCCTCCAGGCTGAGCCCGAGGGTCTTGAGCTTGCGGATGAACTCCAGGCGTTGCAGGCTCTGTTCTGCGAACAGGCGGTAACCGCCTTCGCTGCGGCCGATCGCCGGCAGCAGGCCCAGGTCCTCGTAGTAGCGCAGGGTCTTGACCGGCAGGCCACTGCGGCCGGCCAGTGCTCCGATCTTCATGCCGGTCTTCATGCCAACAGCTGCCATGGGCTTGACTCTCCTGCTGTGGGGAGACTCTAAGCTGGTGTTCACCTCGTTCTTCCGGCATTCCGTGAACCCCATCGCTCTGGCACTACTCCTCTCGGCAGGCGTTGCCCTGGCCCCCGGCGCCGCCCGCGCCCAGGCCAACGACATGTTCCCGAGCAAGGCCGCAGCTGAACAGCGAGCCAAGGAACTGAAGTGCAGCGGCGCCTTTGCGATGGGCAAGGACTGGATGCCCTGTCAGGACTTTGATGTCTATCAAAAGGCCGTCTCAAAGGAGAAGTGAGTCCACCGTTTTCTTTCCCAGCTCTGATTCTTGCTCTGACCCTCCCCGCGACCTCCCGATGAACCAGCGCAACTCCAGCCCACTTCTGCCATGCCATCGATGGGCCCTGCTGGTTGCCCTGGCAGCAGCGGCCTTCGCCCCGCTCCTCACCACCGCACCCGCTGCGGCGCACATGAAGGGCATGTTCAAGACCAAGCAGGAGGCGGAGCAACGCGCCGCCGAACTCAAATGCAAGGGCGCTTTTGCGATGGGCTCCCTGTGGATGCCCTGCGCCAGTGAGCAGGTGCTGCACAAGGCCCTTCAGAACGAGTGAGCCGCCACCACCATCTGTTCCGCAGGCTGCACCGCAGCCTCGTGCCCCTGGCGGCGGTCCCGCTCCTGCTTACGGCCCTCTCCGGTTCGCTCTATGGGGCCCTCTCGGCACAGGGGATCGAGGCCTTCTGGCTGATCAAACTGCACACGGGGAACTTCGGTGCCCTCAATCTGCAGCCTTACTACTCAACGGTCCTCGGCGTACTCACCCTGTTCATCGCCGGCTCTGGGATTGGTTTGTTGCTGGGGCGCCGGAGCGGGAGGAAACACAGCCCGCCACCCGTCTGATCAGGACGCCAGGCAAGAGGGTATCAACGAAGAATCTGAGCATGACACGCAACGACCACAAAGAGCTCAAAGGCCATAACCCCTTCGGAATGCTTGCAATCAGACTGTCTAATCTCTGACCAGAATCTGTTGATGAGTTTCTGGTCATCAGCTCACTGAGCCGATGGCAGTGAAGCGACCCAACAGCTTTCGTAGCTACTGAACGACTGAAGGGGTCACGTCAACTGTGCTTTCAAAGGCAATTCCCCACCGAGTACCATAAGAAATGAGCAAGAGCCGCGAACGATGCCTGGGCTATTGCAGACCCTGCCCTGAATATCCCAACATGTGACGGCGAGCCAGATAGAGAATGATTGCAGGCAAGACAATCCATTGAATGACGGCAAGTGCACTCATGCCTAGGATGGGCACTGCCAGTACCGGCACTCCATAGGCTTTAGAAACATTGACTCGGTAGGTTTCGATCGCAAGAGTGATCAGCAGGCCGATACTGGTAAACAGGAATGTCAATTTCCAGGTTGGGGTCAGCAGCCAGTACCGCGAACGCATCAATGCACTCACGACCCAACTGCTGAACAGAATGATGACCGCATCGCCAAAGGCGCAGTGAGTTAAGTCAATAATTTTGTCGCCCAATGATGGACTTGCGTAGAACTCGTAAAACGGAGACTGCCAAACCTCGTAAACGAAGTTGAGCAGAAAGGCAAAGAGAAATAGATTTGTTTCTGGTGCAGCGAGAATTGGCGCATTTTTCTTGAACACAAGCCTTCGCTCCGCCAATCTATTCATTGAACCCTGGTGCATACGACACACCGATACTGCTCCTCTCAGCCATGGCGATGCCGCCAGGGAAGGAAGCCCGGCACAGACGAAAGATAGGCTCGATAACGATCTCCAAACTCGAGCACAACCTCCCGCTCCTCTTGCTTTGCCAGGCGCAGGTACATCACCACCAGCACTGGATACATCGCCAGGGTGAGCAAAGTGGGCCACTGCAGCAGGAATCCTGTCATCACCAGAATGAAGCCCAGGTACTGGGGGTGACGCAGACGCGCATAGATGCCGGTTGTCGCCAGTTCATGCTTTTGCTGGGCGGCATAAAGCAGATCCCAGCCCCTGGTAATGAGCATGAAGCCAGCACCGATCAGCACAAAACTGGCGATATGGAAGGGTCCTAAATGAGGATTGACACGCCAGCCAAACAACGTTTCCAATAGATGCCCCGCATCATGGGAGAGCCAGTTCACGGATGGATAGCGACTCCCAAGCCAGCCGGAGAGGAGGTAGATCGTCAGTGGAAACCCATACATCTCGGCAAACAAGGCCACCAGGAAGGCGCTGAATGCACCAAAGCTGCGCCAGTCACGCGGCGTCTTGGGTTTGAAAAAACTGAAGGCAAAGAAGCTGAAAACAGCGGCATTCACCACCGCCAGTCCCCAGAGGCCATAGGCCGGGGCTTCACTTTGGTTCATCACGACTTGGGGGTAGGGGTCGATGGCGAGTCCGGCCCCTCCGGGGCGTCGTGATGGCCATGCCCATGGACGCCATGCATGAAGAGGTGCATCAGCGGGCAGGCCAGAAACACCAGGAAGGGAAGCGCACCAAGGGTGTGCGCTGTGTGCTCCAGCAGCAGGTAGAAGGCCGCCACCAGTAGAAAGCCATAGATCACCCACCGGGACCGGCGGCGTGGTGACCAGCTTGAAAAGAAGGTGGGATCAGCCATCGAATCTCGTAAACGGGGACGGCCTGGGACGAAAGCACCGATGATCAGGCCGCTCGGTAGCGCCGCAACAGCGACGAGTTGACGATCACCGAGAGCGAACTGAGGGCCATGGCCGCCCCGGCGATCATTGGATTGAGCCAACCAAAGGCGGCAATCGGGATGCCGATCCCGTTGTAGATGAAGGCCCAGAAGAGGTTCTGGCGGATCTTGCGCATGGTGGCCCGCGAAAGGCCGATAGCGGTCACGACCAGCCGCACGTCGTTGCCCATCAAGATGATGTCACCAGCTTCCTTGGCCACATCCGAACCGGAGCCGATGGCGATGCCGATGTTGGCAGTGGCCAGGGCCGGGGCGTCATTGACGCCATCGCCCACCATGGCCACGTTCTGCCCATCCAACTGCAGGGACTTGATCGTTCCGGCCTTGTCGGCTGGCCGGACCTCGGCGATCACCTCGGTGATCCCCACCTGGGCGGCAATCGACTCTGCGGTGGTGCTGTTGTCGCCGCTGAGCATGATCACCCGCACCCCACGGCGCCGCAGCAGGGCCACGGCCTGCTCGGCCTCGGGCCTGACCGTATCGGCCACGGCGATCACCCCAAGGATCTGATCGGCGCGCCCAAGCACCATGGCCGTTTTCCCCTGGGCCTCGAGCCCAGCGAGCTGGCCCTCCACAGGTTCGGGAAGCCGGGGCAGGAAGCGGCTCGCCAGGGAACGGTTGCCAAACCAGACGACGTCCCCGCCCTCTTTGGCGGTGATGCCCTCACCCACCTGGGCCGCAAACTGCTCCAGCGGCAACAGCTCCAGATGGCGCTCTGCAACGGCCTCGGCAATCGCCGCCGCCAGGGGATGTTCTGAGCCATGCTCCAGGGAACCTGCGAGCTGAAGCACTTCCTGCTCCGAATGGCTTGCCAGGGGCTCCAGATCGGTGAGCACCGGCTTGCCCAAGGTGAGCGTGCCGGTCTTGTCGAAGACCACGGTGGTGAGCTTCTCGGCCCGCTCCAGCACCTCGCCGCTGCGGATCAGGATGCCCTGCTCAGCGGCCTTGCCCACCCCCACCATCAGGGCTGCTGGGGTGGCGATGCCGAGGGCACAGGGGCAGGAGATCACCAGCACGGCAATGAAGGCCAGCAGACCACTGCTGAACTGGCCTGCCAGGGTCCAGAGGGCAAACGCCGCGAAGGCGATCAACACCACGGCTGGAACAAACCAGCCGGTGACCTGATCGGCCAGGCGTTGCACGCTGGCGGTGCTGGCCTGGGCCTCCTCCACAATGTGCACGATCTGGGCCAGGGCAGTGTCGGATCCCACCCGGCTGGCCTGAAAACGGAGCAGCCCCGACCCATTCACCGTGCCACCGATCAGTTCGGCACCGGCCTGTTTGGCCACCGGCAGGGATTCACCGGTGAGCAAGGATTCGTCCACCGAGGAGCTGCCATCCAGCACCACCCCATCGGCGGGGATTTTCTCGCCCGGCCGCACCAGAACAGTTTCGCCGGTGTCGATGGCATCGGCGGGCACGGTCATCTCCATGCCGTCGCGGATCACCGTGGCCGTGGCGGGTTGGAGGTCGAGCAGCTTGCGTACGGCGGCTGAGGAGCGTTTCTTGATGATCTCCTCCATGTACTTGCCCATCAGCACGAAGGCAATCACCACCGCCGAGACTTCGAAGTAGACGTCCCGTTCACTGACGCCAACCGGCAGCCAGGTGGGCGCAAAGACCACCACCACGCTGTAGAAGTAGGCGACTGAGGTGCCCAGGGCGATCAGCACGTCCATGTTGAGGGCGCGGCGCTTCAGGGCAGCCCAGGCCCCGGTATAGAACGACCAGCCACCGATGAACTGCACCGGGGTGGCGAGCAAGAACAGCCACTTCCCCCAGCTCATCCAGGGCATGAAGGACACTGGAGCCCACGACACCAGACTCACCCCAGCGGCCAGGGCGATGAAGGCCCCGGCCCGGAACAGCGCCAGCGCCAGCACCCCGCCGATCACGAAGCCCACGCGACGGCGCATCACGCGCAATTCCCGGTCGGGATTCTGGAAGGTCTGCAGGCAACTCTGGCTGCAGAAGTAGTAGTCGCGGCCGCCGCGCTGGGTGCTGAGGGCTGTGGCCCTGGGAACCACCATGCCGCAGATGGGATCCTTGGCCATGCCTTTGCCGCCGCCGTTGGGCGGCGGGCCGTGACTGCCGGGGGGCATGTGGTGATGGTCGTGTTCCTTGCAGCTCGTCGAAGCGTTCATCCTTCCTGCTCCAGATCCATGGGGCTTGCTAAAGCTGGTTTAAACAGGTTTTCGCTCAAAGACGGAACAGCGCGTCGTACTTGAAGTACTCCGGCTTGCGCAATCCCTCCACAGCCAGCATCCTGCGCAGTTCAATGATCTCGTCGCGCTGGGCCACGATCACGCCGCGAGCAAAGCGCCGGATTGTGGTGTTAGTGCTCTTGGCCAGGGCGTCGTGGGCCATCATCAGCGCCCCGGCGTGGTGCTCAAGCATGCCCTCGAGGAACCACACCACCCTGTTCTCCTTGGTGGGGAGCTCGCCCATCATCCGCATGCCATCGATCTGGGCCTGGCTCATGCGCGCCAGGCCAGCGAGGCTGTTGGGATCGCCTCCTTGGGCCAGGGCCACGGGATAGACGGGCGCCTGGGGGTACCAGGCCTTGCGCCAGAGGCCCATGGCCCGGATCTCGTTGGCTTGATCGCGCCAGATCGTGTTGCCCAGAGCACCGAGACCAGGGGAACCGATGCCGAAGACGAATTCGCTCATCCGCAGCGCGCCGGTGTGGTGCTGCACCATCCCGTCGATGAAGCGCAGGTCGTAGGTGGCACCGGCCGGGCCCACGTCGTGGGCGTGGCCGGCATGGGCCGGGGCGGATCCGGCCGGAGCAGACATCCCAGGCATGTTCATCATCCCTGGCATGCCCTGGTGCCCTTCGTGATTCATGCCACCGGGCATCTGGGCCAGGGCAGGAGCCGCCACGCTGAGAGCAGAGGCCAGACCGATCAAGGTGGCGGTGAAGCGGAATGGGTACATGGCGGCAAGGTGGGACCTCCTAACGGTATGGTCTCCACTTGACAGGAGAGTCAAGGGCCAAGGGAGCAGCAAATCTGCGCCGGTCGATGGCGTGATTCAAGGGGTCTTGACTCTCCCCCTGACAGGAGCCTCTAACTTGAGATCAGCTGCAGCGATCTGAACATGAACCACGAGTCCTTCCACCGTTTTCCCCAGCGTCTTGGAGTCCTGCTGGGGATCGGCGCCGTCGCCGTGGCCACCGCAGGGGCCGATTCCCTCGTTCAGGGGGCGCAAGTCGCCCCCTTGCCGCCCATCACCTCCTATCGATCGGCCAGCTGCGGTTGCTGCAAGGGCTGGGTGCAGCACATGCGCGCCAACGGCTTCCAGGTGAACGATGCTGTTATCACCGATGTCGACGTCGTCCGGCGCCGGCTGGGAGTCCCCACCCGCCTGGCCTCCTGCCATTCCGCCAAGGTGGCGGGGTACGTACTTGAGGGGCACGTTCCGGCCGCTGATGTGAAGCGGCTGCTGCGGAGTCGACCGCCAGTGGCGGGACTCGCCGTACCGGGGATGGTCCTTGGCTCCCCAGGGATGGAATCCACCACTGCCTCAGAGCCTTACAGCGTTCTGGCGTTCTCCTCTACGGGCCGCACCAGCGTCTTCTCCCGCCAGATTCCTTGAGCTGCAGCCATGACGTCTCACCTCAAGCGCCGGCAGGTGCTAGGCGTCTCCTGCGCCGATGGATGAAGTGCATTCATGCGGTGGCGGGATTGGAGCGGGCTGGCGGGTGGCAATGGAAATTTCTGTTCCGCTGGCTGCACCCTCCAATGCCAAGCCAAGCCTTGCAACTGAGCAGAGCATGACACCAGAGAAACTACATCACTCGGCGAAGGTATAAACATAAACATGGAAACGTCGTTCATATCAGAGATGGTCTGTCCTCAATGCAGAACCCGGATCTCAAAGAGCATTGCGCTTTCAGTGTGCATTGTGTGCCATAAGTGTCCCGGCTGCAGCATGGTCATCCGTCCGCGCCCCGGCGAGGGGTGTGTCTTCTCCTCCTACGGCAATGCGGCGGCTTTCCTCGACAAGTCCAATTTAGTTCGGTGTTTGCCAGATCACGGGGAGCGCTTCCATGTTGTTGTCGGAACCAGCCCATTTAATAGTTATTATAGCGAGAATCGACTTGCCGAGTTACTGGTATGGGCCAACGGACATTTTGATCTTGTCGGTGTGTTCGTTCCCGACACCCCAACCGCGTGGACATTGGAAGCGGGTGGCTACTCCCCCGACGAGGCATCATATAAGACCAAGCGACAATTGCGGTACCTCAACAACAAGATTGGTCGCGCTCGAGAGGTTGTTGATAATGTCAGCAACCGGATCAGCCTTATTCCGTGGTCTTTAGTTGCTCAGCATGATAACTATGTCGCTGCTGAAGGACGTTGCCGCACCGCATTCGCCACCGACAGTGAATTTCAAAGGGAATGTCTTGCGGCAACTGATGAGGTTCTCGAAAACAGGCGGCGAGACGGTCATCATCTGAGCGATCAAGACCGCTTGCGCGCGGTCAACTATTTGATGGCGGAGCTGCCACTGATCCTCTTCGGGCCTGAGCTCTTTGGAGTGCAAACCTCGACATTCGTTTACCACCGATCGCTCCGACTGCTCGAAAGGCTTTTTGCGGGCGAGTTCTCGATCGGACCGATGCCCGGACAACATTTTGTGATCGCTCACGAGCTAGCCGAAAGGGTAAGTTCGCCAAGCCGCGATGCGGCATAACCAGCGCTTGCAGCCACCAGAACTTTCTGTCGGTTGCTGCTGTCTCTGCCGAACCAACAGCACCTTGCATCGCTTCGTAGACAGCCCATCGAACTGCTCATGCTTGCTGCCGCTCCCCGTCCTGAGGCCCATGGATAGCTGCGCAGGTGCACCTCCAGCGAGTGCCCCATGCTCAGAGCCACACTTCCAGAGTCGATGCCCAGCTGTTGGCCCCGCAGGCTGTAGTCATGTCGGAACGAATCCGGTACGTCGCGATAACGCCACAGTCCTGAGGTTTAGGCACAACCCCAAAACATCAACTCCTCTGCTTCCTCAGATTGGGCTCCACGTGACCATCACCAATGAAGGCTGCAGGGACACCAGCCCGCCTTGCGCTTCTCAGCCCAGAGCTTTAGGGCCTCAGCTCGGCTCAGCTCTCGCCGTGACTTCAGCAGCGGGATCTCTTGATCGGGAAGCAACTCGCCGGTGGTGATCTCCAGCCGTTGATAGGTGCGCTCCCAGCGAGTCGGGCGAAAGTGCAGCACCTGGCCGCCCTGGATCAGCCAACCCTCCTTGGGGGTGAGCGGTGGCCGCCGGCTGGCAGCAGCTGTCATGCCACTTCCGGCGCCCAGCCCCGCTGACGGGTCATGTCCTCCGTCCAGCCCTGGCAGCGGCTGGTGAGGTGCTCGCCATGGGCGATCAGCCCCTGGTGCAGTTGGCAGGTGAGCACCTGGATGCAGTTCACCCCAGCGTGGTGCCGGAAGAAGTGGCAGGTCATGCATGCCTTGCCGTTGCGCCACACCAGCTACTTGTCATTGAGATAGTGCCACTCCTCGTAGATGCCAGGGTTTTCTGCGGAGACTGGCCCCGGCCGCCGGGTGCCATGGGAGCGGGGCTGGGAGACGGCCACGGCGACGACATCAGCAAAGGGGTGCATTTGGACTTGCAGATGTGGTCTGGTTCCGGCCAGCACTGGCGCCACATCCGCCAGTACCAGGGCGCCAGATGTGGGAGGCCGCACAGCGCCGCGTCCCGGGAGCACGGCTCCAGAGGTGAGTACTGCATGGGTTACGCGCTGGCCCTGGTCTGTGGTGGCTCGCAGAGGGAGGCCAGTTTTTGCTGTCGCCTGACACTGTCGCGTGAACTTCCAGGATTTCCCGGGGCGCATCGTTCACAACTATCACCACTTCAACACTCAGGTCCTGGGCTGACGGCGGCGGGCTGCAGATCGATGGCCAGGGCAGCTGAGGGTCCCTGTGAGGCCCTCAGCCACAGGATGATGCACTGATGCCGCAGTTTCAGAAGGATCACGGCTATAGCAGCCACAGGCGCAGGCAACCAACCGATCCGTTTATGCGCCACGTCCTGACCCTCTCGCTGGCCTGCTGCTGGCTGGCATCTCCGGTGCTGGCGGCTGAATTGGAGGCGTGTCGGAACCTGCTGGATCAACGCAATGCCCTGGCCGAGCAGGCCATGAAGGCTGAAATCGCCCTGGTTCGAACCATCCGCGAACGAATCTGCCCGCTCCTCAGCCAGCAGGCCGATGGGGCCAATGCCAACGACCGCAACGAGCTGACCATCGACTACCAGGCCCTGATCGAGTGCCGCCACAAGGCGGAAGAACAGCTGCTGCGCAGCCAGCGGGTTTTATACGTCAACCGCCAGCAGTTCAGGTTTTACACGGCGGCTGGAGCCAGGCTGACCCGGCAAGCCGATGGGCTGAATCAGGAGTTGCGGGATCGGGAGTGCCCTCAGCTGCGTTGATCAACACACGGCGAGCACCAGGCGCCGCCCAGACCCTTGACCCTGAAGTAACTACAGGCTGTTTGCTGGGGTCTGGATGACAGGACCATGGCGGATCATTGCTGCAGCAGCGGAACCAGCGAGCAGAAGGCCCGAGCCACCACGGAGCTCCAGCCGCAGACGGCAAGTGCCAAAGAAGCGCTGTTTCGGATCAGCGCGATGGATTGCGCCACCGAGGAAGGCGAAATCCGCCATGCCCTCTCTGTTGTTGAAGGCATCCGCGGCCTGAGGTTCCTGCTGGCCGAGCGCATTCTGGCGATCGATGCCGAAGCGGCCGCGCTCAACTCCGCCCTTGCTGCGATCCGCCGGCTGGGACTCAACCCGGAGCCGATCAGCCCCGATCAGCGGCCATCCGCCGCCCAAACCCGCGCTGAACGGCGCCACGAACGTCTACGCCTGGCGGGCTCCCTGGCGCTGGCGCTCACGGGGGAGCTGCTGCATCTGGTCGTTCCCGCCTACCCGGGGCATGAGCTGCTGGAGATCGGGATCGCCATCGCCGCGATCGCCCTGGCGGGCTTCTCCGTGTTTCGAAAGGGTCTCGCGGCTCTGCGCCAGGGACGGCTCAACATCAATGCGCTGATGAGCGTGGCTGTCACAGGCGCCTTCCTGATCGGCCGCTTCCCAGAAGCCGCCATGGTGATGGCGCTCTATGCCATCGCAGAGGCGATCGAAGCGCGGGCGGTGGAGCGGGCCCGCCAGGCGATCACCAGCCTGATGGCGCTGGCCCCCGAGGAGGCGGAGATCCGCCAAAGCGACGGTCGCTGGCAACGCTTGGCCGCCCGTGCCGCTGCCATCGGAGATGTGGTGAGGGTCCGTCCTGGTGAGCGACTGCCGCTTGATGGCACTGTGCTTTCCGGCGTGAGTGCGATCGATCAAGCCCCGATCACCGGCGAAAGCTTGCCGGTCGACAAAGGCCCAGGCGATGCGGTGTTTGCGGGCACGATCAACCAGGGCGGAGCCCTCGAGATCCAGGTGACGGCGCCCGCCTCGCTCAGTACCCTGGCGCGCATCATTCAGGCCGTGGAGGAAGCCCAGGCCTCCCGCGCCCCGATCCAGCGCTTCGTCGATCGCTTTGCGGCCCGCTACACCCCGGCGGTGTTCGTGGTGGCCCTGGCCGTTGCCTTGCTGGCGCCACCCTTGCTGGGGTTCACCCCACTCCAGGCGATCTACAAGGCCCTTGTGCTGCTGGTGATCGCCTGCCCCTGCGCGCTGGTGATCGCCACCCCAGTCACGGTGGTGAGCGGCCTGGCCACTGCCGCCCGTCGCGGCATCATCATCAAAGGTGGCCTTTACATCGAGGAGGCTCGCAAGATCAAGGTGTTGGCCCTCGACAAGACCGGCACGATCACCCTGGGGCAGCCCAAGTTGGTGGCTTTTTCCTCTCAGCAAGAAGCGTCAGACGTTGGCATCCTCAAACAGCTGGCCAGCAGCCTGGCGGAGCGCTCCGACCACCCGGTGTCGCGGGCGATAGCTGCAGGCCTTGATGGCGAGAGGCTGGCTGTGGAGGGCTTCGAAGCGCTACCGGGGCGCGGGGTGCGTGGAGTGATCGCAGGGCGGCCGTTGATGCTGGCCAACCACCGCTGGATCGAAGAGCTGGGGCTCTGCTCCAGCGCACTGGAAGCTTCGATGCAGGTGCACGAGCGCCAGGGGCGCTCGCTCAGCCTGCTGGCGGATCAAAGCGGCGTGCTTGCCATGATCGCAGTCGCCGACACCGTTCGGCCCAACTCAGCAGCGGCCATGGAGTCCCTGCGGGCCCTGGGCGTCACGCCGGTGATGCTCACCGGTGACAACGCAGCCACCGCCGTTGCGATTGCGGCCATGGCCGGCATCGATGAGGTGAAGAGCAACCTGCTGCCCCAGGACAAGCTGGAAGCGGTGGCCGATCTGCAGGCCCGCTATGGATTCACGGCCATGGCTGGCGATGGCATCAACGATGCGCCAGCACTGGCCCAGGCGGACATCGGCTTTGCGATGGGGGCCGCAGGCACCCACATCGCTATCGAAGCCGCCGATGTGGTGATCATGAACGACGATCTGATGCGCATACCGGAAACGATCGCCCTCTCTCGCCGCACCTTCCGCATTCTGCGCCAGAACATTGCGCTGGCGCTGGGAATCAAGGCCATTTTTCTGGTGCTCACCGTGGCCGGGAATGCCACGATGTGGATGGCGGTCTTCGCGGACATGGGCACCAGCTTGATCGTGATCGCCAATGGCCTGCGGCTTCTCCGCACACCCATGCTTGGCAAGATCAAGGGCTGAGCCTGGTCGGAAATGATCAGATCTGAGCCTTGTCGATTCCAGCCGAACGGTTCAATTCCATGAGGATGCCGCAGGTCTTCACCTGATCAGGTTGCGGACAAAGCCCTCTGAGGTTCCGCAACTGATGCTGTAGCTGGCGCAGTTCATCGAGCCGCGCATCAACCTCGGCCATCTTCTCGTCCAGCAAGGTGTTCACTGTCCGGCAGCTCCCGGCTGGTGCGTCCCGCGCCCCGATCAGGATGCGGACCTCCTCCAGGCTCATGTCAAGGCTGCGGCAAAAGCGGATGAAGCGCAACTGCTCCACATGCCGCGGCGAATAGAGGCGGTAGTTGCCATCGGTGCGCTGTGGCACCGGCAGTAAGTGCTCGCGTTCGTAATAGCGGATGGTTTCGATCTTCACCCCGGTGGACCGTGCCAACTCGCCGATCTGCATGGATTCATCCCCTTGGGTTGGCAAGTCGGGCGGACAAGCCTCCCTGGCGCAACGCTAGGCCCTTGACCCTGAAGCCACTTCAGGCTTTTCAATGGCCGTATCTCAGCCGTTCTCTCCCCCTGTGAGCAGCGCTACGCGAACCAAGCCTCTCTCCAGCCGTCGGGTCGGCCAGGAGCCAGGCCGGCCCTGGGTGCGCCTCACCATGGCCGTGCTCGCCACGATCGGCATGATCGATACCGGCTCGATCACCGCCAAGCGCTGGGGTTGGATCGGCAGCCTGTCCTGTCCGGGCGGTAGCGATGGCTGCGACAAGGTGCTCGGCAGCGCCTGGGGCACGCTGCTGGGCCAGCCACTTTCACTCTTTGGGTTCCTGGCCTACGGCACGGTGCTCCTGCTGGCCCTGATGCCGTTGCTGCGAGGAGGTCTGCGGGCCCCTGCCTCGGAGGGCAATCGCTGGGCTCTGTTCTTCACCAGCAGCGGCATGGCCGTCTTCAGCATGGTGCTGATGGGGCTGCTGGTGTTCGAGATCAGGGCCTTCTGCACCTTCTGTGTGGTGTCAGCCGCCCTAAGCCTCGCGCTGT
>NZ_JAGQBD010000012.1:0-82771 GCF_024345455.1 Cyanobium sp. T1G-Tous
GCTGGTCAGTGGTGCCGGCATCCCCTGGTCCCTGCGCATCGGCACCAGGGTCTCCAGCACTCACCCCACCGGCCAACGAGCTTGTCGCCGACCGGCCAACTTCATTGTCGACGGACAGCGGTTGCTTCGGAACCGCTGGAGTCAGCGTCCAAGGCGCCCGCCGCTGAGGTCGCTGCTTCCTCCTGCTTGAGACGGGCGGCAGCATTGGCGGGGTTGGGGTTGGAGTTGTGGGGGTGATCAGATGACGATCAACATTGAATGGCAAGACCAACACGGCAACTGGCATCACTACCAGAGCAAGCAGAACCAGGCGGATGCTTATCGGGTTGCTCAGCGTCGTGCTGAATCAACAAAAAAGCGCCATCGCCTGGTGGATGACGATGGGCGCTTGATTGATTTGATTGATTAAGCAGTAGAACTGCTAAGGATTGCTGTGTAGATAAAACGCTTCAGCAGCGTCTTGGCATTGAGTTTCCACTTGTAGTCGCTGGGCGATGTGCCCAATACAAGTGAACGAGTGCCAGACGGATACTTGCCTTTGATTTTGAGGTGACCGTTGTTAATGACAGTCACCTCGCCATCAATGGTGTATGGGCGAAGTGTATCAACTACTTCCGAGAGAAATCGCTTGACCTCCTTTTTCAGGGGTTACAAGGAGTTGCGGCAGGTTCATTTTCGTGCCCGACTCCTTCACGCAGTGCAAGAAACATAACATTGACATTCGAAGGGTCGGTTCCAAGTCCCCAGTTAACAATTTCAGCAGTGCCAATCTCCTGCTGAACCCAATCAGTACTCACATCACTCTGCCCAAGAGCGTAGGCACGGAATTCGTCTGCGTTATCTGCCGAGTGGGTAAGAGTAACGTCAAGACAGTAGGTATTCAGGTAACTCTCATCCCACTGAAAGTATGTTTTAAATTGTGAGAGTGCAGCGGCAGCAATTTGGGAATCCTCAAGGATTTCCGCCTTACGCAGTTCAGCGATACAGTGCCGAAGTTCAGAGTTGAACTTGAGCAAAAGTTCCTCATAGTTCTTCTCTGAAAGAAGCACATTCCATGTATTCAGTTTTTCAGATGCATCCTTGCCAAAAAAGCGGGGTGCATAGCATTCTAAATTAATCATTTTGCCTCCATGGCATAGTTTTAAGTTTGCTCTAACGAGCGTTTTGCGTATTGGTTATTACGGCGGTTGCTCACCGACACGAAGACGCTCTCCCCCTTGAGTCAGTTCGTTGGGGCGGTCTTTGAATGTGAATACACTATACAGCAGTTACGCGCATCCGTCAACCCCTGCTGGGTGATTCTGTTGAGAAGCGATGCGCCAGCACAAGGTCAGGCAACATTGACTTGCTTTTTAGCGGTCTCGCCTAAGACCTGCGAGACAGGCGCGAATAGGCAGGAGATTGTCGGGTGCCCTCAACATGGTTATTGATCTAAAGCGACCAAGGCATCACTCGCCTTGTGCGCTACTGGGCGTAGGTGACACACCACTTGCTGTCTCCCGCATTCACACGGGTATAGGGATACGTGCAGGTCTTAGTGCTGTTCTCTCCCAGGTACCTGATGTCCTTGAACTCTGGCGCTGCCTGGCACACTTTTCCGTTTCCAGCGGGTAGGTAAGACCCAGGACAGTTGATCCGACTGCCTACACCAACCGTAGTAGCGGCGACAGCAGACAGGGCGCAACCCAAAATGGTGCCCGCACTAAGGACTGGCAGGGCAAGGGGGGCAATAGAACGAAAGATCATCAAACGAGGGTAACTTGCAAAATATGCAGAAATCGCATATCTCAGGGTCAGACTTGTCAATGCTACTATAGCCCAAATCATATAAATCAATGCGCACCCTTCAAGGCGCCCTTGCGCTTGTCGCTGTGATTACCGTTGCAGCACCTTCGCTTGCCTTCGAAATTAGTCCCAAGAAATATGGCGACAACCTGAAAGAGGAATTGCATCTTTGCGAACCAACCAGGACAGAAGAATACATTCAATATCAAGAAGAAAAACTCCCCCGTCAGTTCCCAGGAGTAGAAGTATTCACCATTACTGAAGACTGGCGCTCTCAGGACCTTGAAAGCACAAACTTCCCGTTATCCAAACCAGTAATACTCAAGAATCCAGTTACGGGTCAAACCGTTGGTGTTTTTGACCGCAACTACAACAAAGCATTTCGAGTGGCATCCTTCTTTGGTCGCAATGGTATTCGAGTTCGCCTCGAAACCATTAAAGAAGGGGCATTCGGTCGAAGAATGACAACAGGAAGTGAGTCTATTCAGGCGTTTGGCATCAAGAATAAAGATGGTTACATCATCGTCAATGGTTGTGATGGTGTCTTTGCCGTCAACAAACAGATTGCTGATGCGCTCGCCAATTACCAGTTGGTTAACGGAAAAGCATTTGTGCTCCTGTCTAATGATGGTTCCACGGGTCTGCGCATTAATGAAATTGGACCAGAGACTGTGAAAGCGTGGAAAACCATTTATTCAGATTGGAATCCCGCAACTGACGGTCGAAAGAAGCAGGCAATAAACTGATACTCATTTAAGTGAGTCAAGGATTTACCTGTAGGATTCTTTCAGTCAATATCGTGATAGTTGCCCTGCGGGTCTGTATATCCTCTAAACCTGCGACCCTTTGATGGGTTATAGCGTTTGGCGTAATCCACCCTGCCGCTCTGCCCAGAAGTGTTGGTGAAGGTTTTGCCATCTCGACTGACACCAAACTGCTTCTTGGGTGCTGCTGCTGCTCCACCAGACCCACCACTGCCCTGGTTGCTGCGCTCTGATTTGAACTTCACCTCATCCCATTTCAACCCGTGACTTTTGCGTAGTTGATTTGCTCGCTCCTTTGCTGCCTCAAACCCTTGAATGCCTCTCGCCAGCACCGCATTGGTATCTGTGCGGTAGACATAGAAGGAATGCTCCTCCTCTAACTCCTCAGTTTCCTCAGCAGTTAAAAGCGCACCAGGGATTGGTGGCATCTCCTGTGCTTCTCCTTTTTTCCTGCGATGCTTCTTTATTACCAGCAACAACCGCTTTGCTGTTTCCTGCTGCTGGAGGTATTCAACGATTTGCTGCTCAAGGAAGGTCACAACGCACCCCCTGAGCGCCCTTTAGGTGTTTTGGCGTATTCCTCACGAATCTGACCAAGCAACAGGGTCTCGATGTCACGAAAGCGTCTGTTGACCTTTTGAACCTCAATCAGCATTGCCTCCTCAACGGGATGGAGGTGAACCCGAATGGTCTTCATCGCTCCAGCAGACCAGTTGCTGCTGACCTTGTGGTGAGTGACCCAAAGACTGCTTGATGTTTTTCACGTAGTAGGGTTTTATATAATCCACTAATATCCATTTTGTATAGTTCCATTAAATCCTCCATTTGCTTGAGGAGTAATGGATGTTCACGTTCTTTAAAACTGATTTGCTTTACTCTTGGGATTGAACGCATCTATTTGCTGCTGATAGAATCTATATCTATTTATTAATGATTTACTCTTGCCTTGATTCATCTTGTTTCCTGTAAGCGCAACCTAAGATGAACTTCTGGATACCTTTTAAAACGAGGTTTTAATCTTGACTCATAAAGGATTCTGGTGATACCCTGTATTCATTCATTGATAAATACTTGAGGATTCAATCAATGATTCTTTTGTTTTTCTTCTGGTGACTCTTGAGGTGAGTTTTGATGAGTTTTCTTTTGAGTTTCTTTTGGGTATGTTTTGAATCAAGTTTTGAATGAATACTCGTTTGATTTTGTTATGAGTTTCTTTTGGGTCTTTTTGAGTGGTCTTGAGGATTCAATCAATGAATCAACTTAAGACCACTTGATGAAAACACTACAAGGTTTATTATACAGGATTCTTTAGAGTTTGTCAAGTTCTTCTGGGTTTGTTTGGGTAAAGGCATTGAACCCATTCTTTTGAAACCTCTACAAGGTTATTTATACATTTAATGATTTACAGATGAGTAAATATGTGGTATTATAGGTAAGATAGAATAGCAATACGCATATGACTCAATCCATCGAAGAAATATTCATTGATTACATAGCATCATCACTTCCTCTTTTTTCTCAGCAGCAGAGTGCTTATCGTTTCCAATGCCCCTATTGTCAATCCAGTGGCAAGAACAGCAAAGGAAAATCCTATGCTCCATCAGATGCCAAAGGGTATCTTTATTCCTATGGCAATGCTTGGAACTACAAGTGTCACAAGTGTGGAGAGCACCAGTCATTTGAGAAGTTTTTAGAAGAGCAGTTTCCCATTCTTCATTTTGAGTATGTGCGTCTGCGTGACCAGTTGGGAACAACAGGTTTTCAGACCAACTGCCCCTCGCTTGAAACCCTTCTGAAGAAGCGTGGAATGCTGAGCGTTCAACCGCCTGAGTTTCGACCAGAGAAGTTTCATCAATCTCTAAGGCGCCCAGCAGCACCTCCAGCGTCTTGTTCTGCTGGTGCTGCTCCAACTGCCCCAAAGGTCACCAAGTTGCCTCCAATGCGCTCACCGCAGCAGCAGGCAGGGCAGCAGTCACGCCTCAACCATTTGGTGAAGCAAAGGGAGCATAGAAGACGCTTGCGAGATGGATGGTGAGGTTTAGTTCATCTGATTGAGCAGGTCATCCACCAGATTTGCCAGGTGGTCGTGTTTGCCTTTGACCTCCAGCAACCGCTTTCTGTAGTTGAAGCGTTGTGCCCGTGATTCGGTGCGGTTGTATTCCAGAGATACCTTGAGGCAATAAAGGTTGCCGTAGGTCTGCCACATACCTTCTGTGCCCTCACACAGGCGCACCAGCACCCCTGTAAGGGTCCGAATCTCACCTGCTGCCAGGTCACCCGCTGAGGTCACCTCAAACTCTTTGAGGAGTGTCTCAGGCGCTTTCTCTACCACTGAGGTGAGTTCGCCAGTCAGTTGCCGTAGCAGGTTCTGAGCAATGGTCTCCCTGGATGCCTTGGTTGCCTTACGGGTGCCAGGGGCGTTACTGCCTTCTGTGATGGTCACGCCAAAGGTGAGTGCTGCTTGCTGTAGTGCTGCCAGTAGTGCTGCTTTGCGTTCCTTGGTCAGTGGGTCCAAAGAGGTTCCCGTATAGGTGCTGCTCTCTGGCAGGTCCATCCCTTCCAGGCGCTTGACCTTGATCCAGTCGATTACCTCCCTACTGCTGGCATCAGGGCGGCAGGTGCCCTCTGAGACCGCCAGGTTCAATTCCGCATCCGTGAGGGTGGTCAGCGGGTAGATCGCGGAATAGGACCCAGGCAGTTGCGGAACCAGGGGCAGCAGGCGCTTATCCCTGCCGATCACCAGAAGTTTTGTGATGACCTTGGGGTGCCATCCCGTGCCCTTACAGAGGGTTTGGAAGTCCTCTGGGTTCAGTCGCTGCTCCATGAGCGCCAGGGTCTGCCCCGTATCAATCACCTCAGCAGCAGTCTTTCCCTGCCCCCTGGCGGCAAGTTCAGCAGCGGATGCGGCGGGGGGCATTGGAGGGCACTGACGAAATCCCAGCATAGACGCCAGTTACGCGCCTTCTGTCCTGATATGCTGACAGGGTTGACGGAACGCGCATTCTATGTCATACTTGATTCATCAACCGAGACCACTGAACTCCTCGGACTTCAAGGTCAAGGCAACGAGCGACTGCCTCTAAACCCGCCGCTCCCCCGAAAAGAAGACGCCCAGGGTCAAAGGGCACCACAACTGAATATCTATACCCAAACGGGGTTTCTTTTAAGACCAGACATTCCAACCCTGGTCGTCTTATCAGCACTGGTATTTACCCGCTGATAGTTGCTGCTTTTTAACTCCTGGAGAGCAGGAATCTAAAAACTGGAGATTGTCTTAATCCGCAGAAAATGCCTCTTATCCCTGAAGAAGTCCTTTTAGACAATTCAAGTGACAACTTCGAAGAGGAAAATTTCTGGGAACTATATCCGCCTGATTTTCGTTTTTTTATTAATGCCTATCTCCGTGAAGATTTCTGAAAACACCCTGAGTCCATCTGAACTTGCTCGCTTGTCAAAACGTGACCAACTTCGTAATGAAGGACGTACAACTACCTGTGATTTCTTCGCAAGTCCCCTGAAGGTTAAACCCGACTGGGCGTACTGAATTTTTTAATCACGCTTCTAACTATCATCTTCCGCCTTATCAGGAACGCTGCACTCGGTCAATGTGCGGCAACTCCTTCGGGAAGCGGGATAAACCTCGCTGCTACGGCAAAACATATTGAGCGCTTTACCCACCGCTTCGTAGTGGTTTACAAAACAAGAACACAATGAAAACTTTTACTTTTTGCACGAGTCCTGTCGAATTTACTATTGAGTCGAATTGTAATTCTTCTAAAGAAGCGCTTGATGAGGCGCTGAATCTTGGCACCGATAACGAAGTTAGTTTCTTGGACTACATCCGTGAAAACATCGAAGAGCAACTGACTCTGGGAGGTGTTGAATGTTTGTTCGTGGACGAAGAGTGCGATTAATATCCGTACAGAGGAGAAGACTGTTAACCGTCTTTAATCGAGCATGTATTCCTGGGTAGGCACTGAGCGACCGCCTCCAAATCTGCCGATTCTACGAAAATCTTGCCCAGAGTTAATGGGCAAGATTTAGTATATCTTATTTTACTTTCTCTAGAAAGTCACAGCAAACAGCGACTGCTTTAACCCTGCGCTCCCGCATAGAAAGACGCGATTCTCGGTCATGAGTCGCAGTTCATACAACCACTTAAGTTAAATGTCTAAAGGTTTTAGTGTAAACCAGGAACACGACGTTGATTGGGCGATATCTAACATCCAGAAGAATAAGAAAGCGCTCAAAGGTAATATAAAATTTAAGCGTGAGTTATTGACCAACTTCTGGCATGACTCTTGTGGCAAGAACGTTTATGATACTCCTTCGCTTGCCTCTCTTTTCTCTCCTTATAATCATCACTCTTGCAAGGTTGCAGAGTCTCCCGCAGAAGATTCTGTTATTGGCAAGCACAATCAACAATATCTCTATTTTGCTAATTCGGATTTTTGGTATGTTTTTGTAAAGCGTGAGAATTACAATCTGAATGGTTTAGCGCAACACCTGCTCTGTGGTGTCCCTCAGACTAAACTGAAAAAAGACCATTACGAATTTCAGATTGGCGTAAAAGTAGGTCCCTATTATTTCTTCATGCCCTCTCTCATCAAAGAGCGTATCTGTAATTGGTACGGTCACGAGGTCTATAACTCATGGCGTAAGATGGTGAAAGATGACCTGAGGAATCTGACTCCTTATATTTCTGCCTTTAATCCTCCTAAGCATATGTATTCCTTTGCTTGTGACAAGTCCTCGGAAAACATCTGCGAGTCTCTTGGTCTTCATACTAAGCATGGGGTTGCCTACTGGTTGCGTAAAAATCATTCTGATTTAAAATCAGAAGTTGTTCTGGAGACTATCAAGGGCACCTCTGTAAGTGGTCTTGATTTAATGAGTTGCTTTGGAAACCGTGATACTTATATGTTTAAGACTATTGGTAATTACCTAGAGTATGGTCCTGGCAATTTAATTGATTTTGCCATGAATCCCCTGGCATCCCAAAAATTTTCTGCAGACGATGCAGGAATTTTCTCCCCCCCTTGACTTCAGGTTATATCAATAAACTAGTAGCACATAGGCAATGCTTTAACTAAAAGACTGTATTGTCGAGTAATTTGATTTCGCTTGTGTGCGATTAATCAATTGCGACTTTAATACTGATTCCATTCGCTTGCTTCAACTCAAAGCAGTGATTGGACTCTTCAAGTCCACCGTCTACTCCCGCATTTACGAGGGCACCTTCCCGAAACAGATTCCTCTCGGACCACGCCTTGTGGTCTGGGTGGAGTCCGATATTCAAAACTGGATTTCTGAGCAGGTCTCAGCAGCGAGGGGGTAACACCCCTCTTTTTTTATGTCTGCCCATCAATAGGTCTAATTTGTAACCAATCCAGATCCCCTGTCGCTGCCTTCAGCGTGTTTCTACCTTTGGCGAGCGTCGGTGTGCTTAGTTCCGCCCTGTAGTGGAAGTAGTGGTCTTCGATGTATTTGATTGAGGTGTCGCACTGGGCGGCAACCATCGTTACTGGAGTTTCATTTAATGTGAGTTGGAATGTTATGTAAGTGTGCCTAAAGGAATACCAAGTTAGATTCTTGCTGCTGTGAATGTCTATCTTTCTGGCGTTGTTGTTGTCGTCTTCTGCCCAGGATGCCAAACCTGCTTCAACTAGCATTTCACACAAACTGTCTTTCCAGATCCGTTCACTGAACGCCTGACCTGTCTTTTGATTTGTAAACAGTAGATTGTTTCGCCCTTTGGCGTTCGTCAACTTCCTCAGTTCTTCAAGGTGTCTGGCGACGGGTGCGTTGATGGTGTAGCGGCGCCCTGTCTTTGTGTTTTCGGCAGGCACGTCGATCAATATCCAGGTTTTCTGGTCGGTATTGCTGAGCGTGTTGTTTTTTCGGATATGACCCCATTCCACTTTTCGCAGCGATCCGATGCGGATGCCTGACTCCATCGAGATCCGCATTGCCAAATAAAGCATCTTGCGGTGAATCTTCTGGTTCTTTGCTCGCTCGCTGCTCCCAAGCACTTCTTTGAGAATGTTTTTGCCCGATGTGCTCTTGTCGATCTTGCCCTCGTCGTTCCAGCGGGTTCGCCCTTCAGACCAGTAGAGGCGGGCGCTGCGTTCAAGTTCTTTCCACTCATCAACGGTTAGGTCGTCACGCCTGTGTTTTTTGTCTTTCGAGAGTTTGACCGATTTCAGAGTTGGCACTGAATCCTTGTTCAGATATCCCTCTTGAACGGCAATCTCCTCAAACATTCGCCTGAAGGTGCTGACTTCAGCGTTGATGGTGGTTTGCCTTGGGGTCTCCTTGCCTTCCTGGTGTGCTGCTTCTTTGCGCCAGGTCTCGTAGTTGGCAAAGAAGTTCCTGGGCATCTTGTGGATGGGGCGCAGGTTCTGCCCTGCGTATTTCAGAAACCAGCGGGCGTGGTGCTCCATCAGCAGGTATCGCTTGGCGCTGATGCCGTTGTGGGGGATGCTGCTGATCCTTTTTTTCTGCTTCGCCAGGAAGCGATCTGCCATCTCCTCGATGGTCAGGGTTCGGATCTGCTCGCCCCGCTCGCTCTTGGTTTTGAACTCGATGTATTTCGCCAGACCCTTGCGCTCTGCCTCCAGCAGGTCGTTGGGGGCGATCCGACCGAGCGAGTGGCGATGCCTCGACTGCCGCTCCTGGTCATAGAAATAGAGATACCAGCGACCCCCTCGATCCCCGTCTTGGAAGACGTAGCAGTGGGGGTCGTGGGCGATGGGGCGCTTGTTGAGCACCTTGGTCATCGGGGCGTCTCCTGCCCCTTACAAGGCGCAAAATCCCGCCGTTTGCTTACGCAACGCTTACAGCGGTCACGGTGGGGCAAGGGATTTCGGCAACGCTTACGCTATGCTTACGGTAACTCACGAACCCCAAAATTCAAGTGTGGCAAGGGTTTTCGAGTTACGTCGGCACTAACGCCGATTACACGATGTAGTCATCTGAAAGCAAACCAATCGAGTCTTTGACTTTTTGTGCCTTCAGTGCTCTGTATCAATTCCAGGCCTTTTATTCCCCCATCCTGCTGATACCAGGGGTCTTGGCAGAGAGCTTTGAAAGCTCGCCGCGCTTCCTCCAGGGATGGGAAATCACCGACCTTCACGACGCCCCAGGCATCGTGGGTGTTGATGCTGAAGCTCATCGCCGTTGGAATTCCTACAGTGATTAAAGGTCTTGGTCGAGGAGAGCAGCAGCGATGAGCAACCCCCTTTGGATGCTTGTGCCCTGGGCGGTTTTTGCCATCGCGGCAGGGATCAAGTTTTGGCGCCTGACCAGCCTGTTCCGCAGGCGCCTAATCGGGGCCCCGTCCAGCACCGAGCAGTTCAGGAGCTCCCTTGAGAGAGCCTGGGCGAAGGACCAGCAGGCGGCCTGACAGAGGGCTGGGCGTGACAGAGGGCTGGGCTGGCCGTTACAAATTGTGATATAGTCGAGTTTGGTCATCGAGCGGTCCTGGGCGGGTCCGCTTTTTTATTGGCTTTTATTTGTTGATCGCTCTCCAGATCCACCAAATAACCAGCCCCAGTAGCGCCCATGGCAGCAGCGCTCGAAATACAACTGCCACCAGCAACACCACCAGCAACGACACCGCGGTGCGCTTTGTCAAAGCCTTCGCCTCGTCGCTCATGAAGCGCCAGCGGGGGATCAGGGCCATCTGCTCTTAGGTGGGGACTCACCCCAGCAAAGCCCCTCCCCCTAGATTTGGCATCTATGGCTCAAGTGGCTTCGGTTTCAGCAACTCCGCCATCCCAGCAACGCCCCCGGTGGCAGGTGCCATTGCTTGTGGGCTTTTGTTTTGGTCTCGGTTATGGCGTCACCCAGCGGCTGCTTGCCCTGCAGCTGCCATCCCTGGTGCGCCTTGGTCAGGGCTTTGAGGTGCGGCCCTTCCCGGGCACCTCGCTTGAGAGCCTGCGGCTGCGGTTTGGAGTTGAAAACCAGGACATCCGCGGTGACGCCGATCTTTTGCAGTTAGAGCAGCAGCCCGATACCGCTGCCCCCGCCGCCAGCGAAGCTAAGTCGCCCCAGGAGATGCCCTCGCCCGCGGCTGAACCGGAAGCCCAGGCTGTCCCGGCTGACGCGCCCAGCCTGGATGCCCCGCCGCCTCCAGAATTGCCCGGCGCTGATCTGCCACAGTCCACTCCTACTGCCGGGCCCCAATGAGTGCGCCGCAATCGCTTGTGCAAGCTGCCTTGCAGCGCTTGGGGGCCCGCTTAGGCAGCGGCCTCGTTGATGCGGCCGCCAATTTGGCTCTGCTGGCCCAGGACGCTCCGGAGCGGCTGCGGCAGGAGTTTCGGCTTTTCTGGGACGAAGTGGAAGCAGAAGCTGCCCGGATCGAGAGGGACGACGAGCCGGAGGTAGCCATCACGGCGCCGTCTGCGGATATCCAGGATCAAATCGATGCCCTGCGCGCCCGGGTGGCGGCCATGGCTCGCCGACTGGACCAGGATTCGTGATCCTGCTTAGGCCTCTGCGCATCTGGTGGTTGGCCCTGGCCCTGCTGCTCGGTCTGTGGTGGGACGGCCAGGCCTGGAGCTATTTAGGTGGTGTTACCCTTGAACGGCAGCGGAGCCGTCAGAGCCGCCGGGCCCGCTGGCTTACCCAAGAGTTTTTGGGGCTTGGCTCAGCCTTCATCAAGCTGGGCCAATTGCTTTCAGCCCGTCCCGACGTGCTGCCCGCTGAATTGGTGGAGCAGCTAGCCACCCTGCAGGACCGGGTGCCCGCCTTCCCCTTTGCCGTGGTGCAAGACCTGCTGGAGCAGGAGTTGGGTGAGCGCTGCGCCGAGATCATTGACCTGGAGAGCGAGCCGCTGGGTTCGGCCAGCCTGGCCCAGGTGCACCGCGCCAGCCTGCGCAGCGGCCGTCAGGTGGTGCTCAAGGTGCAACGCCCCGGCTTGGAGCGCACCTTCCGGCTTGACCTTGAGGTGATGCAACAAGTTGCCGCGGCGGTGCAGCGCCATCCCCGTTGGGGTCGCGGCCGCGACTGGATCGGCATTGCCCAGGAGTGCCGGCGGGTGTTGCTCAGAGAGCTCGACTTCAGGCTGGAGGCAGAGCACGCGGCCCGCTTCCGCCAGCAGTTTCTTGACGATCCCGGCATCCGCATTCCTGCCGTGGTGTGGGAATTGAGTACCCGCCGGGTGCTTTGCCTCGACTATGTGCCCGGCATCAAGATCACCGATCGCCAGGCCTTGCTGGAGGCTGGAATCGTGCCCGCCGCCGTAGCCGAAAAGGGCGCCGCCAGCTACCTGCAGCAGCTGGTGCGGTTTGGCTTTTTTCACGCCGATCCCCACCCCGGCAACCTGGCCGTTGCCGCCGATGGGGCGCTCATCTACTACGACTTCGGCATGATGGGTCAGCTCTCCAGCCGCCTGCGGGGCCGCCTGGGCAGCATGGTGCGGGCAGCAGCTGGCCGAGACGCAGCTGGTTTGGTCAAGGAGCTGCAGCAGGCGGGTGTGATTGCACCTGGCGTTGATCCGGGCCCGGTGCGGCGGCTGGTGCGGGTGATGCTGGAAGAGGCGCTGACGCCTCCCTTCTCCGCCAATGTGCTTGAGCGCCTATCGGGCGACCTTTACGACCTGGTTTACGGCCAGCCCTTCAGGTTGCCCCCAGAGCTGATCTTTGTGATGCGGGCCCTCTCCACCTTTGAGGGGGTCGGCCGCAGCCTCGATAGCGGCTTTAGTTTGGTAGCGATTGCCCGCCCCTACCTACTTCCTCTAATGACTTCAAGTGGTGGCAGTGGCGGTGGTGCAAATGACCTCTTCAATGAAATCTCGCGCCAGGCGGCAGAGGTAGGCAGCCGCGCCTTGGGTATTCCCAAACGACTAGACGACAGCCTGGCTCGCATCGAGCAGGGCGACCTGCAGGTGCAGATTCGCGCCGGCGAAACGGATCGCCTGCTACGGCGCTTGGCCCTGGCCCAGCAGGCTGCTGGTCAGTCGATGCTGCTAGCTGGTTTGGCAGTAGCAGCCGCCCTGCTGGCGGTCAGTGCCCGGCCCGCTTTAGTGATAATTCCCCTGCTGGCAAGCCTGCCTGTGGGGCTCAGCTGGATCAAGCTGCAAGGCCGGCTTAAGCGCGATGGCCGGATTGATCAATTGCCCGGCGTGGGTTGAGCTTTTTGCTGGTTTGGGGCTTGTAGGTGTACATCGCCTCATCAGCTTTTGCCCAGGTTTGCTCCAGGGTGGTCCGCGGTTCACTCATCGCTGCACCGATCGAGGCTTGAACGCCGCAGGCTTGCAGGGCATCCCGCAGGCGATCCACCAGTTCATCCAAGCCGGAGGCGCTGGGGTTGAACACCATCAGCGCAAACTCGTCGCCGCCAACGCGGGCCAGTAAATCCGTGCTGCGCATTTGGTCGCCCAGCTGGCTGGCTGCGATCTTGAGCACCTGGTCGCCCATCTGATGGCCCTGCTCATCATTGATTTGCTTGAAGCCGTCTAGGTCAACCACCACCAGCCCGTACTGATGGCCGTGTCGCTGGCGGCGGCTCTCTTCAAGATTGAGGTTCTCATCCCAGGCGCGGCGGTTGGCGATGCGGGTGAGCCCATCGGTGCGGCTCTCGCGCAGCAGGGCTCCATTGAGCCGGCGTAGCCGGATCTCCGAATTGCGACTCACCAGCACCACCGTGATGGTGGCCAGTGAACCCATCAGAAAAACCAGGGCAGCGGCCCGCCAGGAGCTCCAGTTGAGCCGGTTGTGGTCAATGCTCACTTGAGTGCTGACCAGCTGGTTGGCAAAGGGCACGATGCGTAGCCCTACCAGTTTTTGGTCTTCTGGCTCTAGCTCAAGCTTGGGCAGTGCCCGATGCAAGCTCGCTTCGTCCTTGAGCACCTGGGCCGGGTTGAGAGTCACGCCTACGTCAAGTTGGCTAGCGCCACTTGGAAAGAGCGCTTGCAGGGTTGGATCCTGATCGTGGCCACCGATTGCCAACATGCTGGCCGAAAGATTTACCAGGGCGAAGGCTGCTTTTTGCTTGCCCCGTATGTTCCATGGACCGTAGATAAAAGCTGTCCAGCCACTGGTGCGGCCCGGAATTGGATAGGCCCGCACCGCCAGAGGGGCAAGGTTGTAGCCCAATTCATTGCAGTGGTGCTGATTTAAGTCGGCCCTGAGCTCAGGGGAGGCGCCGCTCAGGGCGGTGCGTACTGATCGAGCCTGGGGATCGTTGCGGGGGTCTAGAGGTAAACGGCGCAGGATGGCCAGGCTTTCCCGCTGGGAGATGCTGCTGGTATGAAAATCCTCGAGATCCCAGCTGCCGAGGCTGATTACGCCGATGGTCGCGTTGGGATCGGGATCGGTGCGCACACCCTCTGGTTCCCCGTTTTGCACATCGCTGCGAGCCAGGGAAAGGGCTGTGAGCGAGCGGGCAATGGTGGTGCACTTGGCAGAGGCCAGGTGACTCACCACCGAGGCCCCAACCGACTCCAAAGGCTCGTGTAGGAGTTGATAGGTGAATACGGTCGCTCCAGCCGTAACAACCATGCCTATAGCGCCAAGCATGGCTGATAGGCGCGTAAAGCCCTTTGCGTTGAACTCTGGGCTTTTTGCTTCGAATTCAGACGCCACCAATTTGGCGGGAGGGTCTTGGGCGGAGGGTGCCAACAGCGCCACCTCCGGGCCCTAAGTGATTAGGCAACTTTAATGGCTGACCCTAGCTTTTTTATTTATTGTCCCCTAATGGGGGAGGTATAAATACTTAGGCTTTGCCGCGGGGGCCCCGGTCTTCGGCGCCGGCGTAGATCGCCTGGCTGCCGAGTTCGTCCTCAATCCGGAGCAGTTGGTTGTATTTAGCCACCCGATCGGAGCGACTGAGGGATCCGGTTTTGATCTGGCCGGCGCGGGTGGCTACGGCGAGGTCGGCGATGGTGGTGTCTTCGGTTTCGCCGGAGCGGTGGCTGATG
The DNA here is from genome assembly GCF_024345455.1 of Cyanobium sp. T1G-Tous. Taxonomy (NCBI): domain Bacteria; kingdom Bacillati; phylum Cyanobacteriota; class Cyanophyceae; order Synechococcales; family Prochlorococcaceae; genus Cyanobium; species Cyanobium sp. T1G-Tous. The sequence continues at coordinate 14,473 of NZ_JAGQBD010000012.1, forward strand.
ACGCTGGTGTAGCCAGCCCGGCCGGCCAGATCGATCGCCTGCAGGGTTTCGGTGAGCGAGCCGATCTGATTCACTTTGATCAGAATTGAATTGGCGACACCAAGGTCGATGCCCCGCTGTAGCCGGGCGGTGTTGGTCACAAACAGGTCGTCGCCCACCAGCTGCACCGTTTTGCCGAGACGCTCGGTGAGTAGGGCCCAACCATCCCAGTCGTCTTCGGCGATGCCGTCTTCAATTGAAACGATCGGGAAACGGCTGGCCAGCTGGGCTAACTGGTCCACCATCTCGGCGCTGCTATAGCTGCCGCCGCCGAAGTTGTAACGGCCATCTTTGAAAAACTCGGTGCTGGCCACGTCCAGCGCCAGGGAAATTTGATCGCCGGGGCGATAGCCGGCCTTTTCGATTGCTTGCACTAGCAGTTCGCCGGCGGCGTCATTGCTGGCTAGGTCGGGAGCGAAGCCGCCCTCATCGCCAACGGCGGTGGAGAGGCCCTGGCTGCTCAGCAAACCCTTGAGGGTGTGGAACACCTCCGCACCCATGCGCAGGGCTTCGCGGAAGCTGCTGGCGCCATGGGGCACCAACATGAATTCCTGAAAATCCATGTTGTTGGAGGCGTGGGCGCCGCCGTTGATCACGTTCATCAGCGGCACCGGCAACAGGTTGGCCAGCGGGCCGCCTAGGTAGCGGTAGAGGGGCAGGCCGACGCCGTTGGCGGCTGCCCGGGCGGTGGCCAGGCTCACGGCCAACACAGCATTGGCACCGAGGCTGGACTTGTTGTCACTGCCGTCGAGTTCGGCCATGGCACCGTCCACGGCGCTCTGGTCAAGGGCGCTGAGGCCACAAAGGGCCGGGGCGATTCGCTCTTCGATGTTGTTGACGGCCTGGGTGACTCCCTTGCCGAAGTAACGGCTGCCGCCGTCGCGCAGCTCATGGGCCTCATGGGCGCCGGTGCTAGCGCCACTCGGCACGATCGCCCGGCCGCTGGCGCCTCCCTCCAGCAGCACCTCGGCTTCCACCGTGGGTGTGCCGCGGGAATCCAACACCTCCCGTGCCACGACGGTGTCAATAACAAGGTCGAGGGAATCGATCACGTTGACGTGCCATTGGCGCTCTCTGTTGCGATCCTATGGGTCACCCCCACCCACCCATTTGTGCTGATGGGTACCGCCCTTGGGGTTGCTCGCCACAATGGAATTTGTTGTGCCCAGGTTGATGCCTGGCCTGATCCGCTGATGCGCATGCTGCACACCATGCTCCGGGTTGGCGATCTGGAGCGCTCCCTCACCTTTTATACGGAAGTGTTGGGGATGCGGATGCTGCGCCGCAAGGACTATCCCTCAGGCCGTTTCACCCTCGCCTTTGTGGGTTACGGCGAGGAGCGGGATACCACCGTGCTGGAGCTAACTCACAACTGGGACACCAGTCACTACGACCTTGGTGCGGGCTATGGCCACATCGCCCTAGGAGTGGAGGACATCCAGTCGGTTTGCGATGCAATCCGCTCTAAGGGCGGCAAGGTGGTGCGCGAACCCGGCCCGATGAAGCACGGCAACACGGTGATCGCCTTTGTGGAAGATCCTGATGGTTACAAGGTGGAACTAATCCAGCTCTCCTCCCGCGGCTGACCGCTAAGCCCATGCCCCCAAGCCTCACCAGCGAACCAGATCGCTTCAGCGAAGACGCCTGGGAGTTGCTTTTGGCCTCCCAGGACACGGCTCGCCGCTGGCGCCATGGCGCCATGGATGTGGAGCATCTGCTGCAGACCCTGCTGCTGGAGAGACGCTTCGGGCGCTGGCTGGATCCCCTGCCGCTTGAGCCAGATCGCCTGCTCGATCAGCTCGAGAGTTTCTGCGTCGACCAGCCCGGCAGCGCCGGTGGTGAGTTGTACATCGGCGATGCCCTCGAGGATCTGCTCGAGGATGGGGACCGCTGCCGGGCCGCCTGGGGCGACCCTCTTTTAGACGTATCCCACCTACTGGTGGCATTGGTGCGAGATCCCCGGATCGGGGCGCCATTGCTGGTGGCTGAGGGGCTTAGCGAAGACTTGCTGCAACGCCAGTTTCGGCCTGGCTCCCCTGCCAGCCCAGCCCCACCGGCTCCTGCTCCCCCGCAGGCGCAAGCTCCCCCCCCAGACGCCTGGATCGACGCGGGCCCGTCTTCGCTGGCGCCGGTCGCTGCCGCCCCACTTGCAGCCCCACTGGCCGCCGCCCCACTGGAGCAGGAGCCGCCCGAGCCCAGTGCCTTGGAGCGCTACGGCCGCGACCTCACCGCAGCGGCCAGGGCCGGCGAACTCGACCCGGTGATCGGCCGCGACCTGGAGATGCGCCGCCTGATTCAGGTGCTCTCACGCCGCAGCAAGAACAACCCGGTGCTGATCGGTGAGCCCGGCGTCGGCAAAACCGCCGTGGCCGAGTTGCTGGCCCAGCGGATCGTGGCCGGCGAGGTGCCCGACTCGCTGCAGGGTCTGCGGCTGGTGGCCCTGGATTTGGGCGCCTTGATCGCTGGGGCCAAGTTTCGCGGCCAGTTTGAGGAGCGCCTGCGGGCCGTGCTCAAGGAGGTGCACGACGCCGATGCCGTTCCTGGAGCCGCCGGGGTGGTGCTGTTTATCGACGAGCTGCACACGGTGGTGAGCGGCGATCGCTCCAATGCCGACGCCGGCAGCGTGCTCAAGCCAGCCCTGGCCCAGGGCTACCTGCGCTGCATAGGCGCCACTACCGCCGAGGACTACCGCCGCAGCATCGAGAAGGATCCCGGCCTGGATCGCCGCTTCCAGCAGGTGCTGATCAAGGAGCCATGCCTCGACACCTGTGTGGAAATTCTGCGAGGTCTAAAGGAGCGCTACGAGTTGCACCACGGCGTGGCTATCACCGACCAGGCTCTGGTGGCAGCAACCCGCCTGGCTGACCGCTACATCACCGATCGCTGCCTGCCCGATTCGGCCATTGATCTGGTGGATGAGGCGGCCGCCCAGTTGCGCATGGAGGTCACCTCCAAGCCCCAGCTGGTGGAAGCTGCCGAAGCCGAGCTGCGCCGAGTGGAGTTGGCCCTGCTCTCGGCTGAGGCGGCGCCGCTGGAGGAGCGGCTGCAGTTGCAGGAGCAGCGCCGCCGCGCCACCGAGGCCCTGCAGGCGTTGCAGCAGCGTTGGCAGGCGGAGCGGGAGCGGCTGGCGGAGCTGCGCGAGCTGTTGCAGCAAGACGAAGACCTGCGCCACGCCATCACCGAGGCCGAGCGGGAGGGTGACTATGAGGAAGCAGCCCGGTTGCAGCACGACCAGCTCAATGGCTTGCAGCAGCGCCGCGAAACCCTTGAGGCCGAACTGAAGGGGGAGACGATCCTGCGTGAACAGGTGGAGGAGGGCGACATCGCCGATGTGGTGGCCCGCTGGACCGGCATTCCGGTGCAGCGCCTGCTGGCGGGGGAGCGCCAGAAATTGCTGGAGCTGGAGCAACTCCTGGGCGAGCGGGTGGTTGGCCAGCTAGAGGCTGTGGCGGCGGTGGCCGCGGCGATTCGCCGCGCTCGGGCCGGGATGCAGTCGCCAACGCGGCCGGTGGGTTCGTTTTTATTTCTGGGCCCCACCGGCGTGGGCAAAACCGAGCTGGCTAAGGCTCTGGCGGCGGCGCTTTTCGACGAGGACGACGCCCTGGTGCGCCTCGACATGAGCGAATTCATGGAGCGCAACGCCGTGGCCCGGCTGGTGGGGGCACCCCCTGGCTATGTGGGCTACGAGGAGGGCGGTCAGCTCACCGAGGCGGTGCGGCGCCGGCCCTACGCGGTGCTGTTGCTTGATGAGGTGGAGAAGGCCCACCCGGAGGTGTTCAATTTGCTGCTGCAGGTGCTCGACGACGGCCGCCTCACCGATTCCCAAGGCCGCACCGTGGACTTCCGCCACACGGTGGTGATCATGACCAGCAACCTGGCCAGCCGCGCCATCCTCGACAGTGCAAAGGCGGCACGGGAGGCGGGCGTGGAGCCTGACCAGCAGGCCTGGCGCGATCAGCAGACCTGGCTCGACCAGCAAATAGACCAGGCATTAGCCAGCCAGTTTCGGCCGGAATTCCTTAACCGCATTGACGAGGTGATCCGCTTTCGCCCCCTTGGCCCGGCCGACCTGCAGCGCATCGTGCGCCTGCAACTGGCCGAGCTGGCCCGGCTGCTGGCTGAGCAGCACCTGGAGCTGGAGGTGCCGGAGCCGGTGGTGCAGGCCCTGGCTGAGCAGGGTTACGAGCCAGAATACGGCGCCCGGCCCCTGCGGCGGGTGCTGCGGCGCCAGCTGGAAAACCCCCTTGCCACCGAGCTGCTGGCGGAGCGCTTCAGTGGCGCTCGGGGCGTGCGCGTTGAGCCGGGCAATCCCTTGACGTTTGTGCCCCTCGGCTAAGGTGTTCGTTTGCCGGTACGCGCGGACGCCCCCGTGCGCGAGCGCCAGTGGATCAAACCCCCCCAACTCCCGACTCCAAAGAGGCAGAACCCAGCCCCGATGCGTCCATCTCGCCTGCCGCAGCCTCGGCGGTGCCTGAAGGCTTTGCTGCCGCCACCCTGGCGGAACTCCGCAAAGTCGTTTGGCCCAGCCGTCAGCAGCTGTTTAGCGAATCGGTGGCCGTGATCTTGATGGTGAGTCTCTCGGCGGCAGCGATCGCCGCCATTGATCGTTTTTATGGCTGGGGGGCCAATCAGGTGTTCCGTTGAGCCGATCCGTAGTCGAGCCCCCGTCCGTTGATCCCGTTTCTTTCCTGAGCCCCGTGTCTGAGTCCCTGACCGACAGCCAAAACGAAGCCACCGAGCTTGCGGCCGAAGAGCTCGAGCTTGGGGCCCAAGAGCTGGCGCCCGTGGCTGAGGTGCTGGAAGCACCGGCGCCGGTTGAGAAGATGCAGGTAGCCCGCTGGTACGCCGTGCAGGTGGCCTCCAGCTGCGAGAAGAAGGTGAAGGCAACGCTCGAGCAGCGCGCCGTCACCTTGGGCGTCGACAACCGGATCCTCGAGATCGAGATCCCCCAGACCCCGGGGATGAAGCTGAAGAAGGATGGCTCGCGCCAGAGCACGGAGGAAAAGGTGTTCCCTGGCTATGTGCTGGTGCGAATGGTGCTCGACGAAGACACCATGATGGCGGTGCGCAGCACCCCCAACGTGATCAATTTCGTTGGGGCAGAGGAGCGGCGCGCAACGGCCAAGGCCCGCGGTCACATCAAGCCCAGGCCGCTCAGCCGCACGGAAGTGGATCGCATCTTTAAGCGAGCCGCAGAAAAGAAGGCAGTCGTCAAGGTGGATCTCGCCGAAGGCGATCAGATCCTGGTTACGGCTGGTCCTTTCAAGGATTTCCAGGGTGAGGTGATCGAGGTTTCCGGCGAGCGCAACAAGCTCAAGGCCCTGCTCTCAATCTTTGGCCGGGAAACCCCGGTGGAGCTCGAGTTTTCCCAGATCAGCAAGCAGAGCTAGGTTTCGGCCCCGCTCAGCGGCCGTCTCCCTGCGGAGGGCGGCCGTTTCAGTTCACATCCCCGGCGATGGGGGTGATCCGCAGATTCGCCCCGTAGCCTTAGACGATGGCCAAGAAAGTCGTTGCCGTTATCAAGCTGGCCCTCCAAGCCGGCAAAGCCAACCCCGCGCCGCCGGTGGGCCCTGCCCTCGGTCAGCACGGCGTCAACATCATGGCGTTCTGCAAGGAGTACAACGCTCGGACGCAGGAGAAGGCCGGATATGTGATCCCGGTTGAAATTTCGGTCTTTGAAGACCGCAGCTTCACCTTCATCACCAAGACCCCTCCCGCTTCCGTGCTGATCTCCAAAGCAGCCGGTATCGAAAAGGGTGCCGCCACCTCTGCCAAGGGTTCGGTGGGTGCCATTAGCCGCGCCCAGCTCGAGGAGATCGCCAAAACCAAGCTGCCCGACCTCAACTGCACCAGCGTTGAATCGGCCATGCGCATCATCGAAGGCACCGCCCGCAACATGGGCGTCGCCGTTAACGATTAATTCCACCCCTTATTCGGGGGAGATCCAGGCAGCCTTGATCAGTTCATCTGCTCAACAGCCACGCCCTGAATCGCCCGTACCCCATCCCCACCATGCCGAAAATCTCCAAGCGCTTCTTAGCGCTCAGCGCCAAGGTCGAAGACCGCAGCTACAGCCCCCTCGAGGCCATTGAGCTGGTTCAGACCAACGCCAACGCCAAGTTTGACGAAACCCTGGAGGCCCACGTGCGCCTCGGGATCGACCCCAAGTACACCGACCAGCAGCTGCGCACCACCGTGGCCCTGCCCCACGGCACCGGCCAGGCCATCCGCATTGCCGTGATCGCCCGCGGTGAAGCCGTGGCCGCCGCCAAGGCTGCCGGCGCCGACCTCGCTGGTGACGACGATCTGGTGGATCAGATCGCCAAAGGCGAGATGAACTTCGACCTGCTGATCGCCACCCCGGACATGATGCCCAAGGTGGCCAAGCTTGGCCGGGTGCTCGGTCCCCGCGGCCTGATGCCCAACCCCAAGGCAGGCACCGTCACCACCGATCTGGCTGGCGCCATCAACGAGTTCAAGGCCGGCAAACTTGAGTTTCGCGCCGACCGCAGTGGCATCGTGCACGTGCGCTTTGGCAAGGCCAGCTTCACTGCCGCCAACTTGCTCGAGAACCTCAAGGCCCTGCAGGAGACCATCGATCGCAACAAGCCCAGCGGTGCCAAAGGCCGCTATTGGAGGAGCCTCTATGTGACCTCCACCATGGGCCCTTCGGTGGAAGTCGACTTCTCGGCCCTGCAGGACCTCAAGCAGGAAGGCTGAGTCGCCGCTCCAGCTGCTTGAACAGCAGCGAGGCCGTGGTGGTCATCACTAGATACACCAAGGCCACCGCTAGGTAAACCTCAAACGCCCGGTAGCTGGTGGCCACCACCAGCTGCCCTTGGCGGAAAAGTTCGTCGAAGCCGATCACCGCCGCCAGGCTGGTGTCCTTAATCAGCGTGATGAACTCATTGGCTAAGGAGGGCAGCACCCGCTGCAGGGCCTGGGGCAGGATTATCAGCTGCAGCGCCGTTAGGGGCTTGAGCCCCAGGGCCCTTGAGGCCTCCCATTGGCCGCGGTCAATCGAAATAATTCCTGCTCGTAGGGTTTCGGCTAGGTAGGCAGCGCCGTTTAGCCCTAGGGCGAGCACGGCTGCGGCGAAGCGATCTAGTTGCAGCTCTACTCCCAGTTGGCGAGCTAGGGCAGGCACGCCGAAGTAGATCACGAACAGCTGCACCAAAATTGGCGTGCCGCGAAAGAAGTCGACGTAGATGCGGCAGCAGCGCTGTATCACTGGGTTGGCACCCAGTAGCCCTGCAGCTACTAGGCCGGCGCCGATTAGGCCTAGGCAGAAGGAGCAGAGGGTCAGCGCCAGGGTCACGCCCGCACCGCGGATCAAATTGCGCAGCAACTGCACCCCGTCAAGTCCGGCGCTATCGCTGCGGCTATCGAGAGCAGGGGCTCGCTGGGGCAGAGCTGGCGGGCTCTGCCCAAACCACCGCTCATAGATACGGGCGTAGCTGCCATCGGCCAGTACCTGGCCCAGCCCCTTGTTTACTGCTTCGCGCAGGCCAGAGCCCTTGGGGAAGGCGATGCCGTAGAAGTCGCTGGTGAGGGGTTTGCCGGCGATCTCGATGCCATCGAGGCCAGCGGTTTCGATCGCATACAAGGTGGCAGGCAGGTCATTTACGTAGGCCTCCACGTGGCCGTTGAGGAGCTCCTGCAGGGCAAGGGGACCTGAATCAAAGGTGCTGAGCTTGGCTCCGGGCACCGCCGCCATGGCCTTTGCGCCGGTGGAACCGATCTGAACGGCGATCGTGCGTCCTTCTAGATCCTTGAGGTTGGCGATGCCCCGGGTGCCTCGCCGCACAACTATGCCCAAGCCAGCGGCAAAATAAGGGCGCGAAAAGTCGACGGTTTCGGCCCGCTCGGCGGTGATCGTCATGGCGCTGATCGCCAGGTCCAGGTTGCCCGCTTGCAGGGCAGGTATCAGGCCATCGAAGGGCAGAGCTGTGAGCTTGAGCCGCTGGCCAGTGCGCTTGGCGATCGCTTCGATCAGCTCGATATCGAAGCCCCGCAGCTCGCCGCTGGCCCCATCAGTCATGCCGAAGGGGGCATAGGTGGGATCGGTGCCTACGGTCCAGGCGGGGGTCGCTCGGGCTGGAATCGCCAGGCTTACCACCAAGGCCATCACCAAGGCCATCACCATGCTGAGCAGCAGCATGGTGCCGCGGCGGCGAGAGGCAGGCATGGCTGAGCTCAGGTATGGGCAGTGTGTAGTGTGGACCTCTGGCTTTGTCCAGAAGGGCACGCGCCCTACCCCAGACAGCAGGTGGATTTCGGTCCATAAGCCCTGCCGAGGTGATCGCGACAGGTTTGGCACCAGGAAGGATTCGTCCGGAAGGGTTGTGGAGCGTGCAGCGGCCTCGAGTTGACCTTCCCCTTGGGAAAGTCAACGTCCCGGGCCGCGTTCCCGGCTTGTTCCCCTGATCCGTTCCTTTCCTATGGGCCGCACGCTGGAGAGCAAGCAACAGATCGTCGATGAGCTCAAGGGGCTCCTCGGCGAGGCCGAAATGGCGCTTGTCCTTGATTTCAAGGGCTTGTCCATCAAGGAGATGTCTGATCTGCGGATTCGTCTGCAGGCCAGCAAGGGGGTGTGCAAGGTGACCAAAAACACCTTGATGCGCCGCGCCATTGATGGAAATACCGCCTGGTCGAATCTCGATTCCCTACTCACCGGCACCAACGCCTTCGTCCTTGTTAAGGGCGATGTAGGCGGTGCGGTGAAGGCCGTGCAGTCCTTCCAGAAGGACACGAAGAAGTCTGAGGTGAAGGGTGGCCTTTTCGAAGGCAAACTCCTCTCCCAAAACGACATCAAGGCCATCGGGGATCTGCCCACCAAGGAGGTGCTCATGGCCCAGATCGCAGGTGCGATCAATGCCGTGGCTACCAAGCTGGCCGTGGGTATCAACGAGGTTCCGTCCGGTCTTGCCCGGGCGCTCAAACAGCACGCCGAAGGCGACAGCTGAGCTCCCCCGATCCGACTGTTCACAAACAGATCTGTTGCTGATTCTCAACCATGTCCGCTACAACCGACCAAATTCTCGAGTCACTGAAGACTCTTTCCCTGCTTGAAGCTTCCGAGCTCGTCAAGCAGATCGAAGAGGCTTTTGGTGTATCCGCCGCCGCTTCCGCGGGCGTCATGATGGCCGCAGCTCCCGCTGCTGCTGCTGAAGCCGCCGAGGAGCAGACCGAATTCGACGTCATGCTCGACAGCTTTGACGCCGCTGCCAAGATCAAGGTTCTCAAGGCCGTCCGCGAAGTCACCGGCCTCGGCCTGGGCGAAGCCAAGGCTCTGGTGGAAAGCGCTCCCTGCGCCATCAAGGAAGGCATCGCCAAAGGCGAAGCCGAATCCATCAAAAAAGCTGTCGAAGAAGTCGGCGGCAAGGTTTCGATCAAGTGATCGATTGGGCCCTTTGAGGCCCTATCACCTTCCTACCAACGTCTTTCGTTGCCATCAGACCGGCCCCTCCAGGGCCGGTTTTTTGATGCAGTAACTAATAAAAAGGAGGGACCAACAAAACGATGTGACCAATAAAAAAGCCCCGCCAAAGGCAGGGCTCTGAGTTGGAACGATTCTGGGAGTCTGTCCTCGTTTCGACCCCGGAAGAGCGTTCCCACTCCTCACACCCCAGAAACTTAATGGCAGGCTTTGGGATCGGCTAGCTGGACTGGGACTCTCCGGCAACTGGCACCCGGGCATCAATCGCGGAAGGGAATTACTGGCAAGCGAATCGGGCCCTGGCCCATGCCCTGGGCCAGCAGGCTCGGGGGGGCAACAGGCGGCCGCAGGCCGAGCTGGGCGCCAGGCCTGGCTGGGGGTTGGGAGCTGCCGCTGGCTGCGGCTAGTAGCTGGGGCAGGGGTGCGGCGTTGGCGAAGTACAGGTGATTGAGGGTCTGCTCGCCAAAGGTGCGGCGTTGCAGGTCCCAGCCTGATTCGAGTTTCAGGGCTACAAACCCGTCTCGATCCCGCAGGGGCACCTGGGCGCGGGCAACGACCAGGGTGGTGGGATCGCTGGGGGTGCTGGCCTGCAGTTGCAGTTCGTTGCCGCTTTGGCGCAGCTGCAGCCGGTAGCGACTGGCCAGATCCTGATCGCCGATGCGCAGGGAGTAGCCGTTGCTGTCGAGATAGCGGCTGCAGATGCCGGTGAAGTTGAAGCGGTTGAGGGCCGGGTCGATCAGGCCGTCGGGGCGCTCCTGCCAGCAGCGGGGTTGGGGTTGGATCTGCTCAAGCACCAGCAGGTTCCAGTCGCTGCGCCCCAGGGGCCGCGCCAGCACGGCGAAGCTGCTGGCATCGAGCGGCTTGCTGTTGAACAGGTTGGCGGCCTCTGCCCAGGGGGTGAGGGCGGCCAGGGCCGCACCTGCCAGCAGGGCGCTTCGCCAGGGACGGTAGGTTCGGCGCTCTGCCTGGCTCCTGGTCAGGCCCGGTTTGGATGGGTCCATGGCGGGGCGCAGCAAGGGGCAGATGGGTTCTCTAGCGAATTTTCGGGGGTTGTCCAGTGGCGGCTAAGCCGGTGAAAGTGGTGGCTGCGGCCTGTGATGGTGCTTGCAGTGGCAATCCGGGCCCAGGCGGCTGGGGGGCCTTGCTGCGCTTCGAGGATGGCTCGGTGCATGAGATGGGCGGCGCCGATCGGGCCACCACCAACAACCGCATGGAGCTCACTGCAGCCCTGGCCTTGCTGGAGGCCATCAAGGAGCTGCCCCGTCCGGACCAGCTCAGCATTCGCACCGACAGCCGCTACCTGATCGATGGTTTCAGCAAGTGGATCCAGGGCTGGAAGCGCAAGGGCTGGCGCACGGCCTCCGGCGGTGCGGTGCTCAATCGGGATCTATGGGAGCAGCTGGACCAGGCCCGGCTTGAAGGGGTGTCCTTAGTGCATGTCAAGGGTCACAGCGGTGATCCAGACAACGACCGCTGTGATGCCATCGCCGTGGCCTTTTCCAAGGGTCAGATGCCGGCCATGGCGGCTGGCGAGGTGATCGCCACCGCCCGGATCGAAGCCGATGTTCCTGCCGACGTCCCTGCTGATGGTCCCAGCACTAAAAACGCCACCCCTGGCCCAGCGATTGCCGACCCGGCGCCCGCTGGCCTGCAGCAGCTGCTGAGCCGCCTTGAGCTGGCCGATCGCTTCGCTGGCCAGGGCTACGGCCTCAGCTTGGTGGAGCTGGCCCAGCTGGTGGAGCAGCCCTTGCAGCAACTGGAGCGCCGCAGTGGCCCCTGGCGCTGGCGCGACTGGCAGGTGTTGCCCCTGGCGGGAGGACGCTGGCGTTTGCAACGGGACGAGGGAGGATTGGACGCGCGGGAGTAGGCGGCGGCTGATGGTGGATTCAGGCTCATCGAGCAGGGCTGGCACTAGCACGGTTCGCACCAGCACAGACGCCTTGTATGGGCGGCTGGTGGGTCCGCTGCTGGGCCGCGATGACGGCGCTGACGCCGAGCAGCTCAGCCAGCTCACCCTCACCGCCCTGGCTCAGGCCTCTTTGCGGCGCCAGTGGCCCTTGGTGAGTGGTGCTCTGGCAGGTCTGGCCGCTGAGCTGCAGCGCCCCGATCCCCGGCTGGAGCAAACCCTGTTTGGCTGCCGCTTCTCTAACCCGGTGGGCCTGGCGGCCGGATTTGACAAAAACGGTGTAGCAGCAGGGATCTGGCATTTGTTTGGGTTTGGCTTTGCCGAGCTGGGCACGGTCACCTGGCACGGCCAGCCGGGCAATCCCAAGCCGCGGCTGTTTCGTTTGGCTGCCGAGCGGGCGGCGCTCAACCGCATGGGCTTCAACAACGGCGGCGCCCAGGTGTTGCGCCGCACCCTGGAGCGCCAGCAGCTGCCGGCACCGGGCCAGCGCCCGGCGGTGCTGGGCATCAACCTGGGCAAATCCAAGATCACCTCCCTGGAGCTGGCCCCCGACGACTACGCCTCCTCCCTGGAGCTACTCGCCCCCCTAGCCGACTACGCCGTGATCAATGTGAGCTCGCCCAACACGCCGGGCCTGCGGGAGCTGCAGGAGGAAACCCTGTTGCGGCGCCTGGTGGAGCGGCTGCGGCGCTTGCCGGCCTGCCCGCCGCTGCTGGTGAAGATCGCGCCGGATCTAGAAGACGACGCCATTGATGCCATCGCCCGCATGGCCTACGAGGAGGGGCTGGCCGGCGTAATCGCCGTGAACACCAGCCTGCATCGCCTTGGCCTGGAGCAGCGGCGCCTGGTGCAGTCGGGTCGCACCCTGGACGAGGAGGCCGGCGGTCTCAGCGGAGTGCCCCTACGGGGCAGGGCCCTGGAAGTGCTGCGGCGGCTGCGGGCTACGGCGGGTCCAGCCTTGCCCCTGATTGGCGTAGGCGGGATCGATTCGGCCGAGAGCGCCTGGGAGCGGATCACCGCGGGGGCCTCGCTGGTGCAGCTTTATACCGGCTGGATCTACGGCGGGCCGGCGCTGGTGCCGCAGATTTTGGAAGGTTTGGCGTCCCAGCTGGATCGCCATGGCCTGAGCCATATCAGCGCAGCTGTGGGCACGGGTCTGGCCTGGCGCTGAAAGTTCGGTAAGTTGCTATAGAGAAAGCACATGCACCTTGGTACTGGCGGGACTACAAAACACCTGGCGCCCCCTCCGTGCCCAGCTCTTTCCCAAGCTGGTGATGGTGGATTTGTCCGAGCATTTGGTGCTTGGCCAGTCCGTTCAGCGGGGCCAGCCAGTTGAGCCAGCCTGGTCGGCGCCGATACCGGCGCGCACCTGCCGTAATGGGGTGCCCCAGCTCGTGGATGCCGTGGGCGATTTCATCGGTGATCTGCTGCTCGAGCACGGTGGGATTGATTCCCAGCTCGTGGTGTCCCTGCCCCGCCAGGCGGCCCATTGGCGGGTGGTCGAATGGGCTAGCGCGCAGCAACCCGTGGATTCAATCGATGAGCTACGCGATCTGAACCCGGATCTGCGGCTGCCGTTTGCGTTGGATGACGCTTACGTCGATGTGCAGCCCCTACCTGGAAATACTTCCAGCTCCCTGGTGGTGGCCGCAGATCGCTCGGTGGTGGAGGCCTGGGTGGAGGTGTTTGCGATAGCTGGCGGCACCCTGCAACATCTGCTGCCGGCTCAGGTGTGCTTGATGGGAGCGCTCAGCGATGAGCTAGAAGCCACTCCAGCTTCCACCCTGCTAGCCCTGTTGCAGCAGCTCGACCAGCAGACCGTCCTAACCATCTGGCGCCAGGGCGTTCCTGAATTTGAGCGGCTACTGCCTGGGACTATGCCGGAGTTGTTACCGGCCCTGCAGCAGAGCCTGGATTTTTATTGCAGCCACCATGCACCCAAAGCATCCGTGAGGCTTCTGCTCGCCGAATCAATGCCGGATCTGGAAGGATTGCAACAGGCCCTAGGCCTGGAGGCCGAGCTGCTCGAGCGTGACGGCTTTGGATCCCTTGAGCTGCAAGGACTTGCCGGCCTGGAGTTGGCCCAATGAGCTCCACATCGATGGCCTCCCAGTTTGATCTGCTGCGTGAAAAACGCCAGGAGCTGAATCTGCCCGAGCCAGCTGAGGCCTCCATCCAGGGGCGCCGCTGGCTTGTCCAGGGTGTGGTGATCGGTGCGGCACTGGTTGGCGTCTCCCTTGGCGTGGCGGTATTGGTGTTTTTGAGAGCCTTGATGGTGAGCTCGGCTATCGAAGGCCTAGGCACCGTGGAAGCGGAGGTGCAGTTGTTTGAAACCCAGCTGAACGCCAGTAGAACCAAGCTCAATGGGGTGACAAAGGCCAATCAGGATTTGGTTAAGGGCTTGCTGTCAGTGCGATCCGGTTCAGCAGTGCTGCGCGATCTGCAAATGAGGGTGCCTGAGGGAATCCAGCTCACTAGTGCTGCTGAAGAAGGCACTGGCTATCGGCTTAAGGGGCTATCGCGTGATCCCCAGGCTTTTGCCCGTATCAACGCGCTGCAGCTGCAGCTGAAGCTTTCGCCTTTGCTTGATCCAAATTCAATCACCATGGTGAAGGCTTCCCGCGAAGCGGGTGCAGCCAATACACCCCAAGCCCAAGCAGTAGTGGCACCGGTCAGTTTTGAGATCCAGGTGAACTTCCGCCCACCGATTAGTCCGCTAGCGGAAAAACAGATCCTCACTCAGCTGGGCTCTGAAGGTTTGGTGCGGCGCCTAGACCTGCTTCAAAAGGACGGCCTGCTCTGATGACTAATCTTCAAGATGTTGCTAATCCCAATGCCACCAAGTTGCAGCAGCGTTTGCTGTTGGGTGTGCCGATTGGTATTGGTGCGGTAGTTACTGCTTTGATTGTTGGCTTTGGGGTAGTGCCTCAGTGGTTGCGCCTTCAAGCCGACAGTGAACGCTTGGCCCAATTGGAGGAACTCAGGAGCCGCATCCCTCTGCTGAGAGCCCAGATTGCCAAAACTGCCGAGGCTAAGAGCGCGGCAGAGCGTAAGCAGCTGCAGGTGCTGCAATTAATCGAGGGCAGTGGCGAATTTGTCACCTTCCTGGCCCAGTTGGACGCGGAAGCTGCTCGCCAAGGAGTGCAGCTTGATCTCTATGAGCCGGTGGCAGCGCCAGCACCCGTGCCGGCGGCAGAAGCGAAGAAGGGTGAAACGGCTCCGCCCCCACCGCCAGCTTCTCCCATGGAAGCTGCTGGTTTGAAGGCTCAGAAGGTGTTGCTAACTGCTCGGGGTAGTTATCCAAGCCTGCTGGCATTTATGCGAGCTACCGAAAAGCTCAGTGTGCTTGTGAGCCAGAGCAATTTGTCTTTGGCTTTGGTAGATCCAGTTAAGGCCGGAGCTCAGGCTGCGCCTCCGGCGGGTACTGCTGTTCCAGCTAGTGGCCCAGTGGCGGCGAAAACCGAGCTCAAATTGATGCTGACTTCTTATCAAACCACTGACGGCAAGATGGCTCAGCCAATTCCTAAAAAGTCCTAATTGACTCATTGGCTCCTGGCTTTTCAGATATATTTTCGCTAAGATTAGATTTAAGTAGCATTGGTCCAGTTGGCAAGCCCTCTCCGGTCTCGATTGGCATCGGCTGCCTTGGCCACAGTGCTTGCCGTAATTGCCCTGGCTGAAGCGGCGGTTCAGGCAGCCCCTCGTACTCCTGGCGCTGGCAGCAGCGTGACTGGATCGCCCAGTGCGAAAGCTGCCGAGGTGCCAGCTACCGGACCTTTGCAACTAAAGGTGCGCCGTCTCAGCGATTCGGTTGAATTGGTGATCGAAGGCGCTGGTCTGGCGCCGCAGCTGCAGCAATCCAGTGGTGCCAATGGCTGGCAGGGTTTGCTCACCACAGCCACCCCTTCGGGCCTACGGGTTGGACCCCAGCGGCTGTCTATGCCCGATCTTGGATTTCAGACCATCACCCTGGACGGATCCGGCAGTAGCTACCGAGTTGGTGTCACGCCCGTAGCGGGAGCCCCATTGGGCCGGCCTGTGGTGAGTGGGGATGGAGTCAACATGATCATCAGCTTCCCAGCCTCGGCCCAGGTGTCTCTTCCGGTAGCCCGTTTCAATGCTCGGCAGCCTGGCTATATCCCTCAGGCCACCTTTGCACCGCCGCTTCAGCCTCGGGCAGTGGCGCCCCCCCTCGGTGATATGGCCGTGGGATCGATGACACTGCGCAATCCTGGCTATTTAAATCTAAGTGGCCCCGCGGTCACCATGACCCTTAAGAATGCACCGGCCAAAGATGCCTTGATGGCTCTTGCTCAGGTGGGGGGGTATGGCTTTGCCTACGTAGCAGAAGCTGATGCAGCTAATTCCGCCCCTGGAGCTGGTGGGGTTGATGCAGGATCAACTCGAATATCTCTGGCATTCCGCGGTGAAAGTTATGGTCGTGCTTTCAATACAGCTTTGCTGGCAGCTGGTTTGCAAGGAAGGCGTGAAGGCAACATGATTCTTGCCGGTCCCAAAGCCTTATCCAAAACCTTTGGGCCTCAGTTGTCGAAGGTCTATCGCCTAAATCAGGTGGGCCCGAATGCGGCTGCTGATTACCTGGCTAATCTTGGTGCCACGGTTACCAAAACCAACACGATTACCACTTCGGTAACCCAGGGTGTCGCCCAAGGAGAAGCAGTCTCATCCGGTGCCAACTCTCAAACGACACAGTCAAGCGCAATTACTAATGTGGAAGCCTATGGAGCTTCCAGTGGCCCCTTGCTCGGCCTCAGGGCTACAACCGATACTCGCTTAGGCACGATTACCCTTGTTGGCGATCCTGTTATAGTTTCAGTCGCAGAACAGTATCTCAAGCAGCTAGATCTTCGTCAGCGGCAGGTTGCCTTGAGCGTGCGAATTCTCGATGTTAATCTCGATAACGTCTCAGAGATTGATAATTCTTTTGCCTTTGGGTGGGGTAATAATTTTATTGTTAACGATAGCGGGCAGCTTCTGGGGGCTTTTGGTCGAGATCTGCCTCCAGCTGGAAACTATTTTGACAGGCAATCTATCTCGGCAACTCAAGAACCAGGAGAGGTGGCTCCTTTTACTCGTGCCAGAAGGGGGGATACTTTTGACATTAATGAACAAATCTTTCTTGATCAGCAAAGGGTTAATCGTTTGAATAGAGAGTTGGCTCGCGAAGCTCCTGGCTTTCAGGTTGTGCCCAATAGCACTGGTGGCTTCTCTATTCAGCCTGCTCCTGGATCTCCTGTTCAAATCACGGATTCTTTACAGAGAAAAATTGAGCGTACAGTTACACGCAGCTTGGGTATTAAAGATGTGACTAAGGATGGAGGATCGGAAGTTGTTATTAGGAAGCGTCCCAACCCTGGCAATTTCTATCCTGAAAACCAGTTTTTTGATTTTGTGCGGGCTCAGATTATTTCGGGATCTACAAAGCTGCTCGCCAGCCCTACTTTAATACTCCAAGAAAATCCCTCGCTACTGAGAGAGGGGTCCGAGGCGGCATCTTCTGGTGGTTCCTCTCAAAGTGCTAGTCAAGGGATAACTAATATCGGATTAGATAGTGCTATTGGCAGGAGGCGTGCCAATGAGGGAGTTGTTCGTGTTGGTACTAATGTGGTCACTGGATATAGTACAGAGACTCCGTCGCAGGGTGGCAACGTGGTATGTACTCCGGAATTGTCCACTGCTGGGCTTGTTCTAGGCGCCAGGGTGGAGAAAATCGATGATAACGGATTTGTCACTTTTGTATTGTCACCAAGCGTTTCTGCGGTTACCGACCAGGAAAATGCTCCCCAGGGCTGCGGATCAAATCTAAACATCCTTAGTATTCGTAGTCTTGATACAGGAGCTTTGCGCGTCCGCGACGGTCAAACACTTATTATGACTGGTGTTATTTCTGAATTCGATAGAACTGAAGTTAGCAAGTGGCCCATCCTTGGTGACATGCCTCTGATTGGTCAATTCTTTAGGTCAAGTTCGGGGCGCAAGGAAAAGCGCGAACTTGTGATTATGGTGTCGCCGCGAATAGTTAATGACGATCAAGGTGGTGTATATGGTTATGGCTATCAACCAGGGACTTCTGCTGGGCGTGAATTCTTCGGGGCAATGAATGGTTCGGGCGGCAATTGATCTTGGCTAACACTATTGTTTTTGGTTTTGATGGTTAGGGCTGATGTCTTTGCAGCCACCTGACCAGTCTGATGGTGCGTCTTTAGGGCCGGCGTCAGCTGATGAGCAGGCCGTCCGGTTGGAAGTCTTGGAATCGCAAGTTGCAGAGGCTCAGGCTGAGCTTGAGGAGTATCAGCGCTTGCTGAACGAGCTTCCAGGGATTTATGAAGGCAAGTTTCGTCAGAAGTTGCGCTCTGTTGCCCAGGATATTCGCCAGCTGCTTGATGAGCGCAAGGCCCTTCAGCAGCAGGTAGGCCATGCCTTGGCAGAGACCAAGCAGCCGAAATTGTTGCCTGCCTCAGGGGCAGCGTCTGAATTTTCGGATCACCCCAAATCCCAAATTTGGACCAGGTTGCAAATCCCCCGTTTCAAGCGCTTGCCCAAGCTGCGGCTGATTGGTCTTAGTGCAGCAGCCGCGTTGGGGCTTTTTGGTGCGGCACTAGTGATTCCCAGCCTTTTCAGCAGCCGTTCACTCGCGCCTCGGGGTGGGGCCTCGACTCGCTCCCCTCAGGCACCTCCAGTGCCAAGCGTGTCTACTACGATTCAGTTGCAGGCTCGAGGTGGTGAGAGCTGGGTATTAGTGGAAGATCTCAAGGGGCGCCAAGTCTTTGATGCAATACTGCAGCCAGGAGCGCCAAAGCGGTTACCGCTGGCTCAGGGGTTGCGGCTGCGCTCCGGTCGCGCCGATCTGCTTTTCGTTGCTGTTGGAGATGCGGCGCCTAAGCCCCTCGGCGACGTTGGCGATCTCGATTGGGTGGAGATTCGCCCCTGAAGCTCAGATTCAGAATCCCACTCCCATGCCCATGCCTGCTGCCTTGATTGCCAGTGGCGCCAGTGCTCCGAAGGTTGAGATCAGGCCATTCAGCACCTGGCTGCCGAAGCCATTTCCGCTTCCCTGCTGATCGCCTTGGCCCATCTGCTTTACGGCTGCCCGCAGCTGTTGGGCCTGGCTGGTGTCACCGCCCTGTTCATACAGGTTGGCGGCGTAGTTGAAGTCCTTGGCCGCCATTTCAACCTGTCCCTGTTGCCCCCTCGTGATCCCTCGGGCTACCCAGGTGATTGCAGCGGCTGGTTCGCGCCGAATGGCGGCATTGAAATAACCCTCCGCTTCGCTATGGCGTCCCTGCATCGAAGCCTCCACCCCGGCGTTATGGAGTTCCACAAAGCTCAGCTGCTCTTGATTCACTCCCTTTGCCTGTTGCCAGTGGCTTCGCGACAGGGCTCCTGGATCTAGCAGGGCTCCACTCAGATCGGCCTGGCGTAAATCGGTGCCACTTATTCGTGCTCCGCGCAGATCGGCGCCCCGCAGCGAGGCACCCGTAAGGCTGGTGAAACTAAGGTCTGCGCCGTTAAGGCGCGCCCCATCTAGCTTTGCTTGGCCAAGATTGGCTCGCTGCAACTGGGCGCCCCTAAGGTCCGCATCACGCAGGTTGGCGTGAACTAGATCTGAATCCTGCAGCTTGCAATTACGGCAGCTACGGCTATCCAGCAGCTTGATCAAGTCTTCTCCCGAGGCATGGGCCGCAGGGCTGGTTAGGCAAGCCGTCAGGCAAGCAACTGCCAGAAGTTGATATCTCAGCTTTGAACCGTTCATCACAACTACCCCCAAGCCTTGCTGCCTTATAGCGCCTTCAGCCGGCGCTTCCCAAGCTCTTTGCGCAACTTGTGCCACCGAGCCTCGGCCTGGCGGCGTTGCGGCCCAGTGAGTGGGGCAAAGAGCAATTGGTTGTAGCTGGCTACCAGTTCCGTTAGGAGTTCAGAGTGGCCGTAGTGCGCCTCGCGGGCTCTCAGGGCGAGGGATTCGAGAGTTTCGCCCGGTTGCAGCTGCAGGCCTTGTTGCTCCAGTAGCTGCAGCACCCGGTTGAGTTGTCGCCTTCGCCCTTGTGGCTTGCCTGGCTGTTGCAGCCACTGCAGCCAGGCCAGCGCCAGAGCCAGCAAGCCAGCCACCGCCCCAAGCACAACGGCGCCCAGCCACTGGCGTTGGTCGCCAAATAGCCGTTGCAGCAATGCTTCCTGGCCGGCCTGATCGAAGCCCAGCCACCAGCGGCTCCAGGCCAGGTCCAGGCCCCACCACTGCCACTGCAGCCATTGCAGCCAGGAGCTAATTGGGTTGGTGCTGTCGCCTGCTTCGCTGCCTTCAGCGCGGCTAGCTGGCGCCGTTGTCCAAGCGCTTGGGTCAATGCGTTGCCAACCCTGGCCCGCCAGCCACACCTCGCTCCAGGCGTGGGCATTGCTGTGGCGCAGGTCGAGGTAGGGCGCTCCGCTGAGTGGCCGCACCCAGGTGCCGCCCAGATAGCCGCTCACCACCCGAGCCGGCACCCCCGCGGCGCGCATCAGGGCCGTGAAGGCGCTGGCGTAGTGGCCGCAGAAGCCTTCGCGCCTTTCAAATAGAAATACATCGAGCCCCCTCTGGGCCGGCAGGGCACCACGGCTGCGGCTGTAGCGGAAATCCTGCTGCGTAAACCACTGCTTGGCAGCGGCTAGCCGTTGTTCGGTCGTGGCCAGATCTCGCCAGCTGGCCCCAAGCGCCTCCAGCTGGGGATTGCTGCCGGCGGGTAGCTCCAGATCCGCCGGGCTCGGCTGCCGTTGCTGCCACGGCTGGGGGCTGCCCGTGTCCCTCACCAAATAGGCCTGGCGCTCCCGACTGGCTTGGAGGGGCTGGAGTTCGCCGCTGCGATTCACCCGCAATTGGTTGGGGTTGGCCCGGCCGCTGCCATCCCAGGGCAAGGCGTTCACCGGGCTGGGTTCCACCAGCCACACCTGGCTGCTGGTGTTGCTCTCTGGGTTGCTATCGGCGGCGGTTGGCTCGGTTCGGCGGTTGCTTGGCAGCTCGCGCTGCTTCCAGCGCTGCCCGTCGAACTGCTCGTGCACGATCACGCGCCAATAGCGCTCAGCCGGCTCGGGCAGCTGGCCGCTGCTGAAGCTCACCCGCGCTGCCGGGCCCGTGTTGTCGGCGAGGTTCGAGATGCTGCCTGGGTCGAGTTCGCTGTTCAAGCCGGTTACGGCGCTGGCGCCAGCACCCCGCAGGTTTGGCGTTTGCCAAATCGGCTCGATTCGCGGCACCAGTAGAAACAGCACCAGGGCCACCGGCAGGGCCGCCAGCAACACCGCCAGGCTGCGGCGCAATACCGCGCGCCAGCTCAGCCCGCTCCCTACCTCCAGGGCCAGCAGCCCCGCCAGACCCAGGGCTGTGGCCAGCAGTTGCAGCAGGCTGGGCAGCAGCTCCCCTTGCTGGGCACCTTGCACACCGCCGCCAATCAAAGTGAGCAAGCTCACCAGTCGCCGCTCCGGCAGGCTGCGGGCCTCGGCCAGCTTCAGGCCAGCCAGCGGTAGCAGCCCCGCCGAAAGCCAGCTGAGAGCTGAGCTGTAATCCAGCCCCGCCAAACCCGCCGCCAGGGCCCCAAGACCCAGGATCTGCAGCCAGCGGGCGCTACCACTCATGACGCTGCGCCAGGTGCAAGGGCCAGGGCCAGTAGGCAGCGGTCCCGGTGTTCGGGGCCCGTGCTTGGGGCCAGTTGCATGCCGCCCAATGCCAGGCCGTAGGCCTCGCCCGCCTTGCTGCGGCGCCAGATTTCGGCGCTGAGGTGCTCCAGGGCCCGCTCCGGAGGCAGGCCCGGCGCTGCCGTCAGCAGCCCCACCGCAGGGGTGGCATCGGCGAAGGTTTTGGTTTGCCGGCCCCGGCCCTGGGCTAGGGATTTCCAGGCCAGTCGGGCTAGGCCGTCCTGGGGGCGGTGGGGGCGCAGGTCGTCCCAGTCGTCGCTGCCTGGGGCGAGCTGGCTAGCGCTAGTGGCGGCGGTGTCGCTGCTGGCGGGCCAGGGGGTTTCGGCCACCGGCCCCGGCCGCCGGGCTGGATAGATGGGCTGGGGCCGT
Organism: Cyanobium sp. T1G-Tous; assembly: GCF_024345455.1. Lineage (NCBI taxonomy): Bacteria > Bacillati > Cyanobacteriota > Cyanophyceae > Synechococcales > Prochlorococcaceae > Cyanobium > Cyanobium sp. T1G-Tous. The sequence goes on from NZ_JAGQBD010000012.1 coordinate 35,907, forward strand.
GGCGGTTACCACAGCGTCCAGCACACAAAAAGTCCGAGGGGAGCGGTGGTTTGCAGCCGCAGTCGCCCCGGGGTTTGCAACCCCCGCCGCCCCGCGCGCCAAGGCACCGAGAGCACCGATTCGCCAGCTGCCAGCGGCTGGGGTGTTGCCGCGCTGCCGGCCAGCCCCAGCTGGATCGCATCGCGCTGGCAGCGGCTGCGGCAGAGCAGCGGATAGGTGACCATTTCGCCGGCGAAGCCACCGCTGGGGGCCAGGGCTTCAAGTTCGAGGCCTTGCAGGTTGAACTGGGTGAGGTGCAGGGCCAGCAGCCACAGCCCCAGCATCAAAAAGCTCAGCAGCAGAGGGCCATTGCGCTGGCTCTGGATCGCCACGAGCAGCAGCAGGCCACCTCCCGCCAGCCAGAGCAAGCCAAAGCGGGTCGGCAGGATGTAGAGGCTGCGCAGCCCCAGCCTTAGCCGCTCGCCTCGGTGCGGTTTGATCAGTTGCTCGGCCCTAGCGAAGACCATCCACCCCCGCCAGCAGCGTCGCCGCATCGCCGACCAACCTGTGTTCAGCCACAGCTGGCAGCACCGCCTGCACGTCGGCGGGGGTGACGTGGTCCCGCCCCTCCAGCAGCGACCAGGCCCGGGCGGCGGCTCGCCGCTGCAGCTCTAGTAGGCCGGCGCCATCTAGCAGGGGCTCCAGGCTGGCTGGCGGCAGCGCCTGGCGGCTGAGCAGATCACGCTCGGCCCGTCGATCCGGATAACCGAGGCTCAGCCTCATCAAGAAGCGATCCAGCTGGGATTCCGGCAGGGGTGCGGTGCCCACCTGGTCGAGACCGTTCTGGGTGGCGATCACCAGGAAGGGCTCGGGCAGCGGGTGACTCACCCCATCGACGCTCACCCGACCAGCCGCCATCGCTTCCAGCAGGGCGCTCTGGGTGCGGGGGCTGGCGCGGTTGATCTCATCGGCCAGCAGCACCTGGCTGAATAGGGGGCCGGGCTGTAAGTGGAAGCTGGCGCTGCTGGCATCAAAGACGTTGATGCCCGTGAGATCGGCTGGCAGGAGGTCGCTGGTGAAGCTCACCCGCTTGAAGTCCAGGCCGAAGGCGCGGGCGAGGGCCTCGACCAGGGTGGTTTTGCCCATGCCGGGCAGGTCTTCGATCAGCAGATGGCCGCGGGCCAGCAGGCAGGCCAGCGCCAGCCGCACCGCCTGGTCCTTGCCCAGCAACACCTGGCCAATGGCGCTGATCAGCGGTTGCAGCCTGGGGCTGGACACGGGGCTGGTGCGAAGAACACGATTGTGACGGCTGACCTCGACCGAGTGCTGAACCCCAGGTTTCGGGATGCTCCTTGGCCAGATGCCACCGGGTTTGAAGCCTTAGCATGAAACCCCAGAGTCGGACATGTTTAGGAGTCTGGTTGCCCCATGAGTATCGCCATATCAGCTATTACCAGCCAAAAATGGGCTGAAGATCTTAGGAAGTTTTCGGGTTATGATGGCGTTGTAAATTATTGGCTCGCCGATAGTGGCGAGAGGCAAAGCCTTGGAATGTCGGGCCGGGAAGTAAAATATATTCGCAAGGTTTTCGATCGCCTTGATCAAATCACGAGTTTGGATTTCGAGGAAAAAGATAGTCGCGCAAAATCAGATATCGATTTCTATTGTGTGGACAGCTTGAATGGCAATGCTATCGGTGTGGCGACCAGCAATAGGTCTTGGTATGACATTGAATGGGTAGATAGACTTGGCGGCGAGCTGGCTCGTATTGAGGCTTGGGTGATAGCTCATGAAATTGGCCATACACTTGGACTGGATCATCCGAACAGCAAGCCTTACGACCGTCGCTATGACACTATGGATACTATTATGTCTTATAATTATACTGGCTTTAGGGGATTTACTGATTCCGATACCGCAGCGCTGCAATCTCTATGGTCTTGATTTAATTATTTTTGAGTTGGTCTGATGTCTTTGGCGCCATTTGATCGCCATGGTGGCAATTTGGCCGCAGTCGCCGCGCGGCTCGGTTGCCGGCCCTCCCAGTTGCTTGATGCCAGCGCCTCTCTGGTTCCTTTCGGGCCGCCTTGGTTTGTGCGGTGGTCCTTGCTATGGGCCGGGCTGTCCGCGCCGCTACGGGCCTATCCGGACCGCGCCTATGCAGGTTTGTGCCGCGGCCTGGCCCGGCTGCATGGCCTGCAGCCCGATTGGCTGTTGCCTGGTAACGGCGCAGCTGAGCTGTTCACCTGGGCGGGCCGGGATGCGGCGGCGTCAGGGGTAAGTGTGTTGGCCCAGCCGGGCTTTGCCGACTATCCGCGGGCCCTGGCCTGCTGGGATGGGGCCTGGTTCCCCCAGCCGCTGCCGATGCAGGTGGATTGGTCTGCGGGAGTTGGTGCCGCTCAGGCCTACCCGGCCCCGCCGGCGGGCGAGGTGCTTTGGCTCACCAATCCCCAAAACCCCACTGGAGCACTCTGGACTCGCGCCTCCCTGGAGCCCCTGCTACAGCGCTTTGCCCTGGTGATCGCCGATGAGGCTTTCCTGCCGCTGGTGCCGGGTGGCGAGGCCCAGAGCCTGATCCCGCTGCTGCCTATGCACCCAAACCTGGTGGTGATCCGCAGCCTCACCAAGCTTTATGGCATAGCGGGCCTGCGCCTTGGCTATGCCCTTGGCCACCCCGAGCGCCTGGCCCAGTGGGCCTCCTGGCGCGATCCCTGGCCCGTGAATGGCCTGGCGGCCGCCGTAGGGGAGAGGCTGCTGGCTGATCCTGCGGCCTACCGGCGCTGGTGCGGCAGGGTGCAGCGCTGGACCGGCCGCGAGGGTGCCTGGCTGCAGCGTCAGCTGGCCCAGTTGCCTGGCATCACGCCCCTGCCTTCAGCCGCCAACTTCCTGTTGATCCGCGCTGAGCATTCGCTAGTGCCGTTGTGCCAAGCCCTGGAGCGGCGCCATCACATCCTCTTGCGCGATTGCCGCTCTTTCGAGGGGCTAGGGGAAAACTGGCTGCGGATTGGCTATCAGAGCCACCGCAACAATCGCCGCATCCTGCGGGCCTTGTGGCAGGAATTAGGGCGCTTTAGTAGTGATAGCGCCCTTGCAGAAATTCGACCCGGCTGCTCTGAACCAAATACACGCAGCGATGTTCCTGGGTGATCCGCCGAGACCAGACGCCCGGCCCCAAATATTTGAGCGGTTCAGGTTTGCCGATGCCCTCAAAAGGATCTTTCAAGATGGCTTGCATCAGCTCAATCAGCCGTTTAGCGGTGCGGGGCTCGTGGCGCACCCAATGCTGCAAGTCATCTAGAAACTCTGGGTGAATCACCGCCTGCCAGGAGGGGCCCATCAGCCTTGAAGGCTGCTGACAAGGTCCGTCAGGTTGATCGGGTCCAGGCTCTGCTCGCGGGCTCTGCTTAGGGCTGTGAGAAGACGCTCCGCATTCGCCGGTGAGCGCAGCAGATGGGCTGTTTCCAGTAGGCCGGCCAGTTCATCAGCAGCCACTAGGGCCACATCGCCGCCCTTGCGCCGCCGCACCATCACGACCTCTCGGTCTTGCACGGCACGGTCCATCAGGCCCTTCAAGCCTTCTCTGGCTTGGCTGTAAGTAGTTTCAATTGCCACTTCTTGTCCAGCTTTGTTGGACAACTTTAGGGTTTTCTCAGCATCGCCGCCACTCGCTGATCGGCATCGCGCACCGCCAGCTCGCCCATGGCTGTAGACATTTGCTTTAGGGGATCACAAGCAGCTGCTGCCCCCCGCAGGCGCGGGCCCAGCAGCCGCCAGAGGCTGCGCTCGAGGGCCGGCTCGCCGGGGCCGTGCTGCCACACGATCACGGCCGCCCCAAGTTCGGCGGCGGCGGCGGCGTTGACGTCCTGGTGGTGGTCGGCGGCGGCGGGGTAGGGCACCAGCACCGCCGGGGTGCCGCACACTGCCAGTTCACTTAGGGCGCCAGCGCCGCTGCGGCTGATCGCCAGGGCGGCGTGCTGCAGCAGGCCGGGGATCTCGTCGCTGAAGGGAAGCTCCACCACCCCTGCCGGCAGGGGCTGGCCTGCCTCGGGGTCGTTGCTGCCGGTGAGGTGCACCACCCGCACGCCTGCAGCCGTGAGTTTGGCAAGCAGGGGGCGCACCATCTGGTTGAGACCCACGGCTCCCTGGCTGCCGCCCATCACCAGCAGCAGGGGCCCGGAGCCTTTGGGAGCCCAGTCGGGCAGGGGGGCGGGCTCCAGAAAGGCTTGCCGCACCGGCGTTCCCGTCAGCACGGGGCGGCAGCGGGGCAGGCGGGCAGCGGCCTGGGGCAGGCCCACCGCCACCTGGCTGCAGAGGCGGCCCAGCAGGCGGGTCACCTTGCCGGGCACAGCGTTGCTCTCATGCAGCACCACCGGCACGCCGGCCCAGCGGGCCGCCAGGATTGCAGGCGCCGCGATGTAGCCGCCGCTGGTAAAGACCGCTGCGATGCGTTCGCGCCGGATCAACCGTCTCACCGATCGAACCGCCTGCAGCAGTTGCAGCAGGTTGAGCAGCTTGCGCAGGCCCCGGCCTTGCAGCCCCCCGGCCCGCACCGTGTGCAGTGGATAGCGGCTCGGCACCAGCTGACGTTCCAGTCGGTCTGGCACCCCCAGCCACGACACGCTCCAATCGGACGGCATGGCATCGGCCACTGCTAGGGCAGGGAATAGGTGGCCACCGGTGCCGCTGGCAGCAATTAGGAGCCTGGGCATGGGTGCTGGGGCTGGAGCGCGCCTAACTTAAAAGCGGTTTCCGCCCTTGCGATGCCGTCTGCTCTGATGTCGCCTCTCCAGCCCCCGAGTTCAGGCTTGGTCGTACGAAAGGTATGGACTTTCGCGGTGGCGAGCCTGGCGGCTCTGCTGGCCAGCGCGCCTTCTTTAGCTGCCGCTGCAGTGCCCACCTCAGCTCAGTTGCAGGCCCTGGAGGCAGCCCTTAACGGCAGCGGTGAGCTGTCGGCCGTGCTGGAGAGCGGTCCTGGCCTCGATGTGACCCTGGTGGAGTTGCGCCGACGCAGCCTGAAGCAGCAGTTTCCCGATGCCCGCTGGCAGCTCACCACAGGCAAGCCCCTGCGTGATGGCCGCAGCACCGTGCAGCTGCAGCTCTCCGGCAGCCGTCAGGAGGGCCCCACTCGCTACCGGCTCGAAGCCCAGCAGCAGCTGGTTCTCGGCAGCAGCGGTGGTCGCATCAATGCCCAGACCGTGATTCGCGAGCAAAGCTTGCTGCGTAGCGGTGAGGCCGAACTTCCCGTGAGCCTGTTGATTCCGGATGCGGTGCTCACGGGCCAGCGCTACGACGTGGATGTGCTTTTCGATGAACCTTTGGAGGGTGCCGTGGCTGCCGGTGGTCTGGTGGCGCTCACAGGCCAGCAGGTGAATGCTCTTGAGAGTCCCGAGTTGCAGCTGGGCGCCCTGGGCGGTGGCGGTCTGTTCAAGTCGGTTCAGGCACCCTTCACTCCCAGCGCCCAAACTTGGGCGATCCTGCTGGTGCACCCCAAAGGCATTGTTAGTGCCACTAAGCGGGTGCTGGTGGTGGCTGATAAGGCCCAGCTCAATCCTTGATACTCAATCCTTGACCAGTACAAGCCTCAGCGCAGGTCCTCTGGGGTCAAATAGCCCTTATTAGCGCGATCGAGGCGGCTGAAGTGTCGCTGGAGGTAGGCATTGGAGCGCACCTCATCACGCTCCAAGCGCCCATCGCCGTTGCTATCTAGCTGCCGAAACAGTTTGCCTAGCCGCTGTTGGTATTGCTGCAGTTCATCGGCTGCTTGGGCTGGTTGCTGGGCGATACCGCTCAGGGTGATCAGCAGCGCGCCCGCAAGGGCACCCATCAAGGCGGCAGGGGAAATCCTCATCAACCCAAGTTATGCAGCCCGGCCAAGAGAACTGTTGCCAGTTTCGGGCCAAGCTGTGACCAGATCTTTCCAGCACGCCACCTTCATGGCCCAAGGGCAAAGCATCTGGGTTGTGGATGACGACCCCGAACTAAGGCGGATGGTGGGTACCTACCTGATGGACCAGGGATACGACGTGCGTTGCCTGGCCGATGGGGCTCAGTTGATGGCGCGGCTAGCGGGCCAGCGACCTGATCTGGTGGTGCTCGATTTGATGCTGCCTGGCGACGATGGCCTCACCCTGTTGCGGCGCCTGCGCGACGGCGGCGATGACCTGCCGGTGGTGATGCTCACTGCCAAGGGCGATGCCGTGGATCGGATCATCGGCCTGGAGCAGGGTGCTGACGACTATCTGGCCAAGCCGTTTCTGCCGCGGGAGCTCACGGCCCGTATCGAGGCCGTGCTGCGCCGCCGCGTCGCCCTGCCGGCCGGAACTCCCCTGGCTGAAGCAGAGATGCTGACGATTGGCGAGCAGGTGCTCGATCAGGCGGCCCGCACCCTGGAGCACGGTGGCAAGGTCACCTTGCTTACCTCCGGCGAATTCGCCCTACTTGCCGCCTTTGTGCAGCATCCGCATCGACCCCTATCGCGCGAGCGCCTGGTGGAACTGGCACGGGGGCCCGATTCAGTGACAGATAGCCGCAGCATGGATGTGCAGGTGTCGCGGCTACGCAAGTTGGTGGAGCCGGATCCCGCTCGTCCCCGCTATCTGCAGACGGTGTGGGGCTATGGCTATGTATTTGTGCCCGATGGTCAACCTCGCAGCCGTTAGGTATGGGCTGGTGGGGCTGGGGGTTGCCCTGCTCAGCACTCTGCAGTTGCAATTGCTGCTTGCGGAACGCTTACAACGCGATCGGATTACCCAGCAGGGACCAGAGGTTTTGTTTCAGCTGCGCCTGGCGGAGCTGGCGCTTGATCGCTTGCCGCCAGCCAGGTTGGCGCGCCTTAGCGGCCTACCACTGCGCGTTGGAGCTAAACCGCCCAGGCGATCTGATCGGGCCCTGGAAGTTCAGTCCCAACTGCTGCGCCAAGAGCTCTGCGCCAGCCTGAATCCGTGCCCTTCCGTGCTGCCGGCGTTGGCCCCCCAAAGGGGGGTGTGGGTTCAGTTGCTGTCACCCCTTGATCCGGTGTGGTTATTGGTGCCTATTCCCCCGGTGCGTCCTTGGCCTCCGGATCCCTGGTTGCTGCTGGTGGGCCTGGGGTTAGGGGGCAGTGTGGCTCTGCTGTTGTTCTTTCTGTTGGAAGTTCAGCGGCCGTTGCTGTTGCTACAGCAGGTTCTTGGCGGCGTAGGCCGCCGCGGTTGGCCTGACGTTCAGCAGGAGCAGGGCACGCTCGTTGTGAGACAACTCACCGCTCGTTTCAATGCCATGGTGCAGCGATTGCAGGCCGTCGAAGAAGAGAGGGCCGTGATGTTGGCTGGCATCGCCCACGACCTCAAGAGTCCACTTACCAGGTTGCGTTTTCGGATCAGCCTGTTGGACCTGGCCCAAGCTGATCTGCAGCAAGCAGTCGTTGACCTCGACTCCTTGGAGCGGATCACTGGCCAGTTCTTGTTATTTGCTGGCGGTGGCGACCAGGAAGTCGCTCTAGCTGTGCCCTTGGAGCAGCTATTGGCCGAGCAGGCGGCTGGCCTAGCGGCTTCTGAGCTCGAATTAGATTTAGAGCCGCTGGTGAGGGTGGTGCAGCCTGTTGCCCTTGCCCGTGCTGTGGCCAATTTGATCGCCAACGCTCGTAGCTATGGAGCTCCACCTCTGCGCTTGCAACTGCGAGTTGCAGAGCCGGCAGGGGAAGGGTTTCGGATTGTGATTTGGGATTGCGGCCCCGGCATCCCCCCAGAGCGCTGGGATCAGGCGTTAATGCCATTTCAGCGTCTCGATGCCGCCCGGGGAGGCGGCGGTCACTGTGGCCTGGGCCTGGCGATCGCCGCCCGGGTTGCCCGCTCCCATGGCGGCCACCTGGAGCGGTTGGAAGCTGATGGTGATTCAGCTTGGCGGTTTGGAATTGCTCTCCATGGGCGCTCTCAAGAGGAGTCTTAAATCCAGTTCACGACTGGATTTAAGTAGTTCAGTCGGATTTGGTCACAGTTTTGTGGTGGTTCGGTTGCATTTCAGGGCAGCGGGCGCCGCACAGTGAAGGGGAACCAGCTCAGTAGCTGGGATTCATGACTGCCAATCGGAGCTTTCCCATGCGTGCATCACTTCTTCCACTGGCTTTGGCTGCTTTAGCCCTGCCGGTGCCAGCCCTTGCCTCTCCCAATACCTTTCAGCGTTACACATATGAGTCCTACGGGCCCCCTCCCCGTGCTTATACGCGCCAGCCTGTCTATGCACGCCAGCCCGTATATGTGCCTCAGCATGCTTACGCAGCCCAGCCTTTCTATGCCCAGCAGCCTCTCTATGCCCAGCAGCCTGTCTATGCTCCCCAGCCTGTTTATGCCCCGCGGCCCCGCTACGCCCCATCTCAGTTAGGTGTTTACGGCGGTTATCCAGTAGCTGCTTACCCAAGCAGCCCGGTGGTGCCTAGCAGGAGCTGTTCCATCGCCGCGCCAATTGTTGGAGCTGCCCTGGGAGGCACGATGGGTGGTGCTTTGGCCAACGGTTATCGCAACAGGCTCTGGGCGGTGCCAATGGGAGCCGCAGTTGGCGGGATCCTGGGGGGCACGGTGTCGGGCTGCTGATCAGGCTGGTTGGCAGTGAAGACAGGATTTGAAATGCCTGGAATGTATTTATTTCGAGGAGCCGAAAACTCTCCATGATTGATGTGTGAGCCATTCTTTTGCTTAGCAAATGCCATGACCCCAAGACGTTTGACAACTTCCTTTGCGCCCTGCCTTCCTGGGTTGGCGGCTGCCCTCCTGCTCCTCTGCAGTGGCCCCCTATTTGCCCAAAGCCAGTCGGGCAGCCCGCCTGGGCAGCGCCCAAATCCTGAGCGGCGCGAGGCTTTGCAGCGCCAGCAGGCTGAGGCAATGAGCCGCCTTAGCGCCACCCGGAGACAGCAATATTTTGCTGACCGCCGCCAGCTTGAAAAGCGCATTTCCAGCCAGCGTTTAAGCCAGCTCAGCAAGGCAGAGGGCTGCTTTGTTAAGGCACGGGACTTGGCTGCTGTCCAAAGCTGTCAGCGCAGCCAGCATCAAGAGGTCAGGCAGCAGCGGCGCCAACAAATGGCTGAATTGGCGGAGCTGCAACGCCGCTATGGCCTGCCTGGCTCAATCAACAAAGCAGATTGAGCAGGCATCAAAAAAGGGGGCCGAAGCCCCCTTGTTCAGTTCAGATCAGCTCTGGATCAGGGCCATCCAGATCAGGCTTCATCTAGTGCTGACACGCCCGGCAGCACCTTGCCTTCCAGCAGCTCCAGGCTGGCGCCACCTCCGGTGGAGATGTGGGACATCTTCTCGGCTACGCCCACCTTTTCCACGGCTGCTACCGAGTCGCCACCGCCGATGATCGTGCAGCAGCCCTTGCCACTCAGGTCGGCCAGGGTGTGGGCGATGCCGTTGGTGCCCGCGGCAAACTTGTCGAACTCGAACACGCCCATGGGGCCGTTCCAGATCACGGTTTTGCAGTCGGCTAGGGCCTCCTGGAAGGCTTTGAGCGAGTCGGGGCCGATGTCCAGGCCCATCCAGCCATCGGGGATGGCATCGATCGACACGGTCTGGCTGTTGGCGTCGGGGGCGAAGTTGTCGGCCAGCACCACATCGGTGGGCAGCAGTAGCTGCACGCCCTTGGCGGCCGCCTTGGCCTCGAGCTCTTTGGCTAGCTCAAGCTTGTCCTCTTCCACCAGGCTCTTGCCCACCGCTAGGCCACGGGCTTTGTAGAAGGTGAAAATCATGCCGCCGCCGATCAGCACCTTGTCGCACTTGTCGATCAGGGCCTCGAGCACGCCGATTTTGGAGCTCACCTTGGAGCCGCCCACGATCGCCGCCAGGGGACGCTTGGGTTCGTCAATGGCGCCCTGCAGGTACTGGAGCTCCTTCTCCATCAGGTAGCCGGCCACGCTGGGGCTGAGCGCCTTGGTGACGCCTTCGGTGGAGGCATGGGCCCGGTGGGCGGCGCCAAAGGCGTCGTTCACATAAACATCGGCAAGGGCGGCCAGCTGGGCAGCGAAACCGGCGTCGTTCTTCTCTTCTTCAGCGAAGAAGCGCACGTTTTCGAGCAGCACCACATCGCCTGCGGCCATGGCAGCCACCTTGGCTTCGGCGTCGGGGCCGATGCAGCTGTCGGTTTTCACCACAGGCTTGCCGAGCAGCTCAGCCAGGCGGGCAGCCACGGGAGTGAGGCGCATGGCTTCGTTCACCTGGCCCTTGGGACGGCCGAAGTGGGCCGCCAGGATCACCTTGGCGCCCTTGCTGCTCAGGTCATTGATGGTGGGCAGGGCGGCCCGGATGCGGGTGTCGTCGGTGATGGCACCGGCGTCATCTAGCGGTACGTTGAAGTCGACCCGCACCAGCACGCGTTTGCCGCTGAGCTCATCGGCCGAAAGGCTGGCCAGGGATCGCTTCGCCATGGGTTATGGAATAACTGAATTGCCGGGGGAGATTAGCCCCCGCGGGCTCCGGCTTGCCCAGGCTTCGGATTCCCCCCTGCCATCCGCCCTGGCCGGACGACGGTGGGACCCCCAGACTGAAGCCACGGGCCCGCAACTGCCCAGCCGCATTTCGCCCCATGTTTGACACCGTTCTCTTTCCCATCGACCAGAGCCGCCAGGCGATGGAAACGTCTGCGGTGGCCTTGAAACTGGCCCAGCAGCACGCCAGCAAGCTGGTGTTGCTGTCGGTAGTGGAGCCCGAGCAAGACGACCCAGCGGCGGTTGCTGCCCTGCTGCAGCAGGCCCGTGCCCGCTTTGAAGAGGCCGGCGTCAGCTGCCAGGTGATCGAGCGGGAGGGCAAGCCCGCCTTTGTGATTGGCGATGTGGCAGATGAGATCAACGCCGACGTGATCGTGATGGGCACCCGCGGCATTGCGATCGAGAGTGATCAGCAGAGCACCGCCGCCCGGGTGATCCAGCTGGCTCCCTGTCCGGTGCTGGTGGTGCCCTGATGCCCCAGACGCTTCCGCTCAGCGTCAACGCTCCCGCTATTCAGTGGTACCCAGGCCACATCGCCAAGGCGGAGAAAGCTCTCAGCGCCAACCTGGCCAAGGTGGACCTAGTGATCGAGGTGCGCGATGCCCGCATACCGATGGCCACCTCCCACCCGCGGCTGCAGCGCTGGATCGGCAACAAGCAACACCTGCTGGTGCTCAACCGGGTCGACATGATCCCGCCGCCGGTGCGCCAGGCCTGGACCGCCTGGTTTCGAGCCCAGGAGCAGACCTGCTGGTGGTGTGATGCCAAGGCCGGCACCGGCGTGAAGCAGCTGCAGCAGGCGGCGATCCGGGCCGGCGTAGCCCTCAATGTTCGCCGGGCTGGGCGGGGCATGAAGCCACGGCCGGTGCGGGCGCTGATGCTGGGCTTTCCCAATGTGGGTAAATCGGCCCTGATCAACCGGCTGGTGCGTCAGAAAGTCGTAGACAGCGCCCGCCGGGCCGGTGTGACCCGCAGCCTCCGCTGGGTGCGGCTGGGCCAGGACCTCGACCTGCTCGACGCCCCCGGCGTGCTGCCTCCCCGCCTCGACGACCAGCAGGCAGCCCTGCGCCTGGCTCTCTGCGACGACATTGGCCAGGCGGCCTACGACAACGAGGCCGCCGCCCGGGCCTTCTTGCAGCTGCTCACCCTGCTTGAAGCCGAGCCAGCTGCTGGCGTGCCGGCTGGGCTGGTGGGCCAGCGCTACGGCATCCCCCTGGGTGTGCTGCCCGGCGGCGGTCCGGATGTCGAGGGCTGGCTGGTGACAGCTGCGGAGCGCCACACCAGCGGTGACAGCCTGCGCATGGCCACAAAACTCCTTGATGATTTTCGCTGCGCTCGCTTGGGTGCCATTGCGCTTGAGTTGCCGGCTCTGACGCCGCCATGAGCGAATTCGGCGAGGGCGAAGGCGAGCTGTTGACGCTCTCCTATCCCAAGCCGCTGCCGATGCGGTTGGATCGCTGGCTGGTGGCGCAGCGGCCGGAGCAGAGCCGCGCCCGGATCCAGAAGTTCATCGAGGCGGGTTATGTGCGGGTGAACGGCGTCACGGGGCGGGCCAAGACTCCCCTGCGCCAAGGCGACAGCGTGGCGCTGTGGATGCCGCCGCCCGAGCCCCTTCCCTACCTGCTGCCCCAGGCGATGCCCCTGGATGTGCTGTTTGAAGACGCCCACCTGATCGTGCTCAACAAGCCCGCCGGGCTCACGGTGCACCCGGCACCCGGCAACAAGGACGGCACCTTGGTGAACGGCCTGTTGCACCACTGCCCAGATCTGCCCGGTATCGGCGGCGAGCTGCGGCCCGGCATCGTGCACCGGCTCGATAAGGACACCACGGGCTGCATCGTCGTGGCCAAGAGCCAGGAGGCCCTGGTGAAGCTGCAGGTGCAGATCCAGAAGCGCATCGCTTCTCGCCAGTACCTGGCGGTGGTGCACGGCCAGCCAGCTGGCGACTCCGGCACGATCGTCGGGGCGATTGGCCGCCATCCCGTCGACCGCAAGAAATATGCGGTGGTCCACGACGACTCGGGGCGTCATGCCTGCACCCATTGGCGCCTGGTGGAGCGCCTGGGGGATTACAGCTTGCTGCGCTTCAAGCTCGACACGGGCCGCACCCACCAGATCCGGGTGCACTGCGCCCACATCGGTCACCCGATCGTGGGCGACCCCACCTACTCCCGTTGCCGCAAGCTGCCGCTTGAGCTGCCTGGCCAGGCCTTGCATGCCGTGCAACTGGGGCTTGATCACCCGATCACCAAGCAGCGCCTGGTGTGCGAAGCGCCGCTGCCAGAGGTGTTCGAGCGTTTGCTGGCGGTGCTCAGGCGGCGCTAGGCAGGCTCATGCAGCTGTGGGCAGTCGCGGGCAGGCTTCCACCAGGATTCGGGTGATGGCGGTCTGGGGATCGCTCAGCAGCCGGGAGCCGGGGCCCTCCTCCACGATCTTTCCCCCCTCCAGCACCAGCACCCGGTGGCAGAAGCCACTGGCCACCGATAGGTCGTGGGTGACAAACAGCATCCCCAACCCCAGGCGCTCCTGCAGCTCCCGCAGCAGGGCCAGCACATCTGCCTGCACCTCGGCATCCAGCATGCTGACGCTCTCATCGCAGAGCAGCACCTGGGGTTCCAGGATTAGGGCCCGGGCAATCGCTACCCGTTGCTGCTGACCGCCAGAGAGAGTGCGGGGCAGGCGGTTTTCAAAGCTTTCCGGGGGGGTGAGCCCCACCGCTGTCAGCAGTTCGCGGGCGCGTTGACGGGCCTGGGAGCGGTTGGCTAGGCCGTGGATCAGTAGGGGATCAGCAATCGCCTCACCCACCACCATCTGGGGGTTGAGGCAAGCAAGTGGGTCTTGAAACACCATCTGAATGCCGCGCCGGGCCTGGCGCAGGGCTCGGCCCCGCAGGCTGAGCAGGTTTGTGCCCTGCAGCCGCACCGTGCCGCCCCGCACCGGCGCCAGCCCCATCAGGGCGCGGCAGAGGGTGCTTTTGCCGCAGCCGGAGGCTCCCACTAAGCCGATGGTTTCGCCCTGCTGCAGGCGCAGGCTGACGCCATCCACCGCCTTGAGCCAGCGGGCTTGCCAGGGCAGGGATGGCAGTGGATGCCAGCTGCGCAGCTGCTCGATTTCCAGCAGCAGCGGCGCTGGCGGTGGCGGCAAACTTTCAGCGCCCTCCCGCTCCCGCGCCTTGGCCACCAGCCGTTGGGCCAGGGCGGAGGCGGGGGCCAGCAGCAACTGCCGGGCTGGTGCCTGTTCCACTAGGCGTCCCTGATCCAGCACGGCGATCTGGTCGCACCAGCGGCCCGCCATGGCCAGGTCGTGGCTGATCAGCAGTAGGGCGCTGCCCGCTTCGCGGCAGAGGTTGCTGAGCTCCGCCATCACCTGGCCGGCTACGGCCACATCCAGGCTGGTAGTGGGTTCGTCGGCGATCACCAGCGGCGGCTCCAGGGCCATCGCCAGGGCGATCGCTAAGCGCTGGCGCATGCCGCCACTGAATTCATGGGGATAGCTGCCGTAGCGCTCCGGGCCGATGCCCACCCGGATCAGAAGGGTTTCCGCCCGTTGCCGCACCTGGCGCCTCTGCCAGCGGGGCCGGTGGGCCGCCAGAGTATCGGCTAGGTGATCGCCGATCGTCAGTAGCGGGTTGAGGCGGGTCATCGGGTCCTGGAACACCAGCCCCACCGCTTCACCGCGCAGTTGGCGCAGGGCCGGCCGGGCCATTTGGCTGGGGTTCTGACCCGCCAACAGCAGGGAGCCACTGCACTGGCTGCCCGGGGGTAGAAGTTGCAGCACGGCCCGGGCCACGGTGCTTTTGCCGCAGCCGGAAGGACCCACCAGGGCCAGCCGATCGCCGGACGCCAGGTTCAGGTTCAGGCCGTCGAGGGTGGGGCGCTCCGCTGCGGGGTAGCGCACCACCAGGTTCTCAATTGCGAGTACGGGGCTGGTCATGGCCACCAGCTTGCCCCCACTTGCCTACGATGAGGGGAACCCGCAGGCTGAAATGCTCAGGGCGGCCCCGAATCTGGATGCAACAGCCGTAGCTACTCGAGTGGCGGCAGCTCCAGCTCTGGTGCGCAAGCCCATTCGCACTCCTGCCGACTACGGCGTGCCCCTGCCGGAGTGGTTGCAGCGCTGCATCGAGCATGTGCCGCCGGGACAGGGGGTGAGCTGCCCCACCGATGCCGAGGCCCTGCTGGTCTCCGCCTTCGACTTCGCTTACCAGCTGCACGAGGGCCAGTTTCGGGCCAGTGGCGAGCCCTACATCATTCATCCGGTCGCCGTTGCCGACCTACTGCGCGATATCGGTGCCAGCGCCGGCGTCATCGCTGCGGGCTTCCTGCACGACGTGGTGGAGGACACCGAGGTCACCGCTGAGGAGATCGAACAGCACTTCGGCGCCGAGGTGCGGGCGCTGGTGGAGGGGGTTACCAAGCTCGGCGGCATTCACTTCACCAACCACACCGAAGCCCAGGCCGAAAACCTGCGCCGCATGTTTCTGGCCATGGCCAGCGACATCCGGGTGGTGCTGGTGAAGCTGGCCGATCGGCTGCACAACATGCGCACCATCGCGGCGCTCAAACCTGAAAAGCAGTTGCGCATCGCCCGGGAAACCCGGGAGATCTATGCCCCCCTGGCCAATCGCCTCGGCATTGGCCGGCTGAAGTGGGAGCTGGAAGATCTGGCCTTCAAGATCCTCGAGCCCGAGGCCTACCGGGACGTGCAGCAGCAGGTGGCCACCAAGCGCAGCGAGCGCGAGGAGCGCCTGGCGGTCACGGTGCAATTGCTGCGCGATCGGCTTGCCGCCGTGGGCTTGGCTAATTGCGAAGTGAGCGGCCGGCCCAAGCACCTCTATGGCATCTGGAGCAAGATGCAGCGCCAGCAGAAGGCGTTCCACGAGATCTACGACGTGGCGGCTCTGCGGATTCTTTGCCCCAACTTCGAGAGTTGTTATCGGGCTCTAGCGGTGGTGCACGACACCTTCCGGCCGATCCCGGGGCGCTTCAAGGATTACATCGGCTTGCCTAAGCCCAATGGCTACCAATCCCTGCATACGGCGGTGATCGGCCGGCACCGGCCGATCGAAGTGCAGATTCGCACCACCGACATGCACCAGGTGGCCGAATACGGCATTGCTGCCCACTGGAAATACAAGGAGGGCGGTTCGCCTGCCGCCTCTGGAGCCGATGCTGAGCGGTTCAACTGGCTGCGGCAGCTGGTTGATTGGCAGAAGGATGACGGCGGCACCGACAGCAACGATTTCTTGCGCTCGATCAAGGAAGATCTGTTTGACGAGGAGGTGTTTGTATTCACTCCCAATGGCGATGTGGTGGGTTTGCGTAAGGGGTCTACGGCCGTAGATTTCGCCTATCGCATCCACTCGGAAATCGGTAATCACTGCCAGGGCGTGCGCATTAATGATCGGCTATGCCCGCTCGCCACGCCTCTGCGCAATGGTGACTTTGTGCAGGTGGTTACCGCCAAAACGGCCCACCCAAGCCTCGACTGGCTCAATTTCGTGGCTACCCCCACGGCTCGTAATCGCATTCGCCACTGGTATAAAACCAGCCACCGCGAAGACAACCTCCAGCGCGGCACGGAGATGCTCGAGCGCGAGCTAGGCCGCGATGGCTTCGATGCCCTGCTTAATGGTGAGGCGATGGCCAAGGTGGCCCGCCGCTGCAATCTCACCGGCACCGAAGACCTGTTGGCCTCCCTCGGCTTTGGTGGGGTCACCCTGCATCAGGTGCTCAACAGGCTGCGGGAGGAAATGCGCCTGGCCAGCGAAGCCTCCGCCCCCGTGCTCAGCAATGAGCAGGTGGCGGCCAAGGTGGCGGCCCACGCTGCCCAGGTGGAGCCCCAGGCGCCCGTGGGTGGTGGTGGCACCAGCTCAATCCTCGGCCTTGAGGGCCTCGATTACAGACTCGGGGGCTGCTGCAGTCCCCTGCCCGGCGAGCAGATTCTTGGCGCGGTGGCTCTCGGTAACCACGGCATCACCATCCACCGCCAGGACTGCTCCAACGTGGCCCAGGTGCCGGCCGAAAGGCGGCTGCCGGTGCGCTGGAACTCTGCCTCCGAGTCGCGCCCGCGCCGCTACCCGGTGCAACTGCGCATCGAGGTGCTTGATCGCGTTGGGGTGCTCAAGGACATCCTCACCCGCCTTTCAGATCACCGCATCAACGTCAGCGATGCCCGGGTGCGCACCAATCCCGGCAAGCCGGCCCGCATCGATCTGAGGGTGGAGCTTGAGAGTGCCAGCCAGCTAGCCAGCACCATCAATCAGATCCGCTCCATGGCCGATGTGCTCGACATCGCCCGCACAGGCATCGGCTAGGGCAGGGTGAAGCCGGAGGTGTTGAGGTGTTTGAGGTCGAGCATCACCAGCGTCAGCCACACCAGCAGGGCCAAGCCGCCGACGGCGCCGAAGCCAAGCAGGAGGGTCGACAGTGCTGAGCGCGCAGATCCCTTGCCGTTCGTCACGAGTGCCCCTGAATTGGAGTTGATTCTCTCACTGTTGGGGTGTTTGCCTTGATGGGAGGGGCTGGCGCGGTCGTGACGTCCGCTACAGCGTGTCTTTGAAGGCCCAGTTACAACCTGCCCATCCAGCGCAGGCGATGCCATGACCTCCGAGCAGGCGGCCCAACTGATAGACGACACCCTGGACCTGGTGCACCAGCGGCTCCAGGACCTGCAGGCCCAGGCCCTGCCCCGCGAGCAGCACGCTTTGGCCGAGGAATTCCGCGAATGGCGCCATCCCGTCGGCGGCCATATCGACTTGATGGTGTTTCCCGGCCCGGCCAATTCCTGAGCAGGGCGTTCGATCTTCGGGCGCTTTGGCGTTGAAATGGGGTCATGCCAGACCCCGCCGGATTTGCTGACACCATCGCCGCTGTGGCCACCGCCGTGGCACCGGGCGAGGGCAGTGTGGCGATCGTGCGGATTTCTGGCCCCGAGGCCGAGCCGATCGGCCGGCAGTTGTTTGCGGCCCCCGGCCAGCAGAGCTGGGAGAGCCACCGGGTGCTTTACGGCCATGTGGTGGATCCTGCTAGTGGCGAGCGGCTCGATGAGGCCCTGCTGCTGCTGATGCGGGCGCCCCGCAGCTTCACCCGGGAAGATGTGGTGGAACTGCACTGCCACGGCGGCCTGGTGGCGGTGCAGCGGGTGCTGGAGCTGGTGCTGGCGGCTGGGGCGCGGCGGGCCCTGCCGGGGGAATTCAGCCAGCGGGCGTTTTTAAACGGCCGGCTCGACCTCACCCGCGCCGAGGCGATCAGCGAAATGATCACGGCCCGCAGCCGCCGGGCGGCCCAGCTGGCCATGGCGGGCCTTGATGGCGGCCTGCAGCTGCGCATCGGCGCCCTGCGCGAGCGCATGCTCGATCAGCTGGCGGAGCTGGAGGCGCGGGTGGACTTCGAGGAAGACCTGCCCCCCCTCGATGGCGCGGCAGTAACGGCGGAACTGGCGGCGGTGCGGGTGGAGCTGGAGCAGCTGGTGGCTGAGGCGCGCCAGGGGGAGCTGCTGCGCCGTGGCCTGCGGGTGGCGATCGTGGGCCGGCCCAACGTGGGTAAATCCAGCCTGCTCAACCTGCTCAGCCAGCGAGAGCGGGCGATCGTGACCGACCTACCGGGCACCACCCGCGACCTGCTGGAAAGCGAGCTGGTGCTCGACGGCGTGCCGCTCACCCTGCTCGACACCGCCGGCATTCGCCCCACCAGCGACCGGGTTGAGCAGCTGGGCATCGAGCGCTCCCGCCAGGCCCTGGCCGCCGCTGATGCGGTGCTGTTGCTGTTTGATCTCAGCGCCGGCTGGAGCCTGGAGGATCAGGCCCTGCGGGAGCTGGTGCCCGAGGGAGTCGTGCTGCTGGTGGCGGGCAACAAGGCCGATGGAGCGGGTCTGCCGGTGGGTTTGGTGCCCCCGGCGGATGGGGAGCCGGCAGATGTGCGCTTCTGCGCCCTCACTGGCGCCGGCCGCGACGAGCTTGTGGCGGAGCTGCTGCGCCGCTGCGGAGCTGGCTGCCTTGAAGGGGTGCAGGTGGCACTCAATGCCCGCCAACGGGATCTGGCGGCGGCAGCAGCCCTGAGCCTGGGGGCTGCCCTTGAAGCTGCGGCGCAGCAGCTGCCCTGGGACTTCTGGACGATTGACCTGCGCGCCGCCGTGCGTGCCCTCGGCGAGATAACAGGCGAGGCGGTGAGCGAGGCGGTGCTGGATCGGGTGTTTTCGCGTTTCTGTATTGGCAAGTAGGTCCTTTCCCAAACTGCCTCTTGCCAAACTGCGATCACTTGATGATGTGAATCGATGGCCAATCCCCGCGCCCTGCTTGCCGCCGTGGCTCTTTGCGCTGGCCTGGTGCCAGCAGCCGCTGCCGCTGAAAAGTCGGCCGCGGCGGCTCTGGCCCAATGCAAATCACCCGCAGCTGGCACCTTTGTGGTGCTCGGTAGCGGTCAGCAGCGGGGCGAACCCACGGCCCTGCTGATGCAGGAGCGCTGGTTTGCCGATGGCCGCATCGAAGGGGTGCGCTACCTGCGGGAGGGTCGCCGTTTTACGGAAGATCGCTACAGCGGCCAGGTGAAAGCCGATACCAACTGCTGGGCCCTGGTGGAGCGCCAGGGTTCGGCCGGTGCCATGGCTGACGCGGTCGCCCTGGACGGCCTGGGCCGGCCGCGCACTTCCCTGGTGGTGGCACCCAGTGAGGTGCTGTCGTTGCGCTACGTGGCCCAGGCCCCAGGCGCTTGCCGGCCGGAGCAGCTCGATGGCTTGGTCACCAGCCAGCAGCAGGGCCAGAGCTGGCTGGCTGGCAGCTGGCAGCCCAATGCCGTAGTGCAGCGGGAGTGGTGGCAGGCAGGGGCGGTGCAGGGCCTGGCCCTGGCGAGCTATGCGGGCCGCCAGGACCGGGTCACCTACAGCGGCAATCTCAAGCTGGCTGCCAGCTGCCTGGGTTCGATGACCCAGAGAGATTCTGCGGGTGTCTCCTACAACTACAAAGTGGTGCTGCTCGCCAATGGTGGTGGCTACGTCTATCTTCAGACCGACCCAGACAACCTCACCCTCGGTTTGCTGCAGCATCAGCGCTGAGGCCGCAGGCCCCAGCGGGTTGCCAGGAACACCAGGGCCATTACGGCGTAGCCGAGGGCCCAGCTGCGGCCCACGCCCCAGCCCAGCTGCAGCACGGTGTCGGAGCTGGTGAATTGCCAGGCGTGGATCACGCCAAACCAGGACAGCAGGGCTGCGATGGCTGCGCAGGCCGCCGCCGCCAGCAGGCGGGCCTCGATCACGTACACGAGCATGCCCGCCAGCAGCATCGCCGTGATGATCTGGCCTTGTTCAAGGGCGAAGGCCCCGGCGGCCCACACATCGGCCTGGGCCAGGGGGGCCAGCATGGCTGGCCCAAAGGGGTTGGCGGCCGTGCCGCTGCCACCGGCCCGCAGCCCAGCTTTCAGCATCAGGGCGCCCCAGCCGGCTAGCCCGGGCAGCAGCCCCAGGGCCACGGCCGGAGCATGGCGAGGCGGCGTGGCCTGGAAGGCCTGGGCAGCGATCACCAGGCCGATGTACAGCACGATCGCCATGCCGGCTTCAATTGGCACCAGTTGGCCGACCACGCCAAACAGGCCCAGCAGGCAGGCGGCGCCCATCACCACGCCATTGAGCCAGGAGTAGCCAATGCGGGCGCCCATGGCCTTCCAGCCCGGGTGGCCGATGTAGATGGTGGTGGGAAAGCAGGAGCCCAAGGTGGCGGCGGCCAGGGTGCCGATGCCATTGATCAGCATCGAGCTGGGCACCGGATAGCTATCGCCGGCGGCTTCGGCGCTCTCCAGGTTTTGCAGCGAGCCGATCACATTGAAAAGTCCCATCGGCACTATTACCCCCAACCAGGGCACTAGCTGGCCGCGCGCCTGCCACAGGTCAGCCAGTTGCAGCTTGGGTAGATGGAGCCCAATCAGGGCCGTGCTGCTCTGCCAGCGCACTGGATCGAGGTCGATCAAACCATTGGCCCAGGCCAGGGCGATGCCCAGCAGCACGGCCACCAGGCCGGCGGGCACCGGCCAGCGCACCGGCGCGTAGTAGCCCACCAGGATCACGGCCAGCACTGCCAGCCCCACCACCGGTTGGGCGTAGGTGCGCAGCAGGAAGCCCAGGGCGATGTAGCCCAGGGCAATGCCCGCCAGGGTGGAGAGCAGGGCTGCGCGAGGCAGCCAGCGCTGCAGGCTGTTGCCGATGAAGGCACCGGCGCATTCGATCAACCCCGAACCCAGGCAGGCGATCAGCCCGGCTCGCCACGAGAGGGTTACCGCTGCGGCTGGATCCAGGCCCTGGCTCAAGGCCGTCAGCTTCACTGGCAGCATCACCAGAAACACATAGGCGAACAGGCTCACCGTGTTGATGCCGTAAGGCAGGGCGGTGCGGTCGTCGCGCCCCTCGCGCTGGTCGAGCTGAAAGGCCTGGCGGGCGTAAGCCAGGTTGCCGACCACCAGGCTGATGCCAGTGGCAGGCAGGATCGCGCCGAAGATGAGGCTGTCGGGATAGCCGAGTACGCCGCGGCAAAGGGCCACGATCAACAGGATCTGGATCAGGTTGTCGAGCCCGAGGCCGAGGAAGCCATCGAGGTCACCGGCGGTCCACCAGCGGGGTTTGCCCATGCCAGCGCTCTGATGCGAAGTGCTCATCAGACTGGCACCACCCATCATGGGAAGGCCTGCTCCGGAGGGGTAATGCCTGCTGCCCATCTGCCTTCCACCCCCGAGCTGGAGCTGCAGCTGCGCGCCTGGTTGGCAGAAGATATCGGTCGCGGCGATCTCACGGCTGCGGCGCTGGCTGGGCGCCTTGGCCGGGCCCACTGGCTGGCCAAGGCGCCCGGGGTGTTTTGCGGCGGGGTGCTGGTGGAGCCGCTGTTCCGCTTGCTGGATCCGGCGCTGCGGGTGCAGTTGCTGGTGGTTGATGGTGAGTCGGTGGTGGCAGGACAGCGGCTGCTGGAGCTGGAGGGTGGAGCCGCTGCCCTGGTGGCCGGTGAGCGCACGGCCCTAAACCTGGCGATGCGGCTTTCCGGCATCGCCACCGCCACCGCCGCCCTGGTGGCCGAGCTCGAGGGCACGGGCGTGCGCCTTGCCGACACCCGCAAAACCACGCCGGGCCTGCGCCGACTTGAAAAGTACGCCGTGCGCTGCGGTGGCGGCAGCAACCACCGCCAGGGCCTCGATGACGCCGCCATGCTCAAGGAAAACCACCTGGCTTGGGCCGGTGGGGTAGCGGGTGGTTTGGAGGTGGCGATCGCGGCGGTGCGGGCCCATGCTCCTTGGCCAGCCCGGGTGATTGTGGAGGCGGAAACGGCGGCTGAGGCGGCGGCGGCGGTGCAAGCGGGCGCCGATGGGGTGCTGCTGGATGAATTCCCGCCGGCCCAGTTGCGGCAGCTGGTGCCCGAGTTGCGCAGCCTGGCCTCCGGCCGGCAGCTGGTACTGGAAGCCTCAGGCGTGCAGCCCGAGCAGCTCCGCGACTACGCCAGCAGCGGCATCGACCTGATCTCCACCAGCGCGCCGATCACCCGCAGCGCCTGGCTTGATCTCAGTATGCGGTTTGATTTTTGAGCCCAGTTGGCAGTGGCCCCGAGCCTCTGCATACTTCGGTTAGTTCATGTCGAGGTTGGGTGGCAGCACCAAAGCGCAGCTTTTCCAAGCGCAGCTCTCGCTTAGCTGGCCTTGGTCGCCGGCTTGCTGCTGGCGTGGGAGCTCTCGGGCTGCTGGCCGTAATGCCGGCGGCGGTACAGGCCCAATCCCAAACCAAACTCCCGGCCCAACCCCCAGCAAAGCCCCAGCAGGAGGGGGCGGTGCAGCGGGCAGCGCGCAGCGGCCAGCTGGTGCTGAGTGGTTTTGCCGACGTCCCACCCCTAATGATGCTGAGCCCCCAGGGCCAGCCCTCCGGCTACGGCATCTTGGTGGCTGAGCGTATTGCCGCTGAGCTCAGCCAGGCCGTGGGCCGGCCTGTGAGTGTCCGCTTTGCACCGACTGGCGATCCGTCCAGCTTGGTGAACAGCATCACCAGCGGTAAGGCGGACCTCGCCTGTGGCCTGCCGTTCAGCTGGGAGCTGGACATGCAGGTGGATTTCTCGCTGCCGATCGGCCTTTCCGGCGTGAGACTGCTGGCGCCCAGCGGGCGTTTTGATGGCAGCCCGGCCGCTCTGGCGGGAAGGCGGATCGGGGTGGTGCGCCAGTCGCTTGGTGAAACCGAACTGCGGGGCATGCAGCCCAAGGCCATCCCCGTCGCCTTTGACAGCCTCAAGGCTGCCGTGGCCGCCATGCAGGCCGGTAGCGTCGATGGCGTAATTGGCGACACGATCGTGCTGGCGGGGCTGGTGCGCCAGCAGGGTCTGCCCGGCTTGGCCCTCAGTCCTGCTTTGCCCTACGAGGCCTATGCGGTGAGCTGTGTGCTCGCCGAAAACGACTCGGCCTTCCGCAACGTGGTCAATCTGGCGATTGCCCGGCTGCTCCAGGGCTATCTCGATGGCCAGCCAGACACGGTGACCGCCGTGAACCGCTGGCTTGGTCCGGCGAGTGCGCTGGGATTGCCCGAGTCTGTGATCCGCGCCAGCTTTGAGGCTGTGCTGTTGGGGGTTGAGACGATTCGCCCCGTTCTTGAAGGTCAGGCTGCTTCGACCGCCCGCTGATCCCCTCGCTGAAACCCTTTTTGTAGTTGTTATGGCGTTCTTGAACCGCTCCCATCTCTTCGGCCTGTTGCTGCTTGCCTCCCTGCCCCTCGATGGGGCGGCGGCCCTGGCCTTGGCCAGCGCCGAGCACGAGCCTTCAGCCCAGGACCAAACCGCAGCTAAACCAACCTCCCTCAGCATTGAGGAGCGGCTGAGCCGAATTGCGGCGGCAGTGCAGGAGCGCGATGGCACCGAAGCCTCTGGTTTGCCCGATGACGCCGTGTCCTACGTGTTCGTCAACGGCGGGGGCATGGGCTGGGGCAACGGCGGCTTTCGCAACGGCGGCTTTTATAACGGCGGCTTCAATAACGGCGGTTTTTATAACACCGGCTTCAATAACGGTGGCTTCCGTAATGGTGGCTTCCGCAATGGGGGCTTCCTAAATGGTGGTGGTCGCTACTGGCGCTGATCGCTCCCCAGGCTGCTGAAGTGGAAAGCCAGGCTTACGGCCCCGTGCGGCTGCTGGTGGTACAACCCACCCCCTACTGCAACCTCGATTGCGACTATTGCTATCTGCCCGATCGGGGTGATCGCACCCAGCTCTCCCTGGAGCTGCTGGAGGCGGCAGTGGAGCGGGTGCTCGATAGCCCCTATTTCGAGGGTCAATTCACCCTGCTATGGCATGCGGGCGAACCTCTGATGGCGTCAATATCCTTCTACGACCAAGCCAGTGCTCGCCTGCGCCAGCTGCTGGAGCGGCGCGGCCTGCCCGCCGGCACGATCGTCCAGTCGCTGCAGACCAATGCCACCGTGATCAATGGGGCTTGGTGCGACTGCTTTGAGCGCAATGACATTCACGTAGGGGTGAGCATGGACGGCCCTGCCTTTCTGCATGACGCCCACCGGGTTACCCGCACCGGCCTGCCCACCTATGGGGCGGTGATGCGGGGGATCGACTGGCTGGTGCGGCGCCAGATTGCTTTTCAGGTGATCTGTGTGCTCACCGCCGACGCCCTCGACCATGCCGATGGCCTGTTTGATTTCTTCCTCGAGCACGGCATCACCGACGTGGGCTTCAACATGGAGGAGACCGAAGGGGAAAACGCCGCCTCCAGCCTCGAGGCTCCCTGCGCTGAGCAGCGCTATCGGGCATTTTTGGAGCGGTTTTGGCAGCGCTGCATGGAGCAGCCAGGGAGCCTGCGCCTGCGGGAGTTTGACGGGATCGTCAGCCTGGCCTGCAGCAATGCCCGCATGGCCCAAACCGACATGAACTCTCCCTTCGCGATCGTCAATGTGGACGCCCGCGGCAATGTGTCGACCTTTGATCCCGAGTTGCTCTCGGTGCCCACCGCCGAATACGGCGACTTTGCTTTTGGTCATGTGTTGCACGACAGCCTGGAAGCCATCGCTGCAACAGACAAATTGCAGCTGGTGCTGCAGGAGATTCGCTCCGGTGTGGAGCGCTGCCGCCAGGAGTGTGAGTACTTCGGGTTATGCGGGGGTGGTGCGGGCAGCAACAAATACTGGGAGCATCGCAGTTTCGACTGCACCGAAACCCAGGCCTGCCGCTATCGCATCAAGCTGGTGGCCGATGTAGTGCTGCAGGGAATGGAGGCAGACCTGCAGCTGGCTGGAGAGGGATGATCACAGCAAGTGCCTGCCGCCACTGCGGCCCACCGTTGCCATGCTGACCGTTCTCCATGCCCTGCAGGGCCAGCTTCTGGCAGCTATGCAGCGGGCCTTCCCGGAGGCGGGCCAGACCCTGGATCCCCAGCTGGCGCCAGCTTCCAAGCCGGAATTCGGTGACTTCCAGGCCAATGGGGCCCTGCCCCTGGCCAAACCCCTGGGCCAGCCGCCCCGGGCTATTGCCACGGCGATCGTGGAGCAACTTACGGCCGATCCTGCCTTTGCCGAGCTCTGCCTGGAGCCCCAGATTGCTGGACCCGGCTTCATCAACCTCACCCTGCGGCCCGAGCGGCTGGCGGCGGAGCTGCAGGCCCGGCTCGGTGATCCGCGCCTGGGGGTGCCGAGCCTGGGGGTGGCCGGCGTGGCCCCGACGCCGGTGATTGTGGACTTCTCCAGTCCCAACATCGCCAAGGAGATGCACGTGGGGCATCTGCGCTCCACGATCATTGGTGATGCTCTGGCGCGGGTGCTGGAGTTTCGCGGCCACCCGGTGCTGCGGCTCAACCATGTGGGCGACTGGGGTACCCAGTTTGGGATGCTGATCACCCACTTGAAGCAGGTGGCGCCAGAGGCTCTCACCAGGGCCGATGCGGTGGATCTGGGTGATCTGGTGGCCTTCTATCGCCAGGCCAAGGCCCGCTTCGACGACGACGAGGCCTTCCAGACCACCTCCCGCGAAGAGGTGGTGAAGTTGCAAGGGGGCGATCCGGTGTCGCTCAAGGCCTGGGGGCTGCTCTGCGACCAGAGCCGCCGCGAATTCCAGAAGATCTACGACCAGCTCGACATACGTCTTGCTGAGCGCGGCGAATCCTTCTACAACCCCTACCTGCAGGCGGTGGTTGACGACCTCAAGGCTGCCGGTTTGCTGGTGGTCGACGCCGGTGCCGGCTGCGTGTTTCTTGAGGGGGTGAGTGGTAAGGACGGCCAGCCCCTGCCGCTGATCGTGCAGAAGAGCGATGGCGGCTTCAACTACGCCACCACCGACCTGGCGGCAATTCGTTATCGCTTCGCTCCCGCGCCGGCCGGCGATGGCGCCGGCCGGGTGATCTATGTGACCGATGCGGGTCAGGCCAACCACTTCGCCGGCGTGTTCCAGGTGGCCCAGCGGGCGGGCTGGATTCCCTCCCACTGCAGCGTCGAGCACGTGCCCTTCGGTTTGGTGCAGGGCGACGATGGCAAAAAGCTCAAGACCCGCTCCGGCGACACGGTGCGGCTCAAGGACCTGCTCGATGAGGCGGTGGAGCGCACCGAGGCCGATCTGCGTCAGCGTCTCGCCGATGAGCAGCGCAGCGAAGACGAGGCTTTCATCCAGCAGGTGGCCACCTCCGTGGGCTTGGCGGCGGTGAAGTACGCCGACCTCAGCACCAACCGGATCACCAACTATCAGTTCAGCTTTGATCGGATGCTGGCCCTAACGGGCAACACGGCGCCCTATCTGCTCTATGCGGTGGTGCGCATCGCCGGCATCGCCCGCAAGGGCGGCGATCTGGGGGCTGGCGCCGTTGCTTCACTCACCTTCAGCGAAGCGCCGGAGTGGGCGCTGGTGCGGGAGCTGCTCAAGTTTGATGGGGTGATTGCTGAGGTGGAGCAGGAGCTGCTGCCCAATCGGCTTTGCACCTACCTGTTTGAGCTCAGTCAGGTGTTCAACCGCTTCTACGACCAGGTGCCGGTGCTCAAGGCCGAGGAGCCGTTCCGCTCCTCCCGTCTTGCGCTCTGCCGCCTCACCTCCGACACCCTTTCCCTCGGTTTGGGCCTGCTCGGTATCCCCACTTTGGAGCGGATGTGATGGAGCCCCAGGCGCGCCCCGAGGTTGAAGGGCTCCAGGCCTACAGCGCGCCGCTGGAGGGGCGGCGAGGGATGCTGCGGCTCGATTTCAACGAAAACACGATGGGCCCAAGCCCGCAGGTGGTGGCTGCGATCCGTGCCATTCCGGCTGAGCAATACGCCATCTATCCCGAATACGACGGCCTGCGCCAGGCCGTGGTGGCCAACCTGGCAGGCGTTGGCCTGAACCGGCCGCTGCAGCCCGATCAGATCGGCCTGTTCAACGGGGTGGATGCGGCGATCCACGCCATCTTTCACGCCTACGGCGACCGGGGCGACACCCTGCTAACCACCAGCCCCACCTTCGGTTACTACACCCCCTGCGCCCAGATGCAGGGCATGGCGATTGAGGCGATTCCCTACCGGTTGCCGGATTTTGGCTTCCCATTCGAGGAGCTGCGGGCGGCACTGCACGGCTGCCCGCGCATCCTGCTGATCTGCAATCCCAACAACCCCACAGGCACCCGGCTGGCGGCCGAGCTGATCCTGGAGCTGGCGGCTTCGGCGCCCGGCACTCTTGTGGTGGTGGATGAGCTCTATGAGGCCTTCACTGGCGACAGCGTGCTGCCCTTGGCCGATTTCGCTGCCACGCCGAATTTGCTGGTGCTGCGCTCACTAGCTAAAACTGCTGGACTGGCGGGGCTGCGCATCGGTTTTGCCATTGGCGCGGCGCCAGTGGTGGATCGGCTCGCTCGGGTCACAGGCCCCTATGACATCAATAGCTTCGCCGTGACTGCCGCCCATGCGGCCCTGGCGGACCAGGCCTATGTGGATAGCTATGTGGCCGAAGTGCTGCGGGCCCGCACCTGGCTGGTGCAGCAGTTGCAAGCGGCTGGCGTGCGGCATCACGCCGCAGGTGGCAACTACTTGCTGATCTGGCCCGAGCGACCGGCTGAGGAGGTGGAGCAGCGCCTGCGGCAGGACGGGATTCTGGTGCGCTCGATGGCGGCAAAACCTCTGATCGATGGCTCCTTGAGGGTGAGCCTCGGCACCATTGAGCAGATGCAGCGCTTCTGGGCTGCCTATCTGCAGGCCAATTAGCGCATCACCTCGATCACCATGCCATCGCCGAGTTTGCCCGGCAGGCTGAGGGTGCGGCCGGGGCGCTTCACCGGGGTGCCGCCCATGGCATCAAGGAAAGGTTGCACCGTGGTTTGGTCGCAGTCCTTGGGGGTTTTGCCGCTGACAAATTGCACCGGGATCACGCGGCGGGGCTGGAGCTCGCGCACCACCTCGGCGGCTTCGGCACCGGTGTACACCTTGGCGCCGCCACCCACGCCGATGATCAGCACGTCTGGACGACCCAGCATCACCTTGTCGGCGGGGGTGAGCCGGGCCGCGGTACCGCCGAGATGGGCGATGTCCAGGCCGCCCTGCTTCCAGCGCCACAGGGTGGATTGGCCGAAGCGGCGCCCACCAACTCGATCGTGGGGGCCGGAAATGCCTTCGATTGAAAGGCCACTCACCTTGAAGGAGCCTGGATCCACCAGCATCTTGCCGCTGGCCACCGGTGCGCCCTCATCCAATAGTCGGCTGCTGGCCAGGATCACCGTGGCACTCACCCGGGGTTCGGCCAGTCCGGCGGCACAGGCCACTGCTTTAAAGGGGTTAACCAGCACGCTGGCCCCGCCACCACTGATCAACAGGGCGCTGTGGCCGTAGCTGGTGATCGTGACGCCGCTGCCTGCGAGGGCTGGGCCAGTTGCCAGCAATGCGGCGCCCAGACCGAGCGAACTCAAGCTGAGAGCAGCGAAGGTGGGCAGCGAGCGCATGGAGAAGCGGCAGTCGCTGTGAAGCTAACCCAACTAACTTGCTATGGCTGGCTGGCTGGCCTGGCGCAAAAAGTTCGCCAGCAGGGCGTGACCCTCCTGGGTGAGCACGCTCTCGGGGTGGAACTGCACCCCTTGAATGTGGGGGAATTCGCGGTGGCGCAGGCCCATGATCGTGCCGTCGTCGAGCCAGGCGGTGATCTCCAGGCAGTCGGGCAGCGTCTCGCGCTCGGCGATCAGGCTGTGGTAGCGGGTGGCGGTGAGCGGGTTGGGCAGCCCCTCAAACACGCCTTGGCCGGCGTGGTGCACCGGAGAGGTTTTGCCGTGCATCAACTCCTTGGCCCGCACCACCTTGCCGCCATACACCTGGGCGATCGACTGGTGGCCCAGGCACACCCCCATAGTCGGGATGGTGGGGCTGAGCTGCTGCAGCACCTCCAGGCAGACCCCCGACTGATCTGGATCGCCGGGGCCCGGTGAAATCAAGATTGCTGCGGGGGCCAGGGCGCGGATCTGCTCGAGGCTGAGGGCGTCATTGCGCTCCACCCGCAGCTCAGCGGCTATTGGGTGCTCGGGGGCCAGCTCGCCCAAATACTGCACCAGGTTGAAGGTGAAGCTGTCGTAGTTGTCGAGAACGAGAAGCATCGCCGCGCCTGGCCTGCCCCCATTCAAAGGCCCAGCCGGTTCAGCAGCGGCGGCACAAGCAGCAGCAGGGCGATCATCAGTGACGACAGGGCCGCCACCAGCACCGCAGCGGCGGCGCAGTCCTTGGCAATCCGGGCCAGGGGGTGGAACTGGCGGCCGATGGCCAGATCCACCACCGCTTCGGTGGCGGTGTTGAGCAGTTCCAGAACCAGCACGGCCGCCACGGTGAGCACCAGCACCGCCAGCTGGGCCGTGGGTAGTTGCAGCCACACCCCCAGGCCAAAGACCACCGCTCCGGTGATCACATGGATGCGGAAGTTGCGCTGGCTGGCAAAGCCATAGGCCAGCCCCTGGGCGGCATAGCGGAAACTTGCGGGCAGGTCACTGGCCACCGTCCAGGCCCGGTCCCTGAGGCGGCGCCCACGAGTTTCTGGGGTCGGTAAGGGGCGCAGATTGGTCATGGCTCCGCTGGCACCTTAACCAGCTCTTTCTGGCGCGCCAGCATGGCGGCGAGGCTGGCTTCGTCGGGGTGGTCCCAGCCCAGCAAGTGCAGCAAGCCATGGCTGGCCAGAAACAGCAGCTCCTGCTCCAGGTCGTGGCCATGCTCCGGCGCCTGGCGTGCTGCCGTTTCTACGGAGATAACGATGTCGCCCAGCTCCAGGGGCTCCGCCTCCCCGGATGCCGGCATCGGCGGGGCGCCATCGGTTGCTTCGTCCTGGGCGGCGAAGGCCAGCACATCGGTGGGGCCTTCCTTCTCGCGCCAATCGGCATTGAGCTCGGCGATTTCGGCGTCAGCCACCAGGCTCAGCCCCAGGCTGTAGGCGGGGGCTTGCAGGGCGGCGGGGAGCTCCTGGACCAGCTGGCCTAGCCAGGCGCTCAATAGGGCCTGCCAGTAATCGGCACCTGTCAGCTGCGGGGCTACTTTCAGATCGGGATCAGCCAGATCGGGATCGGCGCTAAAGGCCAGGTCAAGATCGGTCGAGGCGGGCATCTCAGCCTCCGGGCAGTTGGGGGCGGCCGAGCCAGGCGATCAGCAACAGGAAGCCCGTGAGCCCGAGGGCGGTGAGACCGAAGTGAAACAGGCTTTGGCGGCCCTTGCGCACCATGTTGCGCATCGCCAGCTTGATGAAGCTGGGGTTTTCGCTGGGCTGGGGCACACTTTGAGAATCATTTTGAATTGGCTCAGTCATCGCTGCCGCCTCCAGCTAGCTCGACGCCCGCATGCAGCAGGCTCTGGATAAAGGGATCGAGATCGCCGTCCATGACGCCCTGTACGTCGGTGGTTTCCTGCTGGGTGCGCAGATCTTTCACCATTTGATAGGGGTGAAACACGTAGTTGCGGATCTGGTTGCCCCAGGCCGCTTCCACAATGTCGCCGCGGATGTCGGCGATCTCG
Organism: Cyanobium sp. T1G-Tous; assembly: GCF_024345455.1. Classification (NCBI taxonomy): domain Bacteria; kingdom Bacillati; phylum Cyanobacteriota; class Cyanophyceae; order Synechococcales; family Prochlorococcaceae; genus Cyanobium; species Cyanobium sp. T1G-Tous. The sequence continues at coordinate 66,266 of NZ_JAGQBD010000012.1, forward strand.
GAAGCCCGCTGCTCCTGGGCGATCACCAGCAACTTGGCCATCAGCAGGGCCATCGCCTTTTCTTTGTTTTGCAGCTGGGAGCGCTCTTGGGTGCAGCGCACAAACAGGCCGGTGGGGATGTGCAGGATGCGCACGGCCGTTTCCACCTTGTTGACGTTCTGGCCGCCAGCACCGCCCGAGCGAGAGGTGGTGATCTCCAGGTCCTTGTCGGGGATGTCGAGCTTCACGTCCTCGTCGATCTGGGGCATCACCTCCACGCCGGCGAAGCTCGTTTGGCGTTTGTCGTTGGCATTGAAGGGGGAGATGCGCACCAGCCGGTGGGTGCCCTTTTCGTTGCGCAGATAGCCGTAGGCGTAGCGGCCCTCGATTTCGATTGTGCAGCTCTTAATGCCCGCTTCTTCCCCCTCGCTGAGCTCGTCCACAGTCACCTTCATGCCGTGGTCTTCGGCCCAGCGGGTGTACATGCGCATCAGCATCAGGGCCCAGTCCTGGGCGTCGGTACCGCCGGCACCGGCGTTGATGCTGATCACGGCGCCCTCCTTGTCGTAAGGGCCCGAGAGCAGGCGCTCCAGTTCCCAGCGGTCCAGGTCCGCTTTGAGGGACTGCAGGGCTTGGTTGGATTCGGCCAGCAGCTCCTCATCGGGCTCGAGGCTGTAGAGCTCAACGGTGGCCTCCCCATCGGAGACGCTGGCCTGCCATTTGGCCAATTGCTCAAGCTGGGCCTTCACTTCGTCGAGCTGGCGCATCTTGAGCTGGGCCTGCTTCTGGTCGTCCCAGAAGTCGCTCTGGGAGGCCAGCTGCTCCAGATCCTGTTGGCGGGCTTTCAGGGCCGGTACGTCAAAGACAGTCCTGGGCGTTGCCCAGGCGGTCAGTGAGCTCGGAGAGGTCGCGCTTGAAGTCGGTGAGATCGAGCACCGGTGCGGCTGAATAGTTGCTTGACGGTATCAGCGCCGGCCAGCTCCGCCGCTAGGGGGCGGGGATGGGGGAGCGGTTTTGTTGATTGGCTAAGTCTTGGCTTAGCTAATTGATTTAGGTGCACGGCTCCCGATCCCGCGCGCCCTGGCCCGCTTCTACGATCAGCAAAACCTGACCGGAGCCGCTTAGATGGCCGCCACCGTTGAGATCTACACCTGGCGGGCCTGTCCCTTCTGTGTGCGCGCCAAGGCCCTGCTCGATCGCAAGGGCGTGGCCTACGCCGAATTTGCCATCGATGGCGACGAGGCGGCCCGCTCGGCGATGGCGGCTAAGAGTGGCGGGCGCCGCAGCGTGCCCCAGACCTTCATTAATGGTCAGCACGTGGGTGGTTGCGACGACCTGCATGCCCTCGAGCGCTCCGGCCAGCTCGATGTTCTGCTGGCGAGCTGAGCGGTGGCATCCCAACTGTTTGTGATCGATCCGATCGCCCGGCTCAATCCAGCCAAAGATTCCAGCGTTGCCCTAATGCAGGCAGCCCAGCGAGCGGGCGAGCGGGTGTGGGTGTGCACCATCGCCGATCTTTCTGCCGCCCCAGTGCCAGGAGACCCCCAGCAAGGTCATGGCGCCTGGGTGCTGGCCAGCCCCGTGAATTGCGAGCCCTGGTTTGAACTTGGCGATCCCCAAGTGCTGCCCCTCACCGCCTTCCCGCGGGTGTGGATGCGCAAGGACCCGCCCGTCGATGAGGCCTATCTCTATGCCACCCATCTGCTGGAGCTGGGGGAGCGTCAGGGAGTGCGGGTGCTGAATCGGCCCGCTTCGCTGCGGGCCTGGAACGAAAAACTCAGTGCCCTGCGTTGGAGCCAGCTGATGGCCCCCACCCTGGTGGCCAGCCGGGTCACGGCGCTGGCTGCTTTCACCGCCGAGCATGGCGAGGTGGTGCTCAAGCCCCTGGGGGGGCGGGCTGGCCAGGGGGTGGTGTTTGCTTCTGCAGCAACTCCTGGCTTGCGGGCCCTGCTGGAGCTGGTCACTGGCCAGGAGCAGCTGCCGGTGATGGTGCAGGCCTTCCTGCCCGGGGTGAGCGCTGGTGATAAGCGCATCCTGCTGGTGGATGGCGAGCCCCTGGGGGCTGTGAACCGCATTCCCGCCGGTGGCGAGTTCCGCAGCAACCTGGCCGTGGGCGGTGCCCCAGAGGTCACGGAGCTCACGGCGGCGGAGAGGGCTATCTGCGCCGAGCTGGCACCAGCTTTGCGAGCTGAGGGTTTGTTTTTTGTGGGCATCGATGTGATCGATGGCCGCCTCAGCGAGATCAATGTGACCAGCCCCACCGGCGTGCGCGAGGTGGAGCGGCTGGCCGGGATTCCCCTGGCGGATCAGACGATGGAGCTGCTGCTGGCGGCTTGATGGTCGGTGGCGCAACTGAGCTGCTGCTGCAGTACGCCCAGCTTCAGGGCTACCTCCTGCAGCTCCCGCTCAACCGTTGAACCCCGCACTAAGCCAGCACCGGCGGTGAGCTCAAGCCGGTCGCCCCGCAGGGTGCCGCTGCGGATCGCCACCCGCAGGTCGGCGTCACCGGCGCTGTCGATCCAGCCGATCGGAGCGGCGTAGTGGCCGCGCTCAAAGGGCTCCAGGCTGCGTAGCCAGGCCATCGCCTCGCGCCGCGGTAGGCCCGCCACAGCGGGGGTGGGATGGAGGGCGGCGGCGATGCTCAGGGGCTGGTGCTGGCCCAGGGCAGCCGTGATCGGGGTGTGCAGATGCACTAGCTGGCCGTGGCGGGCCAGGCGTGGATGGCGCGGTCGCCGTGGTTTTAGGCCCGCTCTGGCGAGCACGGCGGTGATCGTGTCCACCACCAGCTCATGCTCATGGCGATCTTTGCAGGAGTGCAGCAGCCCTGCGGCCTGCTCTCCAGCTGGGGCGGTGCCCGCCAGGGCATCACTGCGCAGCTGTCCCTGTCGCACCGTGAGCAGCCGTTCGGGGGAGGCGCCAATCAGGGCAGTCCCATGGGCTTGCTGCCAGAGAAAGCGGCAGCTGCCGCTCTGGTGGCGCCTTAGGGGGGCCAGCAGGGCCAGGGGATGGGGCGCGGCCTCAAGCTGCAGCTTGAGGCGCACGGCTAGCACCACTTTTTCCAGCTCGCCCCTCTCCACCCGCTCCAGGCCCCGCTCAGCCGCGGAGCGGTAGCTCTCCTGCCATGGCGAACTGCGGCGGATGGCGATTCGACTTAGAGCCCTCGGCTCCAGCCCGTCTTGTTGTTGCACGAGGCGCTCCAGCCGGCGGGCCTGCTCCCACAGCTCTTCGGCTAGCTGGCGCGGCGTCACGCCGCCGCCGAGGCTGCGCTGCAGCCGCAGCCAGCAGTGCTGGCCCTGGCGGCTCAGCTGCCAACGCGGCAGCACGGCCTGTACGCCAGGGATGGCGGTGGGCCCCGGCTGCAGGGGCGCTTCAAAGAAGCCGAAGGCCAGCAGCACCCGCGGCCGGGCCAGGGGCGGGCCGCTCTCCGGGGTGGCTAGGCGGCTGAGGCAGGCGCTGGCAAAACGCTGGGCCAGCTCAAAGCGGCGTGGGCCACTGAGCTCGAGGCTGTTGGTGCGTCCAGCGGCGGCGATGCAGAGCCCCGGTGCCCCGTCCCACAGGAAGCGGAAGCTGTCGCCGCCTGGGGCCAGCTGTTCATCTTCGGGCTCCAGATGGGGCAGTAGCAGCATCGGGTCGCCGCCGGCCAGGGGTAGGGCCAGGCTGAGGACGCCCTCCTCTTCCAGCTGGCGTGCCTGCTCGTTGGCGGCGGCCAGCAAACTGGTGAATGAATCACCCGTTGAATCGGTGAAGGAAGAAGGGGCCTGCACCAGGAAGGGCCGGGGCCGCGACGAAGAGCTGCTCAAATGTATGGGCCCTGCAGTGGCTGCCGCCTGCGGCCCCCATGACTGAGCTCAAGGTCGTCGCAAGCCGTTACGCCAATTCCGTCGATCGCAGCCGCCTGTGGCAGGCGGCGATCAAGTGGCCGATGTACGCGGTGGCAGTGATGCCGGTGCTGCTGGCCGCCGGCTGGCGCCTGGGCCAGGCCCTGCCGGTGCGGTTTGACCAACTACTGCTGTTTTTGTTGGCGGCGGTGTTGCTGCTGGCCTGGGAAAACCTGGCCAACGATGTTTTTGATGCCGACACCGGTGTGGATGCCGACGGCAAGCCCCATTCCGTGGTGAATCTCACCGGCCGGCGCGATCGGGTGGCCGGGCTGGCCAACGGCTGCCTGCTGCTGGGGCTGGCTCTGATGGCGCTGGTGGCCTGGCGCAGCAGCCCGGCGGTGCTGGCTTTGGTGCTGGCCTGCTGCGGCCTGGGCTACCTGTATCAGGGGCCGCCGTTTCGGCTCGGCTATCGGGGCCTGGGCGAGCCCCTCTGCTGGCTTGCTTTCGGCCCCTTGGCCACCGCCGCCGGCCTGCTGGCCTTGGCGCCAGCGGGGGCCAGCGGGGTGCCCTGGGCCATCGCCCTGGCCCTTGGCAGTGGCCCGGCCCTCGCCACCACCCTGGTGCTGTTCTGCTCCCATTTCCACCAGGTTGATGAGGACGCCGCCCACGGCAAGCGTTCGCCGGTGGTGCATCTGGGTACGGCGGCTGCCTCGGGGTTGGTGCCCTGGTTTGTGGCCGGCTGTTTGGCCCTGCAATGGGCGCCGGTGCTGCTGGGCCAGTGGCCGCTCACTGCCCTGCTCGGCGTGATCGGCCTGCCGCCGGCCCGTCAGCTGATCGCCCTGTTGCAGCGCCACCATTGCGAGCCTGGGCGGATCAGCGGCAGCAAATTTCTGGCCCTGCGCTTTCAGGCGCTCAATGGTTTGGGTTTGGCCCTGGGCCTGGCCCTGGGGCGCCTCACAGGATGAGCCAGGGGGGCCTGCTGCAGTTGCAGTGGCGGCCCTTCGGCTTCGCCCTGCCCAAGCCCCTGGTCACGGCTGCAGGCACCGTGCAGCAGCGGCGCGGCTGGCTGCTGCGCTTGCAGGGCTCCCAGGGCGATCTGGGCTGGGGCGAGGCCGCGCCCCTCGATGGCCAGCTGGAGCCATTGGCGGCGGCCCTCGCTGCTTTGGATGCCAGCTACGGGACAGCCGAGCTCGAGAGGTTGCTGCAGGCGGGCCAGTTGCCCCCCACCCTTGCCTTTGCCCTCGGGGCTGCCCTAGCCGAGCTGGCCGGCTTGCCGCAGCGCCGCTGGCTGCCGCCGCCCGCTGCGGCCCGGCTGCTGCCGCCAGGACCAGTCGCCATTGAGGTTTTGGAGCAGCTTGAGCCCGAGCTGGGGCCGGCTCCGGTGTTCAAGTGGAAGCTGGCCGTTTGCGCCGATGGTTTGGAGCGCGAGCTGCTGGAGCAGCTGCTCCAGCGCCTGCCAGCAACCGCCCGCCTGCGCCTTGATGCCAATGGCGGCTGGAGCCGGGCCACGGCGGCGGCCTGGGCCGGGCGTTTGGCGGGCGAGCCACGGCTGCAGTGGCTGGAGCAGCCCCTGGCCCCGGCCGATCAGGCGGGCCTGGAGGCGTTGGCCGCCCAGGTGCCCGTGGCTCTAGATGAATCATTGCAGCGCGACCCGGGTCTGCGCTGCAGTTGGCCGGGCTGGCAGGTGCGCCGCCCAAGCCAGGATGGGGACCCTCGAGCCCTGCTGGCGGCCCTGGAGCGGGGCAGGCCGCGGCTGATGCTCAGCACAGCCTTTGAAACCGGCATCGGCCGCCGCTGGCTCGAGCATCTGGCGGGCCTACAGGCCGAGGGCCCCACGCCGGCGGCGCCGGGTTTGGCACCGGGTTGGCAAGCCCCCGGAGCCCTTGCCAGCGCCGATCCGGCAGTGGTGTGGGATGCCGCCGCCCAGTCCACTGCAGAACAGCAGCCATGACGCCCGCACAGTTGCAAAAGCTCTGGGATGCCGACCGCCTGGCGGCCTTGGCGGGCCCGGCCGCCAGCGACCAGCAGGCTTTGGCGGCGGCGATCGGGCCCGATGGGCTGGCTCCCTTGGAGGAGTGCTGGGGGCCGGGGGTGGTGCTGGGTAGTGGCGGCAGCACGGGCGGTCGCCGCTGGTGCCTGCAGCCCCTGGCCCACCTGCAGGCTTCGGCGTCGGCCACTGGCCGCTGGCTGGAGGGGTTGGGGCTGGATCCGGCGAGCTGCCTGCAGCTCAATCCCCTGCCGTTGCATCACGTCAGTGGGCTGCTGCCCTGGGTGCGGGCCCAGCACTGGGGCGCCGGCCACCAGCGCCTCGATCCGGCCTGGATGCGCGATCCGGCCCTGTTGGCTGCGGCTGCCCCGCTGGATCCAGGCCGCCCTGCCTTGCTTTCCCTGGTGCCTACCCAGCTGCAGCGGCTGCTGGCTGCTGCCGAGGGCCTGGCCTGGCTGCAGCGGTTGGCGTTGATCTGGGTGGGTGGGGCGCCGCTGCCACCGGCGCTGGCGGAGCGGGCCAGGCTGGCCGGTTTGCGGCTGGCCCCTTGCTATGGGGCCACGGAAACGGCGGCGATGGTGTGTGCCCTGGCGCCCGAAGCTTTTCTGGCGGGCGCCTCGGGCTGCGGCGTCCCATTGGCGGGTGTGGAGCTGCGGCTAGGGGCGGAGCAGGCCGTTGAGGTGCGCTGTGAGCGGCTCAGTCCGGGCTGGCTGGAGGCTGGCCGACTCCAGCCCCTGCCGCGCACGGCCGATGGTTGGTGGCGCAGTGGTGATGCTGGCCGGCTGGGCCCAGCGGGGCTGGAGCTGCTGGGACGCCTTGATGGGGCCATTCATAGCGGCGGTGAAACCGTGTTCCCCGAGCTGCTGGAGCAGCGGCTGGCCCAGCTGGCCCAGGCCGCCGGCTTGCCACTGCAGGCGCTTTTGCTGCTGCCAATCGATGATCTCGACTGGGGCCAGCGCCTGGTAGCCCTGGTGCGGCCCGGCTCGCCCCAGCAGGATTGGCAGGAGCTGCAGTTGGCGTTGCAGCAGCTTTGTGATTCCTGGCCACCGGCCGAGCGGCCAGGTCGGTGGCTGCTCTGCCCCGAGCTGGCGCCAGCGGAGCTGGGCAAATGGCAACGAAATCATTGGCGGGCCTGGGTTGATCAGCTAAAAGCAGTTCAGGTCGTCTCTCCCGCGTCAGTCGATGTCGAGCCTGTCTGAGACCGAAATCAGCAATAAGAAGCTGGCTGCGGGTCTCACCGGAATCTTTCTGGGCGCCTTTGGGGTGCACAAATTCATTCTTGGCTACACCAAGCCGGCGGTTATCATGTTGGCGGTATCGCTGCTGACTTGCGGGGTAGGTTATTTTGTTTTTCAAGTCATTGGCATTATTGAGGGCGTCATTTATTTGACGAAATCCACTGCGGAATTCGAAGCCGAATATCTAGATGGCCAAAAAGATTGGTTCTGAGGCCTTAGCGCGGGCTCCCGTTTTATTGCTTTTGTCTGGAGCTGGGGCCCTCAGTTTTGGTCTGGCTGCAGCTATTCCCCACGACGGCTTGCATCCGCTGGCGCTGATGGCGGCCCTGTTGCCCCTGCAGTTGGCGGCGCTGCTTTACGTGTTCAGCCGGCCCTAAAGGGGCTGGATGCCCTGGCCCAGGCTCGATGCTTCCAGCCAGCGCTGCACCCCAGCCGGTAATGGGCAGCGCTGGCGGCTGGCCGTCTCGATCGCCAGGTGTCTGGTGAGTGCTTTGGCTGCGGCCCTCTCGCCCCTGCGGAAGTTGTAGTGCACCTCAAAGCTGCCGGAATCCAGGCGCCTGGGTTCCAGCTGGATCGCTAGGGGGTCGCCGCAGACAAGGGGAGCGAGGAAGTCGGCGCTGCAATGCACGAGCGGCAGGGCAATGGCTGGTATCTGCCCCGGGGTGGGAAAGATTTCAGCGGCAGACAGGCCATAGCGCTCCAGGCTTTCTTCGTAAGCCTCGTGACACCAGCGCAGTAGCTGGTGGAAATGCATCACCCCGGCGGCGTCCGTCTCCCCGAAGCGCACGGTGCGGCAGAGCAGCAGCCAGCTGCTCGAATCAGCGATCAACCGACCCCATGATCACGTCGATGGAGCCGAGGATGGCCATGATGTCGGCCACCTTGGCTCCCTTGAGGATGTGGGGCAGGATTTGCAGGTTGTTGAAGTCGGCGGCGCGGATCTTGAAGCGCCAAGGGGTGACGTCGTTGTTGCCCTGCAGGTACACCCCGATTTCGCCCTTGCCTGATTCCAGGCGGGTGTAGAGCTCACCATCGGGAATCTTGAAGGTTGGGGCTACTTTCTTGGCCACGTATTGATAATCAAAGCCGGCATATTCGCTGCCCTTGCCCTCCGCCATGCGGCGGGCCTCCAGGTGCTCGGTGGCTCCTCCGGGAATCATGGCGCAGGCCTGGCGCAGGATTTTTAGGGATTCGCGCATTTCTTTGACGCGCACCCGGTAGCGGGCGTAGCAGTCACCCTCCTGTTCGCAAACCACGTCCCAGTCGAAGTCGTCGTAGCACTCGTAGTGGTCGACCTTGCGCAGGTCCCAGGGCACCCCAGAGGCGCGCAGCATCGGCCCCGACAGGCTCCAATTGATCGCCATCTCGCGGCTGATCACGCCCAGCCCCTCAATTCGCTTACGGAAGATCGGGTTGTTGGTAATTAGCTTTTCGTATTCATCGATCTTGGGACCAAACCAGTCGCAGAAGTCGAGGCACTTTTCCAGCCAGCCGTAGGGCAGATCGGCCGCCACCCCGCCGATGCGGAAATAGTTGTTGTTGATCAGCCGCTGGCCGGTAGCCGCTTCCCAGAGGTCGTAGATCATCTCCCGCTCGCGAAAGATGTAGAAGAACGGCGTCTGGGCGCCCACGTCCGCCAGGAAGGGGCCAAGCCAGAGCAGGTGGTTGGCGATGCGGTTTAGTTCCAGCATCAGCACCCGGATGTAGCTGGCGCGCTTGGGCACGGGCACATTTGCCAGCCGCTCCGGCGCGTTCACCACAATCGCTTCGTAAAACATGCCGGCCGCATAGTCCATGCGGCTCACGTAGGGCACGAACATCACGTTCGTGCGGTTTTCGGCAATCTTCTCCATGCCGCGGTGCAGGTAGCCGATCACCGGCTCGCAATCGACCACGTCCTCGCCATCGAGGGTCACCACCAGCCGCAACACCCCGTGCATCGAGGGGTGGTGGGGGCCGAAGTTGACCACCATCGGCTCCGTGCGCGTCTCCAGCTGCGTCATGGGGCCGTGGGTTAAGCACTTTGCGGAGATCTTAGGAAGGAAGGGCCCGCCAGACGATCCGTGACGGCGAAGATCGCACCAGCGCCCCCGGATACGGCTCCTAAGCTTGATCTGGGAGTGTTGAATCCGCGCAAACCATGGGTCAGCACCAGCCAGCGCCTTTGCGAAAGATGGCGGCACCGGCAGCCGCAGCCCTCTCGCGCTGGCTGCTGGCTCCACACCAGCTCCGGGCGGCCCGGCAGCGCCAGCTGCTCATCGACAGCCTCACGGCAGTGCTTCCCACCGGGGAGGAGGGCTGCCAGGTGGGGTTGGCGATCCTGCAGGGCGCCCGTGCCCTCAGCCTGGCCGATGGCGATTTTGACCAGGAGGAATGGGAGCTTTTCTACTTCTGTCTCAAGAGCCTGCGCCTCAGCGATGCCCAACGCCAGAGCGCGGACCTGCATGGCTCACCCGATCCCAAGCGGATCGCCGCCAGCCTTGCCGCCATCGCAGACCCCAGCCAGCAGCTAGCGATCGCTCGCTGCTACTGCCTGTTTGCGGCGGCGGATGGCCAGGGAAAGGCGGCGGAACTCGGTCTGTTGCAGACCCTGCTCCAGGTGCTTGGTCACCCGGAACTGGAGCGGGAGCTGCCCGAGCTTTGCCGCCGCTTTCGCCCTGCGCCCAGCTGGTGGGGCCGCCTTCGCCATGGCTTGGGTCAGCGGCTGGCTCGTTGGGCTTCTCCCCACCGCCGCCGCTGAATGGCCATGGCTGATCCCGCCAGCACTGCGTTGTTTGATCATGTGCCCGTGCTGGCCGAGGCGGTGCTGGCGGGCTTTGCTTGCTTGCCAGCAGGCCTGCTGATTGACTGCACCCTCGGCGGCGGCGGCCATAGCGCGCTGCTGCTGCAGGCCCATCCCGGCTTGCGACTTGTGGGGCTGGACCAGGACCCAAGCGCCCGTGCCGCCGCCGCCGAGCGCCTCGCCCCATTTGGCGATCGGGTCACAATCGTGGCCGCCAACTTCGCCGATTACGTCCCGCCTGAGCCGGCTGTAGCGGTGCTTGCAGATCTGGGGGTGAGCAGTCCCCAGCTTGATGTGGCGGCCCGGGGCTTCAGCTTCCGGCTCGAGGGGCCGCTCGACATGCGCATGAACCCCGAGAGCGGCGAGACGGCTGGGGAGCTGCTTGATCGTGCCGGCGAGAGCGAGCTGGCAGATCTGATCTACGCCTACGGCGAGGAGCGGCTGTCGCGCCGTATCGCCCGCAAGCTCAAGGAGCAGGGGCCCTGGGCCCAGCGCCATACCGCCGAGCTGGCCTATCTGGTAGCCGGTTGCTACCCACCGGCGGCGCGCCGCGGCCGCATCCATCCAGCCACCCGCACCTTTCAGGCCCTGCGCATTGCCGTAAACGATGAGTTGGGGGTGTTGGACAAGCTGTTGCACAGCTCCCCCAACTGGCTGGAGCCAGGCGGGCTGCTGGCTGTGATCAGCTTCCACTCCCTTGAAGATCGGCGAGTGAAAACTGCCTTTTTGGCCGACGCTCGGCTGGACCGGGTAACGCGCAAGGCGATCAAGGCCAGCCCCGAGGAGGCCGAAGCCAATCCGCGCAGCCGCAGCGCCCGGCTGCGCATCTCCCGCCGTCTTGGTGAGGGGTCGTAGCTGCAGCTCGGGCTGTATCAGCCGATCGATATCAGCCGATCAGGCCGGTGCGGTCTTCGGCGCCAAACAGCTGGCGGAAGGCGGCGGTGGAGATGCACAGCACCAGGGGCACCACCACCAGCAGGCCGCCGTAGCTGAACAGGCCGCCAATGGTGTGGACCACGCCCTCGATGATTCCGAGCCATAGCACCATCCCCCAGCTGGGATTGACCACGTTGACGCCAGAACCAATGGTTTTGGTGGGATTAGCGGTGCCCAGCAGGGACACCTGGATCAGGAACTTCTGGGTAACCAGCAGCCAGATGTAGAAGATCGCCACCACGATCATGGGGATCACGCTGAGGGCTTCGTTGAGCTTGCCCAGGCCTGCCCCGATCAGGGTGGCGATGGCCCCGGCCACAGCTATGACGATCGCCAGCAGAATGCCGGAACCGAGCAGGCGGGCGCTGGCGGGACGGTCCCAGCGGGTGAAGTCGGCGAAGCAGGGCTTGCGGCCCTCCAGGCTCAGCCAGGCGCCGCGGGTTAGGCCAACCACGGTCCACAGGGCAACGATCACATAGCCGATCACGCCCACGATCAGGGCGGCCCAGGCGCCGGTGGGGTGCACAGCCATCACCTCATTCACGCTGGCTAGGCGAGCCCCTCCCAGGGCGGCCAGGGCGGCGAAAGGCAGCAGAATCAGGGCGGAGAGGGCCTCAAACAGCAAAAAAGCCCAGGGGGCGCGGCAAAAAGCAGCCCAGCCGTCTTCCACGGCCTGGAGCACGTGCAGTCGGCTGTCGCTGGAAGGGGTGAGGGCCATGATCAAGGGCAGATGGGCCGGACGGTAGCTATGAAGACAGCAGGGCGCATCCCAGTTGTGAAGCTTTGAACGATGCCGCTCCGCTGCTCTGGTGGCTTTGCCTGGGTATTCAGGCGTTAGCGATCCCGGGTGCGTTGTTGCCCGTACTGCCGGGACTGGCCTTGCTGCCCCTGGGGGCGCTGCTGTGGATCTGGGCGGTCGGCTGGAGTGCGGGCTGGCCGTCGCTGCTGCTGGCGCTAGTGCTGCTGGTGCTCGGCTGGGGTGCCGAGGCCCTGGGCTTGGTGCTTGGTCCAGCCAAGCTGCAGGCCAGTCGTTGGGCGGGTTTGGGCGCTGGACTGGGCTTGCTGGTGGGCCTGCTCGGGCTGCTGCCGGCCCTGCCCGTTGGTGGCCCCCTGCTGGGCCTGCTGTTGGGCCCCTTTCTGGGGGCGAGCCTGGCCCAGTGGCTGGCGGCCCGCGGTGGCCTGGGCAGGGCGCTGCAGGTGGGGTTGGCGGTGCTGGTGGGGATGCTGGTGAGCAGGTTGGCTCAAGCCCTGTTGGGCGTGGTGGGGGTGCTGGGCTTTATTGCGCTGACGCGCGGAGCCTGATGGTCTGACCTGTGCCCTCAGCGCAGCTCCCGCACCGCGGCCGCAACCGTTTCAATTGCCAGGGCGATCTCGGCATCGCTGCTGCCCCGCCCCAGCCCGAAGCGGATCGAGGCGGCCGCCTGCTGTCGGCTGCGGCCCAGGGCGGCCAGCACGTGGGAGGGAGAGCCCTGGCTGCAGGCCGAGCCGCTGCTCACGGCGAGCCGCTGGCGCAGCAGTCGGTGCAGGCGCGTGCCATCCACTCCTTGCACCGTCACGTTCAGGTTGTGGGCCAAGCGGGGTGCGCCATCGCCAGACAGCCCGCCGCCGTTGAGCTCTATCCCGCCGAGGTCGCGCAGGCCCTCCCAGAGCTGGTTCCGCAGGTCCCCCAGCCGCCCGGCCCGCTCCTCCCGATCAGCCTCAGCCCCCAGCAGCGCTTGGCCCAGCCCCACCACCAGGGGCACCGGCAGGGTGCCGGCCCGGCGGCCGTCCTGCTGGCCGCCACCATGGAGCTGGGCAGCCAGCTGGAGCCCCGGGCGCACAAGCAGGGCCCCTACCCCTTTGGGTCCATAAAACTTGTGGCCACTGAGGCTGAGCAGGTCGATGCCCAGCTCTTCGATGGCAAGGGGGATGTGGCCGGCAGCCTGGGCCGCGTCCACATGCAGCAGCACTCCCCGCTGCCGGCAGAGGGCGGCGATAGCGGCAAGGGGCTGGAGCACGCCGATTTCATTGTTGGCGGCCATCACGCTCAGCAGCAGCACGTCGTCGCCGAGGACCGCCTCCAGCTGGGTCAGATCCACCAGGCCATTGGGCTGGATGGGCACCAGGCTCACCGGAAACCCATGGCGCCCCAGGTAGGCCAGGGGGTCGAGCACGGCCCGGTGTTCGCTCACCAGGCTCACCAGTCGCCGCCGGGGGTTGCCAGCCGCCAGGGCCGCTTCGCACACCCCCTTGAGGGCCAGGTTGTTGGCTTCGGTGGCGCCGCTGGTGAAGATCACGGTTTCGGCGCTGCTGCCCAGCACTCGGGCCAGCTGGCCCCGGGCCCGCTCCACGGCGGCGGCAGCTTCCAGGGCCGGGCGATAAAGGCGGTTGGCTGGGTTGGCGCAGTGCTCGCTCCACCAGGGCGCCATCGCCGCCACCACCGCCGGATCGCAGGGAGTGGTGGCGTGATGGTCGAGGTAGGCGAGCATGGAGTGCTTGCAGGCTTCCATGTTGCCAACCAGAACCCTATTGCTGGTGGCCCTTGCAGCGCTGCTGGCGCCACCCAGCTGGGCCGAGGGCGGCGGGGTGCGGCCCGAGGATGCCCGGCCGCCGGGACTGCTGCTGCTGCAGGAGCGCCCCGGCCTGGGCGGCAAGCAGGCGATTGGTATTTATGGGGCCGTGGCTGATGCCAAGGTTCCCGGCCTGTGGCGCATCAAGCTTTGGGATGAGCAGCCCAACGACGTCAAGGTGCGCAGCGAAACCATCCGCTGCAGCCCTTCAGCGCCGATGCGGGTTACCAGCGATGGCGTCAATTTCTACGTGCGAGAGCTGAACCCCGGCGGAGCGATTACGACCGCCAATCGCATCGACCACCTGGTGTGGTGGGCCACCTGCTTCCCCGAGCAAGCCGGCAAGGATCCAGCGGGCCTGGGGCCCCTGGCCCGCCAGCTCGGCTACGGCGGCAGCCTGCGGGAATCCGAGCAGATCTTGCCTGGACGCTCCCGCTGAGCGCCTGCAGACTTGTCCCTGCCGACTGGAGACCTGCAGAGTGGCCGCCATGAACCCAGATCTGACCCCGGCCCAGGAACCAGAAGTGACGCCCGTGCGCCTGCTGCTGGTCGATGACGAGCCCGGCCTGCGCACCGCTGTAAAGGCCTATCTGGAAGACGAGGGCTTCGCGGTGACCACCGCCAACGATGGTGAGGAGGGCTGGGCCGTGGCCCAGGAGATGCTGCCTGACGTCATCCTCAGCGACGTGATGATGCCCCGCCTCGATGGCTACGGGCTGCTCCAGAAGTTGCGGGCCGACGAGCGCCTGGGTGGCACGCCGGTGATCTTCCTCACTGCCAAGGGCATGACGGCCGATCGCGTCACCGGCTTCCAGGCTGGCTGCGACGACTACATTCCCAAACCCTTCGATCCCGATGAGTTGGTGGCCCGGGTCCACAACGTCGTCAAGCGCCAGCAGCGCCTGCTGGCGGAGGCTGCCCGCTTCGCTGATGCCGATATCGGCCAGCTGTCCAAGCAGATCACCGAAATCCGTTCCCTGCTCGCCACGGGCAGTGCCAAGAAGCCAGCCAGCGCTCCCGAGCATGTGTTCACGCCGCGGGAGGCCAGCGTGTTGCAGCTGGTGGCCGAGGGGATGATGAATAAAGAAATCGCCCGGCGACTGGAAACCTCGATCCGCAACGTCGAGAAATACGTCAGCCGGCTATTCATCAAAACCGGCACCGCCAGCCGCACCGAACTGGTGCGCTACGCCCTCGAGCACGGGCTTGTTGACTGAACCGGTCTTGTCGACTGAGAAAGTTTTTTCGACTTTTTCGACCGAACCAGCCTGGCTGGCGCCTGCCCTCAATGGCGGCTTCGCCTACAGGGATCGCATCGCCCCCAGGGCCGCCGGCCAGAGCGTCAGTGCTTTTTATGCCGGTTGCTATCGCCATTCAACGCCTACTGATTGGCTGCAGCGCCTCGCCGCCGGGGAGATCTACAGGAACGGCCTGCAGCTTCAGGCCGATGTGGCCCTCGCAGCCGGAGATCAGCTGATCTGGCATCGGCCCCCCTGGCAGGAGGCGGCCGTGCCGGTGTTGCCCAGCCCCCTGTTCGACAACGGCGACCTGCTGGTGTTCAACAAGCCCAGCGGTTTGCCGGTGCTGCCGGCCGGTGGCTTCCTGGAGCACACCCTGCTGGCCCAGCTGCAGGCCCGCTGGCCTGAGGCCCGGCCCGTGCACCGCCTGGGCCGCTTCACCTCCGGCCTGCTGGTGTGTGCCCGCCTTCCCGCCAGCCGCGCCTGGCTCAGTGCCCTGCTGCGGGAGAGCACGGCGCAACGCCGCTGCACCAAGACCTACCGGGCCCTGCTTCAGCCGCCCGCCCCCGGCTCGCCTCTGCTGGCGCTGGAGCCCGACCAGCAGCTCAGCCTCACCACGCCGATTGGTCGCTGTCCCCATACCCGGCTGGGGACCATATGGGCCGCGGCTCCGGCGGATCCGGTTGCCCTGCCGGCCCGCAGCGAATTGCGCCTGCTGGAGCGAGGCGAGCGGGCCTGGCTGGTGGAGGTCACGATCGCTACGGGGCGCCCCCACCAGATCCGCATCCACACCGCGGCCGCCGGGGCGCCACTGCTGGGCGATCCGCTCTACGCCCCGGGCGGCTTGGCCTCGGAGCAGGCCCTGCCAGGCGATGGTGGCTACCACCTGCATGCCCACAGGCTGCAGTTGGTCTGCCTCGATGGCGACCTGCTTGCGCTGGAGGCGCCGTTGCCCGCAGCCCTGCGCGGAGCTGCTGATGGCTGAAGTTCAAGCTCCGGGCCTGCACCTGCGCCACTGGCCGGCCTGGCTGGCGCCCAGCGCCGCGGCTGAGCTGCTGGAGCGCCTGCAGCTCGAGGTGCCCTGGAAGCAGGAGGCGATCACGATTTACGGCCGCCGCCACCTGCTGCCGCGGCTCACCTGCTGGATGGCCGATCCCGGCTGCGGCTACAGCTACAGCGGCCTGGCCAACGTGATTGAGCCCTGGTCGCCGGCTGCCGCCGAGCTGCGCGAGGCCCTGCAGATGCTCACGGGTTGGCGCTTCAACTCCTTGCTGCTCAATCGCTACCGCGACGGCCGCGATGCCATGGGCTGGCATGCGGACGATGAACCCGAGCTCGAGCCCACCGCCCCGATCGCCTCCCTCAGCCTCGGCGCCTCCCGCGACTTCCGCCTGCGGCCCCAGCCCAGCCCGCGCCACCGCGCCGCCGTCGTCTCCGGTGCCTGCCCGTCGCCTGCTGGTTTTGGCGACTGCACCCCGTTCAACATTCCGTTGCACAACGGCGACTTGCTGTTGATGGAGCCCCCCACCCAGTTGTGGTGGCAGCATGCCCTGCCGCGCCGGCTGCGGCTGCAGCAGCAGCGCCTCAACCTGACGTTTCGGGTGGTGCGCCCAGTTGCATAGGGCTGCTCAGGCCCGCTCGAAGGCGATCAGGCATCCAGCGCTTGGATCAGCGCGTCCAGATTGGTGCCAACTTGATTGGCCACGTCCTTGAGGATCTGTCGGAGTGTGCCCACACGCAAAGGTTTATGGGCGGAGATGGTGAGGTGTTGCTGCCCGTTCGGCAGCAGGCGAGTGAGTCACATGTGGCTGCCACTTTGTCGGGTCACGGCATAGCCAAATAGGGCTAAGGAAGCTCTGGGCAACAGGGAGTTAAGTGCCTCTTGAGACCGGGCAAAGCTGCCTTTGGCCTTGATTTGCCTCTGAGGCCGGAAATTGTTGGCTCTATCGGCTCATTTCGGGATCATCTGGCTGGTA
>NZ_JAGQBD010000013.1:0-71513 GCF_024345455.1 Cyanobium sp. T1G-Tous
AGACCTATTCAATGGTCACTGCCAACCGCTTCTGGAGCCAGATCTTCGGGATCGCCTTCTCCAACAAGCGCTGGCTGCACTTCTTCATGCTGTTTGTGCCGGTGATGGGTCTTTGGACCAGCAGCATTGGCATCATCGGCTTGGCCCTCAACCTGCGCGCCTATGACTTCGTGTCACAGGAGATCCGCGCTGCTGAGGACCCCGAATTTGAAACCTTCTACACCAAGAACATCTTGCTGAATGAAGGTCTGCGTGCCTGGATGGCACCGGCTGACCAGCCGCATGAAAACTTCGTCTTCCCTGAAGAGGTTCTGCCCCGTGGAAACGCCCTTTAATTCCAATTTGGTGGTCGGGGGCAAAGACCTCGACTCCACCGGCTATGCCTGGTGGGCCGGCAATGCCCGCCTGATCAACCTCTCCGGTCGCCTACTCGGCGCCCACGTCGCCCACGCAGGCCTGATGGTCTTCTGGGCTGGGGCCATGATGCTTTTCGAGGTGAGTCACTTCACCTTCGACAAGCCCATGTACGAGCAGGGGCTAATCCTGTTCCCCCACGTAGCCACCCTGGGTTACGGCGTTGGTCCTGGCGGTGAGGTCACCGATCTCTATCCGTTCTTTGTCGTTGGTGTGCTGCACTTGATCAGCTCGGCCGTGCTCGGCCTTGGTGGTCTTTATCACGCCCTGCGTGGTCCTGAGGTTCTGGAGAACTACTCCACGTTCTTCTCCCAGGATTGGCGCGACAAGAATCAGATGACCAACATCATTGGTTATCACCTGATTCTTCTGGGCGTCGGCGCCCTGCTGCTGGTCTTCAAGGCCATGTTCTTCGGCGGTGTTTATGACACCTGGGCACCGGGCGGTGGCGATGTGCGCATCATCACCAACCCAACCCTCAGCCCCGGAGTGATCTTCGGTTATCTCACCCGCGCACCCTTCGGTGGCGAGGGCTGGATTATCGGAGTCAACTCGATGGAAGACATCATTGGCGGTCACATCTGGATCGGCCTGATCTGCATCTTCGGAGGCATCTGGCACGCAATCACCAAGCCCTTCGGCTGGGTGCGTCGCGCCTTCATCTGGAATGGTGAGGCCTACTTGAGCTACAGCCTCGGCGCCCTGAGCTTTATGAGCTTCATCGCCTCGGCTTACATCTGGTTCAACAACACCGCCTATCCCTCGGAGTTTTACGGCCCCACAAACGCCGAATCCTCCCAGGCCCAGAGCTTCACCTTCCTGGTGCGTGACCAGCGCCTCGGCGCCAACATCGGTTCGGCCATGGGCCCCACCGGTCTTGGTAAATACCTGATGCGCTCGCCCACCGGCGAGATCATCTTTGGCGGTGAAACCATGCGCTTCTGGGACTTCCGAGGCCCCTGGCTGGAGCCCCTGCGCGGCCCCAACGGCTTGAGCCTCGACAAGCTTCAGAACGACATTCAGCCCTGGCAAGTGCGCCGCGCGGCTGAATACATGACGCACGCTCCCAACGCCTCCCTGAACTCGGTTGGCGGCATCATCACCGAGCCAAACTCGGTGAACTTCGTGAACATCCGCCAGTGGCTGGCGTCCACGCAGTTTGTGCTCGCCTTCTTCTTCCTGGTAGGTCACCTCTGGCACGCCGGTCGCGCTCGCGCCGCTGCTGCTGGTTTCGAAAAGGGCATCGACCGCAAGGCAGAGCCCAGCTTGGCTATGCCTGATCTGGATTGATCGCTCGCGATCAATCCGTTTCATCAGCCCTCGCCGCAAGGCGGGGGCTTTTGTGTGCGGTTTTATGGATCCAGTTTTGGATCCATAAACATCCAGTCACAACCCGCCGAATTTTGGTCATATCTCAAACAACTTCTCTCTATACCTTGGTGGAGCGGGGCCATCCCACCCCGTCCATCTCAATTTCTCCATGACCCTTAGGCACTTCTCCCTTGCGGCGGCCAGCACAGCTCTGCTGGCCGCCGCAAGGGCCTTCCCCAGCAGGCGCATGCCCAGTACGACAGCGTGAGCAGCCCCTCAAAAGGGGTGCTCTGTGATCGGGCCGGCCAGATCTGCTACGACCGCCAGGGCATCTCCCTAGGCCTGACCCGCCAATATTTCGGGCCAACGGCCGAGCGCAAACTGATGGGAGAGCTCTCCGGCCGGCCCATGCCCAGGGAATTCCGGCTCAGCAACGGCGCCGTGTGCAGCCTGCAGCTGGAACTGTGCTGGAGCGATGGCTTCGCCAAGCGCCAGATCAGTCGAGAAATGAGCCGCGACCTGTTTGGAACCACGACAGCCGCGGTGAATAACGATAGAGAAGTGATCCGGTTCTCCGGCTTCTGCACCCTGGCCCAGGGAGGCAAGCAGCTCTACGACGGACCCTGTGGACTGCGACGCATCAGCCGTGACAGCAGTGGCATCACCCGTTACGTGGTGGCGCAGCAGGATGGCCGCCGCTTCAACTTCAGCAACAGCACCGGACGGCTGGAAGTGAATGACAGCAGCGGCGCCTGGCCCGTGGCCTTCTTCGACCACGGCTACACCGGCGTGTTCCGCTGGCGTGACATGACCCTGGTGGCAACCCGCGAGCACCGTGGTCTGCGGCAAAGCCGCGACAATCGGGTCGTTATGGATCAACTCTTCCTTGATCCCTGAGCCAACGGCGCAGCAACGGCAGGCTCAGGCCGATCACGTTGCTGAAGCAGCCTTCAATCCGCTCTACCAGTAATCCCCCACGCCCCTCCAAGGCAAAGCCACCGGCGCACTGGAGGGGTTCGCCACTGGCTACATAAGCGTCAATTTCATCGGAGTCGATAGTTGCAAATTGCAGCCGCGTCCTAACTACGGCGATTTGAAGGCTGCCCACCATCGCCTCTTCACTACTAGTGATGAGGCAATGGCCGGTGATCAGCTCACCCCAACCGCCTGCCATCTGCAACCAGCGCTGCCGAGCATCGCCAGCGTCAGCTGGCTTGCCAAACACCTCACCGTTGAAAACCAGCAGCGAATCGCAGCCAAGCACCCTGGTGCCCTGGGGCAGTTGTTGGGCCACCGCTTCGGCTTTGGCCCGGGCCAGCCGCTGCACAAGCTGGCCGGGATCGGCATCGCTGATCGACTCCTCATCAACGCCGCTCACCTGCACTTGGTGAGCGATGCCGGCCTGCTCCAGCAAGCGCCGGCGAGCTGGGGAGGCGGAGGCGAGCACGAGCATGGGGTCAGGGAGAATCCTTCTATGCAACACCGGGAAGCCACCGCGATCGACCCCCTGCTTCAAAACAAACGCTCCCTGTCCAGGGCCAGCCAGGCAATGCGCTGCCTGCCATTTAGGCGGGCGTTTTACGTGGAGGTGAGTGATCGGGCTCTCAGCGGCGGCGAGCTCTGCCGCCGGAACGACCTCCAGAGCCTTTGCCA
The DNA here is from genome assembly GCF_024345455.1 of Cyanobium sp. T1G-Tous. Classification (NCBI taxonomy): domain Bacteria; kingdom Bacillati; phylum Cyanobacteriota; class Cyanophyceae; order Synechococcales; family Prochlorococcaceae; genus Cyanobium; species Cyanobium sp. T1G-Tous. The sequence continues at coordinate 3,379 of NZ_JAGQBD010000013.1, forward strand.
GGGAGCACCGAGTGCCGATCGGGTTGAAGCCCACTGGATCTGGCTGATCCAGCTCGGAGTGCTGCGGCGCGAAGTGGACGGCCAGGGCCTCACCGAGCGGGTGCGGCTCACGCCCATGGGACGCGAAGTTTTAGCCCAGTGGCCTGGCGAGATTCCAGGCGCCAGCGGCCCCATACGCCTGCAGCACTGGCTTCGCCGCCACCGGCCGCGGCGATGAGCGCAAAAACTGCTCAGCAGGCCCCAGCCGCACCCACCCCGCTGATGGTGCTGGGCACCAGTAGCGGGGCTGGCAAGTCGCTGATGACCGCTGCCCTCTGCCGGGTGCTGCGCCGCCGCGGCGAAACGCCCCTGCCCTTCAAGGGGCAGAACATGAGCAACAACGCCTGGGTGGACCAGGTGGGCGGCGAAATGGCCTACTCCCAGGCGCTACAGGCCTGGGCCGCCGGACTCGAACCCCACCACAGCATGAATCCGGTGCTGCTCAAGCCCCAGGGAGACTCCACCAGCGAGCTGATCCATCTGGGCCAGTCGGTGGGGCTAGCCCGCGCTGAGCACTACTACCGCGACTGGTTCCGGCCAGGCTGGGCGGCTATTCGCGCCGGCCTACTCGAGCTGCAGGCGGCCCATCCGGGGGGGCGCCTGGTGCTGGAGGGGGCGGGCAGCCCGGTGGAGGTAAACCTGCAATCCCGCGACCTCACAAATTTGCGGCTAGCCCAATTTCTGCGGGCCCGCTGCATCCTCGTGGCCGACATCGAGCGCGGTGGCGTGTTTGCCCAACTGGTGGGCACCTTGGCGCTGCTGCGGCCGGTGGAGCGGCCCCTGATCCGCGGCCTGCTGATCAACCGCTTCCGCGGCCGGCGTGAGCTTTTTGACGAGGGGCGCCGCTGGTTGGAGGCCCACACCGGCATCCCCGTGCTGGGGGTGATGCCCTGGCTCGACGAGCTATTTCCGCCAGAAGACTCCCTCGATCTGCTGGAGCGCCGCGGCCGCAAAAGCGGCGCCGAGCTGGAGATCGCCGTGCTGCTCCTGCCATCACTGAGCAATTTCTCCGACCTCGATCCCCTCGAGGCCGAACCCAGCGTCCAGCTGCGCTGGCTGACGCCGGGGGAGCCGTTGGGGAGCCCCGATGCGGTGATCGTGCCGGGCAGCAAGCAGACCCTGCGGGATCTGGCGGCCCTGCAGCGAGCTGGGCTGGGGCAGGAGCTGCGCAGCTACGTCGCCGGCGGGGGCCAGGTGTTTGGTATTTGCGGCGGCCTACAGCTACTGGGCCGGGAGCTACTGGATCCGCAGGGGCTTGAGGGCGGCGCTTGCGCCGCCGAGGAAGTGGTGGCAGGCCTGAATCTGTTGCCGCTACGCACCCGCTTCGGCGGCCGCAAGGCCTTGCGCCAGCGCCAAAGCATGGCCCGCTGGCCCGGCGAGGGCTTGAGCCTGGAGGGATTCGAGCTGCATCGCGGCCTCAGCAGCCCCATCGAAACTGCCGGCCCCCTGCACCCCCTCGCCACCGATCCCGACCTAGGCCATTGGTGCAACTTTGGCGAAGCGGGCGGCCTGGTGGCTGGCACCTACCTGCATGGGGTATTCGAAAGCGGGCCCTGGCGGCGCCGCTGGCTCAACCAACTTCGCCAGCGTCGCGGCCTGGCTGACCTGCCGGAGAACCCGCCCCACCACAGCCGGCAGCGAGACGCCCTGCTAGAGCGACTCGCCGATGCCTTTGAGGCCCACGTGAACCTCGAACCCCTGCTGAGCCCCTAAATGGCCGCTTCCGCCGTCAGCATCCACTGGCCCAACGGCCACACCAGCAGCTGCAACGCCGGTTGTGACTGGCTGGTGGCAGCCCAGGCCGCAGGCTTTCTGATCCCCACCGGCTGCCTGGGCGGCAGTTGCGGCGCCTGCGAGATTGAAGTCAACGGCCAGGTGGTGCGGGCCTGCATCGCCACGGTGCCCGCCAGCCGCTCGGGCTCGCTAACGGTGGAGCTAGCCAGCGACCCCTACTGGTGACCGGCTGAGATCAGGATTGACTTGACTGGTCTCAGGACTGAATCAAGCCTCCACCGAGCAGCATCTCCCCGGCGTAAAACACCGCCGCCTGACCAGGCGTGATCGAAAACTGCTCCTCAGCAAACTCCAACCGCACCCGGTGGGGCCGCAGGGCTGCGCTATCTGCGTCGGTGGCGGGCAAGGGAATCAGCCGAGCCGGCTCGGGTGCACTGCGGTAACGCACCTGCACCGCCAGCTCCATGGGCGCCGTAGGTGGCTCGATCGACACCCAATTCACCGCCCCCACCAACGCTTCGCCCCGGGCCGCACCAGCGCGGGGTGCCACCACCACCTGGTTCATCGCGCCATCGAGGCGCACTACATGCAAGGGCTCACTCCAGGCCACCCCCAGGCCCTTGCGCTGGCCGATCGTGAAGTGCTCAATGCCGTCGTGCTCGCCCACCACCGTGCCATCGGTAAGCACGATCTGACCCTGGCGCGGCGGCAGATAGGCATCGAGAAAGGCCTTCATCGAGCCGTGGTGATCGGCCAGGCAGAGGTCCTGGCTCTCGGGCTTCTGCGCAGTACGCAGGCCATGGCGCTCCGCCTCAAGCCGAGTGTCGGCCTTGGTGAGCTCGCCGAGGGGAAACACCAACCGGCCCAGGGCCTCCTGGGGTAGGTCGTAGAGGAAGTAGCTCTGATCCTTCTGGCTATCTAAGCCGCGCAACAGCTGGTGACGACCGTTGTCGCTGTTGGCGCCATGGCGCACCCGGGCGTAATGGCCCGTGGCAAGCCGGCAGATGCTCCGCTCGCTTTCAGCCCACTGGAGCATCGGCCCAAATTTCACCTCCCGATTGCAACGAGAGCAAGGCAGCGGCGTAACGCCGGCCTGATAGCCCTGCACCAGAAAATCAACGATCTGGGCCTGGAAGTGCTCGCGAAAATCCACCACGTGGTGGGGCACACCTAGCTGCTCGCAGATGCCGGCTGCATCCACCAGGCCCTCGGCGCAGCAGGCACCCTTGCCACTCATCAGCCACAAGGTGAGGCCCTCCACCTGCCAGCCAGCTTCCACCAGCAGGGCTGCCGTCAAGGAGCTGTCAACGCCACCCGAGAGTCCCACCGCAACGCGATGCTCCCCGGGCCAGGCCCGCAGCCGCTCTAAAGCTGCCTGACCAGCCGGCGTCGAGGCAGGCGGCACAAAAGCGGAAGAAGCCACTGGAGCAGGCAAAGGGCAGACAGCTGGCGGGAGTGCTCCCATCATGAAACCCAGATGCCTTAAAGGGGTTGGGAGAGCCGTCCGCTGTAGCCCCTTGGCCGGAGCGCAATGGCCGCCACCTGCTGGTCAACAGCGCCCAGATGGCCGCGCTGGAGGAGCAACTTTTCGCCAGCGGCCTGCCGGTGGAAGCCCTGATGGAGAAGGCCGCCCTGGCGGTGAGTCGGCTGCTGCTGGAGCAGCACGGCGAGCGGCTGGGGCGCCATGGGGCGCTGGTGCTGGTGGGGCCAGGCCACAACGGCGGCGATGGGCTGGTGATCGCCCGGGAAATGCACCTGGCCGGCATCTCAACGGCCATCTGGAGCCCGTTTGACCGCCATAAACCGCTTAGCGCCGCCCATCTGCGCCACGCCCTGTGGCTTGGCCTCCCCCGGCTGGAGGCCAGCCCCGATCCCAGCAGTGCCGCCCTCTGGATCGATGCCTTGCTGGGCATCGGCCAGCGGCGGGCGCCTGGAGAGGCGATCGAAGCCCTGCTGGGGCAGCGCCAGCGCCAGCGGCCTGATGCGCTGGTGGCTATTGATGTGCCCACGGGCCTCTGCGCCGACAGCGGCCAGGCCACCGGCTCATACACGGCCCAGGCCATCAGCACCTATGCAATCGGCCTCATCAAAACCGGTCTGGTTCAAGACGCGGCCCTTGAGGCGGTGGGGGCGCTGCACAGGGTCGACCTAGGCCTGCCGCTATCGCTGCTGCAGGAGCTTCCTCTAAGTGTGCCCCTGGCCCTGGCGGAGCGAGACCTGGCGGCACGGCCCAAACCCAAATTCAACCCGGCGGCATCGAAATATCAGCGCGGCCGACTGCTGGTGGTGGCGGGCAGCGATAGCTATCGGGGGGCCGCCAGCCTGGCCCTGGCCGGCGCCAGCAGCAGCGGCTGCGGCAGCCTGCGGGCCGCCCTGCCCGAGGCCCTGGCCAGCAGCATCTGGCAGCAGCACCCACAGGTAGTGGTGAGCCTGGATCCAGTAGCCGAACTTGATCCCCAGCGGCTGGATGCCCTGCTGGTGGGGCCCGGCCTTGCCGAGGCCAACTGCTGGCCCAATCCGCCGAGCTGGAGCGGGCTACTGAGCTGGCAGGGGCTGCTGGTGCTGGATGCAGACGGCCTCAACCGCCTGGCGGGGCCAGTGAGCCAAGGGCTTGGCCTACAGGCAAGTCACTGGCTCCAACAGCGTCAGGGGCCTACCTGGATCACCCCCCATCCCGGCGAATTCGCCCGCCTTTTTCCCGAGCTCGCTGGCACCACCGCCCTGGAGGCGGCCGCCCAGGCGGCCATGAGCACTGGGGCCTGCGTGCTGCTCAAAGGGGCTCGCAGCATCGTGGCGGCCCCGGATGGCCGCCGCTGGCAACTGCTCGAAGCCAGCCCCGGTAGTGCCAGAACAGGACTCGGAGACGTGCTGGCCGGCTACGCCGCCGGCATAGGAGCGATGGCCCTGGCCGCCAGCGGCAACGCCGACGCCGCCTGGCTCGCAGCGGCAGCACTAGCCCACGCCCAGGCTGGGCGACGGGGGGAAAAGGCCGAGAGCGGTTTCACACCCATGCAGGTGGCAGAAAACCTGGCTCAGCTGTGTTGATCACAACACGGAAATCAGCAAATATCAGACCAGGACAGGGATGCCTCTGTGTTGTTTTGCAAGTGAAAGCTAAAGGGTTGCTGAAAACACCCTCATAGAGCCGAATTTGCCTCGATAGTCAACTCCTTCGATAGGCGTACCAATGACCTCATCCCCGACGAGGGTCAGCGAAAGCAGTCGTCGTAGAAGTAGCGACCCGATTACTTGGTATCTGGCCACGATCGGGCGGGAGCCCCTGTTGACGCCAGCTGAAGAGATCGAACTCGGCAATCAGGTGCAAACAATGATGCGCCTCACGGAGGAGGGAGATCGAGAGCTCAGCGACCTGGAAAAGAAATTGCTCCGCATCGGCAAGCGCTCCAAGCAGCGCATGATGAAAGCCAATTTGCGCTTAGTCGTAAGTGTTGCCAAAAAATATCAAGGCAAGGGTCTCGAGCTGCTCGACTTGATCCAGGAAGGTTCACTGGGACTGGAGCGGGCCGTTGAGAAATTTGATCCGACCCGTGGTTATAAGTTTTCGACCTATGCCTTCTGGTGGATCCGCCAGAGCATGACCCGAGCGATCGCTTGCCAGTCGCGCACGATTCGGCTGCCGGTGCATCTCAGCGAGCGCCTCACCGCCATTCGCAAGGTGAGCCTCGATCTTGCCCACAAGCTCGGCGCCATGCCCAGCCGCCAGGAGATAGCCGAGGCCATGGCCATGCCGATCGAAGAGCTTGATGGCCTGTTGCGCCAGTCCCTCACCACCTCAAGCCTGGATGCGCCAGTAAATGGTGATGAAGGCCGCAGCTTTCTGGGCGATCTGATCGCCGATTCCTCAGAGGAGGAGCCCCTCGACCGGGTGGAGCGCGGCATCCATCAGGAGCAGCTAGGGCGCTGGCTGAGTCATCTGAGCGACCAAGAGCGTCAGGTGCTGCAACTGCGCTTCGGCTTGGAGGGCGAGGAGCGTCACACCCTGGCGGAGATCGGCCGCCAGCTCGACGTCTCCCGGGAACGGGTGCGCCAGGTAGAACTCAAAGCTCTACGCAAGCTGCGCAATCTCACCCGCCGCACCCCAGCCACGCTTTAAGGCACTGACTAAAGGTTCGTAAAACCTCAGCGGACTGAGCAAGCTGGCCAGAGCCGCTTAGTCGCTGGCAGCCAAGGGTAAGAACGCGCACTCCTGACGAGGCCGGCTCGGACCCCAGGTCAACAGGGTGACGACTCGGCGATCCGATTGCGATAAGGGCTGCCATGCAGCACCTCACCCTCAGAGGACACGAACCATCTGCCGGGCTTAATTGCCTGCTGAGCCCTATAGGTGGTGCGCCAAGCCCCTCTTGCATACCAGCAAGAATCCTTACCAGCGCAATAATATTAACCAGCAGATATGCAGCACATAGCAGAGAAAAACAAAGAAGCATTAAGGGGTATGCAGCAAATTTGATGCAAGCGAATAGGGCAATTACATATCAAAATCGACGTATGGGTATACAAGTCAGGTAATCAGTGGCGAGCCGCAGGCCACCACTAGGTCATCACAACTCCAAGTAGACCCAGTTCCCTCTAAAACCGGAGACCGTAGTAATGGCAAAACCAAAATCATTTGAGCCGCTGCTTTCTGATCTTGGCAAGGATTTCTCAGTAGCACCATCAGCAGCCGGTCAGGGCCCAGGCATTGGTGGTGGCGGCAATTCAGGTAGTGGCATTGGCGGCGGCGGCGGCAGTCCTGGAGGTGGGACCCCAGGCGGGGGTGGTAGTGGCGGTGGCAGGCCAGGTGAAACCACGGCGGGCAACAACCTCTCCTTCCCAGCGATTTTTCCTGATACGGCTCCGACGCTGAGGGGTACACAAGGCTTCTTCACCTTCACAACGCCCGCGACGCCCACCGTGCCGGTGGACCCCATCTACGTGTATTTCGCCCAAGGGGTTACAGGCAACGAATGGCAGGCGGGAAACATTTCTGCGGATGCCACTGCAGAGAGCCCAATCGCTATCGATTTTGTCAACATCGGTGACGCCTTGGAGTCGGCACCGATCCAGCTGGGCAGGAACGTCCGGCTGGAGCTAACCCTCTTCGAGGAAATCGCCGATGTAACCAATACGCCCCTAGATCTCACCGATGACACCCTCACTGGCTTCGCCATGACGCTGCTCGGGGGCGCCAAGGGCGGCGGCAAGCCATCCAAGAAGGGACCCACTGAAAGCCAAGGGGCAAGGCTGCCAATCGATGAGTGGACCGGGATGCCCTACAGCGGCCCCGCATCAGACACCACTGACGACCTGGGCATTACTTATGACAGCCAGTACGCCTCTGTCTATGCCGCAAATGCGAGCAGCACGGAGGGGGAAACGGTTGATTCCTACATGAAGCTAGTAATTCAGAAGGTTGAAGGTCTGATGCCACAGTATGCCGAAGATGGTAGTGTGACACCTGAGGTAAATGATTCGGCTGACTTCATCACTGGGCTTAGCTGGGATGGCGATCAGTGGGTAGACGTCATACCTGACGACAGCATCAAAATCGGCGACGACATCAGCAATACAGCATTCGGCCCCGAACTCACCATCTCCGGCACCTACAACGTAGGTGCGTCGGGTTTGCCGTGGAAGTTCACAGCTGATGGCACCTATCTCATCACCTTTGCCCTAGAAGATGGCACACCCGTGATCTTTGATGAGAACACAGCCGTACGCAACGATGATCCCTTGCAGGCCGGCTTCCAGCCCACCGAGCTTTCAGAAGGACGCCTCACCCAGGTGGTGGCCGATAAACAACTAGGCCTCAATGGCGAAGACACCCACAACGGCCTGCTGGCTCTACTGGTGGGTGTGCCGTCGACAGTTGGTGGCGGAGAGGAGAGCGCTCTGACGTCAATGATGTAGAGAATTCAACTACAGCTCGCATCATCTGGTGGCCACACCAAAGGTAGGACCTCCAGACGATGGTTTTTGATCTTGACTATCGAGACTTACCGAGGGTGATCGTTATGATTAAAGCCTACTCATTCACACCTGTTCAGTTAGCAACCCTGGCAACCCTTCTCTCCCCCTTGCAGGCGCTGCAAAGCCTGGAGGGCAGCTCGGGGACCTGCGACGACTCCGACCAAGGAGAGGAGGAAAAGCCAGAGGCTCAGTTGGGCACCAATGCCGCAGACCTTCTTGAAGGCAATGCTGGCCCAGACAATATCGTTGGCCTTAATGGAGATGACACGCTCAGGGGGCTTCAGGGCAAGGATTGGCTCTATGGCGACAACGGCCATGACTTCCTTGATGGGGGTGAAGGTCGCGATATTGTCCATGGTGGCAACGGCAATGACGAGCTACGCGGAGGCAAGGGTCGTGATGACCTCTTCGGCGAGAACGGCAATGATCTGTTGATCGGCGGCTGCGGACCCGACCTAATGGTGGGGGGGCTTGGCGATGACATTCTGTTCGGAGGCAATGCACCCGATACCTACACAGGCGGACTCGGGCGGGATGTGTTCGTGCTCTCCCTGCCTGGAGGAGAAGGCGGCCATGGGGGCGGTGGGGAAATGGCTTCAACATTCGCGCCCCTTGCCCATGAGGAGGAAGGCGATGTGATCACTGATTTCCGTCAGGGAGTCGACCAAATCGCCTTGGCAGGTGGCCTGACCTTTGATCAATTGGTTTTCAAAGCCAATGGTATTTACGTGACAAAGGAGGAAGACCATGAGATATCTGATCACCTCATGATCTCCTCTGCGCCAGGGAGTGAACATGAAGAATCAGGCAGACTACTAGCAAGACTCATTGACTTTGACACAACGATGCTAGGAAGAGCAGATTTCATCACATGGAGCGATCTTTCCATGGAATAACTTTTGGGCCTCGTATTCAATGCGGCAATCGGGCGAGAAACAACCCAAGCCTCTTACTTACAATTAAAACTACTGAGCCACAGCCTAAATAGGCTTACATCCGTGGCAGACAGATGGCCATAGCATTTCGCTTCATAGGGATAATTCCAATTGGAAAGCAATTACGACACTGATTTAAAGCATCGAAAGTAAATACCATCGCCAGTGAGGTGGCCCACCTGCACCGGCTCTGAGCAAAATCCGTTCTTCCTTAACCTCAGTCTTCCGCCCAGATGTAGCGAGTGAGCTCTTCCGGCTTGGGTTCGGGGGCCGCCAGGGCGAATTCGACGCAATCAGCCACTTCGGCATCGATCTCCTTCTCGATCGCCTTGAGCTCCTCGGCCCTAGCCAAGCCCTGCTCGATCAAGCGGGCGGCGAGGGATTTGATCGGATCTCGCTTGGCCCAAAACTCCTTCTCAGCCTCTTCGCGCAGCTCGTCGGGGTCAGCCAGGGAATGGCCGCGGAAGCGGTAGGTGAGGCACTCCAGCAGGGTGGGACCCTCTCCGGCCCGGGCCCTCTCAACGGCGCGCTGGGCGGCGGCACGCACCGCCAGCACGTCCATGCCATCCACCTCCTCACCAGCCATGCCAAAGGCAGCCGCCTTACGCCAAATCTCCGGATCGCTGGTGGCGCGGTTGTGGTCCATGCCGATGGCCCACTTGTTGTTTTCCACCACAAACAGAATCGGCAACTTCCAAAGAGCCGCCATGTTTAAGCACTCATAGAATTGACCGATGTTGCAGGTGCCATCGCCGAAGAAGGCGGCGGTAACAGAGTCGCTACTGGCATCGCCTAGGGCATCGCGCTTGTAGCGGCTAGTGAAGGCAGCCCCCAATGCCACGGGGATGCCTTCACCGATGAAGGCGTAGCCACCGAGCAGGTGATGCTCCTTCGAAAAAAGGTGCATAGAGCCGCCGCGGCCCTTGCTGCAGCCGGTCTCCTTGCCGAATAGCTCGCTCATCACCTCGCGGGCCGGCACACCGCAGCTCAGAGCGTGGACGTGGTCGCGGTAGGTGCTGCAGAACCAGTCGTGCTGCATCTTCATCGCCTTGATCACGCCCGTGCTCACGGCCTCCTGGCCGTTGTAGAGGTGCACAAAGCCAAACATTTTGCCGCGGTAATACATCTCCGCGCACTTGTCTTCAAAGCGCCGACCCAGGGTCATGTCGCGGTAGAGCATCAAGCCCTCCTCGCGATTCACCGTGGCAGGCACGGATGGGTAAAGGTTCTCGAGGCGCTCAGCGTGAGCCCCCACCAAACTGGTGACGTCGGCTGAACAGGTCGGTGCTCCGGAAGCTGATCCAGGTGCCGCCGCAATGTCGTGGCCCATGTCCGCCTGCGTCATTTCCCAACTGTACGAGGTCTGTTCCCGCAGCAGCTGACAATTTGTGCCACAACCGCTGACCCTGCCTACAGTCAGCCACCAGTGAAAGGCCTGGATTGGAACTGCCGATCGATCATTTCCGGTTGCTCGGAGTCAACCCGACCACGGACTTGCAGTCCCTGTTGCGCACCCTGCAGCAACGCATCGACCGGGCGCCAGATCAGGGATTTACCCAGGAAACCCTGCTAGCCCGTGAGGAACTACTGCGCACCAGCGCCGACCTGCTCAGCGACAGCAGCCGGCGCCAGGCCTATGAATCCGACCTGACGGCGCTAGCCGGTAGCGGTCCAGCGCTGATGCCCGCCCTGGATGTGCCCACCAGCAAGGAGGTGGGCGGCCTGCTGCTGTTACTCGAAGCGGGTCAAGCCTTCGAAAGCTTCGAGCTCGCCTGCCGGGCCCTGCAGCCACCTCAGACGCCAGCGCTGGGCAGCACCCGCGAGTCCGACCTGGCCCTGTTAGCTGGCCTCGCCTGCCTGGCAGCCGCCGTCGACCTGCGCCAGCAACGGCGCTACGAGGCCGCCGCCCAGACCTTGCAGCAGGGCCAGCACCTGCTGCAGCGGATGGGCCAATTACCAGCCATTCGCCAACAACTAAGCGACGAGCTCGATGGTTTGCGGCCCTACCGAGTGCTGGACCTACTCAGCCGCAACCTCACGGCCCAAGCGGAAAGGGCCGAGGGTCTGACCCTGCTTGAAGAGCTGGTGGCCCGCCGGGGCGGACTGGAGGGTTTCGGTGACCCGAGCATGGGCCCAGAGGAATTTCAGGCCTTTTTTAAGCAGATCCGTGCCTTCCTGACAGTCCAGGAACAGGTGGATTTGTTCAGTCGCTGGGCAGGAGCCTCTGCGGCTGCCGACTTTTTGGCAAGCACCGCCCTCACGGCCTCCGGCTTTGCCCAACGCAAGCCCGAGCGCATCGCCGCGGCCCGCGAACGGCTGGAGGCCAGTGGTCAAGACGGACTACAACCGCTGCTGGCCTGCCTGCATCTGCTGCTTGGTCAGGTGGACAAAGCCCGCAGCGCCTTTGAGCAGGGAGCAACCCCCGAACTGAAGCGCTGGGCCGAGCAGCAAAGCAGCGACTCCCTAGCCCAACTCTGCGCCTACTGCCGCGACTGGCTGGCGCGGGATGTTTTGCCCGGCTACCGCGATCTGGAGGCTGATCCGGACTTGGAGGCCTACTTCGCCGACCGCGACGTACAGGCCTATGTCGAGCAGCACGACAGCCCCCCAGAGCGCTTGCCAGCGCCCGCCGAAAGCGACTTCGCCTGGGACATGGGCCTGGCCCCGGTTAGCGCGGCCCCAGCCAACCCCAGCGGCGGCTTCCTGGAACAGGAAGACGAAGACGAGCAGTGGGACTGGGATGGGACGGCCTGGCTCGATAGCCTGCGGGACGCCTGGGATAGCCATGGTCCTTCCTCCTGGATGGAGCGCATGCCCCAGTGGCAGTTGCCGTGGCAGTGTCAATTGCCGAGGCAGTGGCCGTCGCGCCGCACAACTACCGGAGTAGCAGTGGCAGCCGGGGTGGCACTGCTGGCCATCGCCTCGTTTGTGAGGCTGCGCTCTCCCGCCCCCGGCCCGGGCCGCACTCCCATCGCGGTGCAACCGGTCGCCCCACCAGCTCTTCCCATCAAGCCCCCCCCTCCCGTCAAGGCCACCCCTGCCGCCGAACCCAGCCTGCCCCTGCGAGAGGAAGCGCCGAGCGAAGCCCAGGTGCAGGCCCTGCTCGAAGCATGGCTCGACGCCAAGGCCGCAATCCTGGCAGGCAAAGACAGTCGCATTCCCCTGGAGGTGCTGGCCCGGCCAAGCCAGCTGGATCGACTTGCCTCAGAGCGCGACGCCGACCAGGCCCGTGGCGAAACCCAGACCATCAGCACCGACATCACCAATCTGGTGATCAACGAGCGAGACGCCAACCGCATCGCCGCCACGGTGGGGCTGAGCTACACCGATCAGCGGCTCAACGCCAAGGGAGATCCTCAAGGCGAGCCCAGCAAGATGGAGCTTCGCAACCTCTATGTGTTCGGCCGCGACGGGGGTATCTGGCGCCTGGTGAGCTTCCAGAAAGCTCCCTGACCAGCCGGACTTGTTTTTACGATCGTTTGAATATGGGGCCCAGGCCCCAACCCCTGGCCCCGGAGTGGCACCGCGATGTTTGACGAGCTTTCGCAGCGATTTGAAGAGGCGTTTAAGAGCCTGAGAGGGCAGGCCTCGATCACAGAAACCAACGTAGAAGGCGCGCTCAAGCAGGTGCGTCGAGCCCTGCTGGAGGCGGATGTGAGCCTGCCAGTTGTTCAGGACTTCGTCGAGGAGGTGCGCCGCAAGGCCGTGGGCGCCGAGGTGGTGCGGGGCGTTAGCCCGGATCAGAAATTTATCCAGCTGGTGCACGAGCAGCTGGTTGAAACCATGGGCGGCGAGAACGCCCCCCTGGCCGGAGGTGGCAAGCCCGGTGCACCCTCGGTGGTGCTGATGGCCGGCCTGCAGGGCGCCGGCAAAACCACCGCCACCGCCAAGCTCGGCCTGCACCTCAAGGAGCAGGGGCGCAGGGCCCTGCTGGTGGGAGCAGACGTCTACCGACCTGCCGCCATTGAGCAGCTGAAGACCCTGGGCGCCCAAATCGGCGTGGAGGTATTCAGCCTTGGCACCGATGCCAAGCCCGAGGACATCGCCGCCGCCGGCATCGCCAAGGCCCGCGAGGAGGGCTTCGACACGGTGCTGGTAGACACCGCCGGCCGACTCCAAATCGACACGTCGATGATGGAGGAGATGGTGCGGATCCGTCAGGCCGTGCAGCCCGACGAGGTGCTGCTGGTGGTGGATTCGATGATCGGCCAGGAGGCCGCCGATCTCACCCGGGCCTTCCACGAGCAGGTGGGCATCACCGGAGCTGTGCTCACCAAGCTCGACGGCGACTCCCGCGGCGGTGCCGCCCTCTCAATCCGCAAGGTGAGCGGTGCGCCGATCAAGTTCATCGGCACCGGCGAGAAGGTAGAGGCGCTTCAGCCCTTCCATCCCGAGCGGATGGCAAGCCGCATCCTCGGCATGGGCGACGTGCTCACCCTGGTGGAGAAGGCCACCAAGGAGGTGGAGCTGGCCGACGTGGCCCGCATGCAGCAAAAACTCCAGGAAGCCAGTTTCGACTTCTCCGACTTTCTGCAGCAGATGCGCATGATCCGGCGCATGGGCTCCTTGGGCGGGCTGATGAAGCTGATCCCGGGCATGAACAAAATTGACGACGGCATGCTCAAGCAAGGCGAGGTGCAGCTCAAAAAGATCGAGGCGATGATTGGCTCAATGACAGAGATCGAGCGCCAGCAACCGGAGCTGCTGGCCTCCCAACCCTCAAGAAGGCGCCGCATCGCCTCTGGCTGCGGCCACAGCTCGGCCGAGGTGGACAAAGTGCTGGCAGATTTCCAGAAGATGCGGGGCTTTATGCAACAGATGACCCGCGGCGGCGGCATGACCGGCATGCCAGGGATGGGGGGTATGCCTGGGATGCCTGGGATGCCTGGCCCCATGGGCGGTGGTGGTGGCAGTGGCGGTGGGGCGGGGCAAAGAGTTGCCAAGCCCGCCAAGAAACGCAAGGGATTCGGGCAGCTATGAGCACCCGACGGGGTACATTGCTTGTTTGGACACCTAGCGCAAGGCCACGATGATCAAGCTCCGCCTGAAGCGGTTTGGAAAGAAGCGGGAAGCGAGTTTCCGCCTCGTGGCCACTAACAGCACCTCTCGCCGCGACGGACGTCCGCTTGAGGAGCTGGGCTTTTACAACCCCCGTACCAAAGAGACCCGTCTCGACACCGAGGCGATCCGCACTCGCCTCGGCCAGGGGGCCCAACCCACCGATACGGTGCGCTCCTTGCTGGAGAAGGGCGGTCTAATCGAGAAGACCGTGCGCCCTGCCGAGGTCGTTGGCAAGCAAAAGCAGGCTGATGCCCGCGAAGCTGCCGCCAAGCAGGCTGTCAAGGAGGCTGCTGAAGCCAAGGCTGCCGAAGCTGCTGCTGCCGCCGAAGCCAAGGCAGCTGCTGAAGCTGCTGCAGCGGAAGCCGCCAGTGCCGAAGAAGCAACTACGGAAGCCGCCGCTACCGACGAAGCTTGAGCTTTCGCCCCATGGCAGAGCCAAAGGGGCCTACAAGCTTTGCCATTCCCCTGCCCAATCCTGCCGCGGCTCTAGCCCTGGCAGGTGACGCCGAATCATCCACCCTGCGCCATCTCGAAGCCCTCACCGGAGCTTCGCTGGTGCTGCGGGGGCTGGATTTGGTTATTCAGGCCCCTCCCAGCCAAATGGAGCGGGCGGCGGCGTTGGTGGAATTGCTTCGCCCCCTGTGGCAGGAAGGCCAAGCCATCACCCAGGTGGATGCGCGGGTAGCACTGCAAGCCCTCGACACCGGCAGGAGCGCGGAGCATCAGCAACTGGGCCGCCAGGTGCTGGCCCGCAGCCAAAGTGGCAAGTTGCTGCGCCCGCGCACCCTGCGCCAGCAGACCTACATGGAAGCCATGGAGCGCCACGACCTCACCATTGCCCTCGGCCCGGCGGGCACGGGCAAAACATTTTTGGCCGCCGTTCAGGCGGTGCGCATGCTCACCGAGCGCAAAGTGGAGCGGTTGGTGCTCACTCGCCCGGCGGTGGAGGCGGGCGAACGGCTCGGTTTTTTACCGGGCGATCTGCAGCAGAAAGTTGATCCCTACCTGCGCCCCCTCTACGACGCGCTGCACGCCCTGCTCGGCGCCGAGCGCACCGGTGCCCTGCTGGAAAAAGGGGTGATTGAAGTGGCGCCTCTGGCTTACATGCGTGGCCGCACCCTGGCAGACGCCTTTGTGATCCTCGACGAAGCCCAAAACACCACCACCACCCAGATGCGGATGGTGCTTACCCGGCTGGGGGAACACTCCCGCATGGTGGTAACTGGCGATCCCACCCAGGTGGACTTGCCCTATGGGGTAATGAGCGGCCTGCAGGAAGCTGCCCAGGTGCTGCAGGGGGTGGAGGGGGTCGCGATCTGCGAGCTCACCGCGGCTGACGTGGTGCGCCACCCGCTAGTGCAGCGGTTGGTGGAGGCCTATGCGGATCGCGATGCCACCAAACTGGCGCCTGCCGTTAAAAGGCGATTCGATAGCCAGTGCAGTGAGCCTGAACCATGAACAAAGCAGAGCGTCTGCGCATCCCCGCCGAGATCGCCATAGCGGCTTTGGTGGCTTACTTGCTCGGCTACTGGTTCACGAATCTGTTCCCGGGCTACCTACCCAAGATCGGCGGGCTTTGGTCGGCGATCTCCGCGATCGTGGTAACCCAGGCCACCCGCAGGGAGACAACCTCCTCAGCCTCGCTGCGAATTTTGGGTTCAGCCATAGGCGCCGGCACCAGTGCCATCTACCTGACGCTGCTGCCCTTTCACCCTCTGGGCATGGCCGTGGCAATCTTCGCCACAGTTGCGCTCTGCGCGGCGATCAATGTGCCCAGCCATGGCCGATTAGCAGCTATCACCGTGATCGTTGTGATGGTCACCGGCAGCCTGGATCCGAAGCTAAGTCCGGGGCTCAATGCCCTGCTGCGCTTGGCTGAATCATGCATCGGCACCGGCGTTGCGGTGCTAGCGGCGGGGCTCTGGCCTAGCTCAAACAACCAGGCTGGTGGCAATTCCTGAAGCCCACGCGCCAAACCTGAGCCCAATCCCGATAGGGAGATCCGCACCAACGGCAGCCATCAGGGTCTCCCGTTGCCTGCAGATCGCTGGCAGGATATAGAAACTTCGAAACCACTGGTGCGCCATGCCGGCCAGCAGCAATTTTCAACAGGCCATTCGTGAGGCTCAATCGAGTGCCCTAGTTGGCCCCAATGTGGTCAACAAGGCCCTGCCCTATGTGGGCGGCGGCATGGTGCTCACCGCCGGTGGGGTAATGGGAGGACTGGCCCTGATGGCCAGCAGCCCAACCCTGTTCATGCCCCTGTTCTGGGTGGCCCTGATCGGCAACTTCATCCTGTTCTTCGTGGCCCAGAATGTGGCCCTGAAGGGCAACAACAACACCGCCCTGCCGCTGCTGACGGCCTACAGCCTGATCACCGGCTTCACCCTCAGCGGCATCGTTGCCTACGCCGTAAGCGCCGCTGGTGTCGGCGCCATCGGCACAGCCACCCTGGCTACGGGCATCACTTTTGTGGTGGCCTCAGTCGTGGGACGCCGCATGAGCGACAACATCGGCCAAGCGCTGAGCGGCGTGGTGGGTCTGGGCATCCTCGGCCTGCTGATCGCCATGGTCGTGCAGATCATCGGAGGCATTTTTGCCCCAGGCGTCTTCAGCGGCGGCACCTTCGAACTGCTGATTGCAGGTTTCGGCACTGTGTTGTTCGTAGGAGCAGCCTTTGTCGACTTCTACACAATGCCCCGCACCTACAGCGACGACCAATACTTGGCCGGCGCCTTGGGGATGTATCTCACCTACATCAACCTATTTATCTTCATCCTGCGCTTGATCATTGCCCTCCAGGGCGGCGGTCGCCGCGACTGAGCTTCAATTCAGTAACTTCAGCGCCCCAAAAGGGGCGCTTTTTTATGGCTGAGCCGGAGGCTTGGGCAATGCCGATGTCACTTCCCGCAGCGGATGGGTTGCACTGCCCCAACCAGCAAGGGGCAATTCAGGCGGGTTGCCTTGGCTTGAGCGAGCAGCGGAGTTAAACCAAGCCAGCAGCAGAGCCCGCAAGGGCCCCCCGGCCTCGCCCCTGGGCGAACGCAAATTGAAGTGATCGGCGTTCTCAGCCAGCACCAGGCGATGGCCACTGGCTCCGCCCCGGGTGGCCCTGGCCATGGGCTCGATCGCCTCGGGCCCGGGCGGCACCACCCAGTCGCGGCTACCGCTGATCACCAGCACCTTCGCCTTCATGCTGCCGGCGGAATCGACATCAAATAGCAAGCGCATCGGCGGACTCACCGCAATGGCAGCAGCCACCCGGGGGTCGACCAGAGCGGCACTATCCGCCGAACCAACGAAGTTGCACTGCAATATCCAGCTGAGATTGCGGGAGGGGTCGCGCACCTCATCGCACAGCTGTTGAAGTTTGGTGGTGATGGGCCGGGCCCCAGCCAGCTGCAGCGCCGTGGTCGCCCCCCAGGAATGGCCCGCCACCAGCACCGCCTGGGTGTTCACCGGTCGGCGCAAAGCCAGCCGGCCCTGGGCGGCGGCATCGATCACGGCCGACACGTCTTTTGGCCTCAGGGCCAGCTCAGACGGACTGGGAGGGGGCTGCTTGCCGGCCAGCATGGCCCGCTGCTGGCTTTGATCGCTGCCTGGGTGGCGGGGCAGCACCACGGTGTAGCCATGGCTAGCCAGGTGGGCTGCCCAGCCCTCGAAGTTGCTGGGGTCATCCCACAGCCCGTGGGAAATCACCACCAGTCGATTGGGCGCCGCGCCAGATCCCATTGGCTCGAGCACCACCAGAGCCAACGGCTCCGAGCGATGGCCAACGGCGATGCTTTGTTCCTGCCGGGCAACAGCCAGGGGCCCCACCTCCTGCAGCGGTCCAGCACTACCCACCGCCGGCAGGGAGGCAATCAGCTTTTCTGCCGAGCGGCGTTGGTCACGAAAGCGCTGAATTGAAAATCCCAACCGGCCCAGCTCCACCGTGACGCTCTGGCCTGGTAGCTGCTCGATCACATCCAGCAAGCTGATGCCCCCCTTAGCGGCAGAGCGCTCCATCGCTTGCTCAAACTGAGCCGGATCGATGGGATCAGGCAGGCCATCGATGTCGCCTAGGGCCCCCACCAACAGCAGCACCTGATCAAGCAGTGGTGATCCCTGGGCCTGGCGAATAACCGCCTTTGCTTCAAGGGGCAGATCAGAGCTCAACACAGCCTTGAGCCTGCGGCCGATCTCGCCTCGGGTGGCACGGTCGAGCTCGGCTAGATCGCTGTCGCCGGCAATCAAGGCCTCCGGACTGCGCAATTCAGCGACCCTGATGCTGAAATTTGTCTCGAGCAGGGGCAGCCGCAAATTGATGGTTTCAATTGCCCTGGCCGGCGCTGGAGCCAGCAGGGCGGCGGCACCGATTCCCGTGGCCAGAACGCGTAACGCCCGGGATGGCAATGGGCGATTCATGGGCTGAAGCGACGGCGGGGCAATGAAACCATCTTCGCCCGTTTCAAGACTCAGCCACCGCTTCGATTGCGGCGGCGATCGAGCTCCGCTGCTCGGCGTCGTAGCCCCAGCGATCCAGGAAGGCGACGTCTTCTCCCTGCCCGGCAGTAGCCGCCAGCAGGATTTCCAGCCGCTCCTTAACGGCCTGGGGCTCAAGGCTCCTGAGCAGTTCGGTGCAGCGGGCTTGCACCCGCTCCGAAGCCCCCTGCTGGCTGGAATCGCCGGCACGTTGATGGTGCAGGGCCATCGCCGTACTCATGGCCAGGTTGCGGGCCGAAAGATCGACGACGCCCTCGCCTGCCAGCCGCAGCTGCATCAGCAGGGTTTCGGGCAGGCGGTCCATTAGCGGGCAGTCGCCCGCCAGGCTGACGACAAAAAAGCCCCGGGCACCATCGCGGCTTGCTACCAGCTCAGCCACCCGGTCGGCGAGCACTTCATCACTGAGTTCACCCTGCTCCCACAACGCCAGCCACTGGGCTGTGATCTCCATGGCCTGCTGAAAAGTTGGTTCGGCAGCAGCGGTCATTGCGGTGAATAGGTCACAACCAGAGTTCCAGCCTATGAACTCCGCCCAGGCAGCAAGGTTGGCCCTGCCAGCTGCCAGGCTGGTGCTATGGAGTTTCCCACGACCATCCCGGCCCTGCCCACCAGCCCCGCAGGCTTCCGCTCCGGCTTCGTGGCGCTGATCGGCCGGCCAAACGTGGGCAAATCCACCCTGCTCAACCAGCTGGTGGGCGAAAAGGTGGCGATCACCTCGCCGGTAGCCCAAACCACCCGCAACCGGCTGCGGGCGATCCTCACCACCGAAACAGCCCAGCTGGTGCTGGTAGATACGCCAGGTATCCACAAGCCCCACCACCTGCTGGGGGAGCGACTGGTGCAGAGCGCCCGGGGCGCCATCGGTGAAGTGGATGTGGTGCTGCTGCTGGTGGATGGCAGCGAGCCCGCTGGCCGGGGCGATGGCTTCATCGTGGAGCTGCTGCAGCACTGCCGCGCGCCGGTGCACGTAGCCCTCAACAAAAACGACCTGGTGGATCCGGCCCGGGCCGAGGAACTAGCCCAGAGCTACGGCGAGCTGGTGCCGGGCTGGCCCCTGCATCCGGTGAGCGCCTTGAACGGCGCGGGTACCAGCGAGTTGGTGGCAGCTCTGGCCGCCGACCTACCGGAGGGTCCCCACCTATACCCACCGGATGCGGTCAGCGATCAGCCCGAGCAGTTGCTGCTGGCGGAATTGATCCGCGAGCAGGTGTTGCACCACACCCGCGAGGAGATTCCCCACTCGGTGGCGGTGCAGATCGAGCGCATCGTCGACGACGGGCCGCGCACTGCCGTGCTGGCGACGGTGCTGGTGGAACGCAGCAGCCAGAAGGGAATCCTGATCGGCAAAGGGGGCCGCATGCTTAAGGAGATCGGCAGCGGCGCCCGCCAGCAGATGCAGAAATTGATCGACGGGCCGGTGTATCTGGAGCTGTTCGTGAAGGTGGTGCCCAACTGGCGACGCAGTGCCGCGCGGTTGAGCGAACTGGGCTATCGGGGGGAGTAAATCCTGCTTAGCCGGCATAGCGGCTAAGCTGAGACAATGAAAGTCAACCTCCACGACGCCAAAACCAATCTCTCCCGGTATGTGGAGCAAGCGCTCGATGGGGAGGAGGTGGTGATTGCGCGAGCCGGCAAAGCCCTGGTGCGGCTGGTGCCGGTAGATGAGGCTCCTCGCCGACGCGAGCTCGGCTTTCTTCAGGGGGCTGCGGTTCTGGACTGCGACCTCAAAGCCGACTTCCAGCAGGACATCGAGGCGATGTTCAGCTGATGGGGGCAGCCAGCTCAACGCAACCCAAGCTCAGGCCGCAACTGCTCGACACCCAGCTGCTGCTCTGGCTGGCCATCGCCCCGGAGCGCGTAGAGGCAACGTTGCGTGGCAACCTCAGGGACCGCCGCTTTCCCATGCTGTTTAGCGTGGTGAGCCTCTGGGAAGTGGCGATCAAAACCTCCCTCGGCAAGCCTGGATTCGTCGTCGACGCAGCTCAATTACGTGACGGCCTGAAGCAGCAGGGTCTCCAGGAACTGGGAATCGAGCCAGAACACTCTCTGGCGGTGCAGCATCTGCCCTGGATCCATCGCGACCCCTTCGATCGGCTGCTGGTGGCCCAGGCCATCCATAACGGCCTCACCCTGCTCACAGCGGATCGAACCCTCCGCGGTTACGGCCACCAGGTGATCTGGATGGGCGACGGCGGGTCAGGCGGCTGAGAGAATCACGCCCATGAGCGAGCCCAGCCCCGACACCGCCCCTTTTCCGCCCGAGCAAATTGGCGCCTTTCTGCGCCTCTGCGCCGGTGAATGGATGAGCTTGCGCAGCCAGTTCGCCCTGGGCGCGGTCGACGCTGCTGATAGCGACAGCGCCGAAGACCTAGGCGAGGACGGCGAGGCCTGGCACAGCAGCGAGCGCGGCGAACTGGTGGTGGCCTTCCTGGAGGCAGAGGCCGCTGATGGGGCCGGCGGCCTACAAGTGGGCCCGAAAGATGGCGTGGCCAAGCAGCAGCTGCACTTCGACGCAAACGGTGGCTTCAGCAGCGGCGAGCAGCAGGGCCGCTGGCAGCTCTGGCCCGACGGCAGCCTGGAGCTGGTGATCACAGGCGATGGCCGGGAGGTGCGCGAGCGGATCTGGTTCACCAAGCCCAATCTGCGGTTGCGCTCCACGGTGGAAACCAGCGCTGCTGGCAGCCCCGGCCGGGCCAGCTTCAGCTCCGAGATCCGCCGGGTGAGCCGGCCCACCGTGCCCGCGAGCTGAACCCATGCGCCTCGATGTGGTGAGCCTGGCACCGGAGGCCTTTGCGCCACTGCTGGGCCTGGGGGTGATCGGCCGGGCCTTTGCTGCCGGCATCGCCGCGCTCCACACCCACAACCCCCGCGATTTCGCCACCGACAAATACCGCAAGGTCGACGACGAGCCCTACGGCGGCGGCGCCGGCATGGTGCTTAAACCAGAGCCGGTGTTTGCGGCGGTGGAGGCGATCCCGGTGCTGCCGCGGCGGCGGGTGCTGCTGATGAGCCCCCAGGGCAAGCCGCTCGAGCAGGCCGATCTGCGCCGCTGGGCCAGCGGCTACGACCAGCTGGTGCTGATCTGCGGCCACTACGAAGGATTCGATGAACGCATCCGCTCCCTAGCTGATGAGGAGGTATCGATCGGCGACTTTGTGCTCACCGGCGGCGAGCTACCGGCGGCGGTAATCATCAACGGCGTGGTGCGGCTGCTGCCAGGCACCGTGGGAACCCAGGCATGCCTCGACGACGAAAGTCACAGCGCCCTGCTGCTCGAGCATCCCCACTACACGCGTCCCGCCAACTTCCGGGAGCTGGAGGTGCCGGCAGTGCTGCGCAGCGGTGACCATGGCGCCATCGCAAGCTGGCGCTTTGAGCAGCAGCAGCAGCGCACCGCCGAACGCCGGCCGGATTTATTCGGGCTCTGGCAGGCGCAGCAGCAACTCCAGCAGTAGAAACAGCAAACTGGGCTCAGCCCCCGGTTGCCTTAACAGCGATGCTGCTCAGCACCACCTCCAGCCTTGAAGGCCAGCCGATCCGGCACTACCTGGGCCTGGTGCACGGCGAAACAATTTTGGGCGCCAATATTTTTCGCGACATTCTGGCCTCCATCCGGGACCTAATCGGCGGCCGGGCTAGGTCCTATGAAGCCACGCTGGAGCGGGCCCGGGAGATGGCACTGCAGGAACTAGGTAGGCGCGCTCGATTGCTGGGCGCCGATGCCGTTGTGGGGGTGCGGGTGGACTACGAGGTGCTGGGACAGGCGGGTGGGATGTTGATGGCTTGCGCAATCGGCACTGCCGTACGGCTCGAGGCTGCTGGGGATTGGGCTCCTGGGGATAGGGGCCTTCCACCGCCGCCGCTACCGCCTCAACCCTGACCCTGCTGCAGACCCCGCAAAGCCGTAAGTAGGGCTGCCGGGCTCTGGGGATCCACCATCAGCACACTGCCTCCAGGAGCCTGAGCCATCTGCTCGCCCATCGCCATCCAGTCGCCGGCCAGCAGCAAACGCATCGCCTCGGCGGCCTGGGGGTTGGCCTGCATCGCCTCGGCCAGCCGACTGGCCGCATCGGCCCTGGCCTGGGCCAGCAGGGTCTGCTGCTTGGCCTGGGCTTCGGCATCGAGCAGCAGGGCCTCCGCCCGGCCCCGGGCCGCATTTATCTGGGAGTCGCGCTCGCCTTCCGAACGCAAAATTGCCGCCCGCTTCTCCCGCTCAGCTGTCATCTGCTGCTCCATCGCCTGCTGCACGCCACGGGATGGCTGGATATCGCGCAATTCCACCCGAGTCACCTTCACGCCCCAGGGATCGGTGGCCTGATCCAGCTCCTTCATCAGCACCTCATTCACCTCCTGGCGGGTGGTGAAGGTTTGGTCGAGGTCGAGCTTGCCCATCTCGGCCCGGATCTGGGTGAGCACCAGGTTCACCATGGCCGCCTGCAGATTGTCGACGGCGTAGTAGGCGCGGGCGTGCTCCAGCAGCTGCCAATACACAACCGCATCCACCTCGATGCCGACGTTGTCGCGGGTGATGCACTGCTGGGGCGGAATATCGAGCACCCGCTCCTTGAGCGATTCGTGGCTCACCACCTTCTCCAGCCCCGGCAGCACCAAGGAGAGGCCCGGCTGCAGCTGGCGGTCGTACTTGCCAAGGCGCTCCACCAGGCGCGACTGGCCGCCGCTGGTGACCTTGACGCTGCTGACGCCGAGCAGGGCCATCAGCACCAAGGCGGGCAGGGAGAGCAGAGCTTCCACGGCAGGAATCCGAGCATGAGATACCAACGCTAGTCAGCATGGGTGAGCTGAACCACCCCCACCCGCCGCGCCGCCATGGCTCCCGTGTCGCTCCTCTGGCTGCTGCTGGCCACCGGCCTGCTGCTGCTTGCCCTGGCGGGCGCCGAGGTGGATGGGCTGTTACCGGCGGCGGTGGTGGCCCTGGTGTTGTCAGTGGCGACGGCCTGGTTACCCCTGCCGCCCCTGCTGCAGCTAGGCCTACTGGCGGGCCTCACCGGCCTGGGGGTGTTGGGTCTGCGGCGCTGGTCGGCACGGCAGCGGCACCGCAGCCTGCCGCCAGCGGAAACCGCCACGGTGCTCAGTGGCTTCGACGGCAGCGATACGGGTCGGGTGCGCTGGCACGGCCAGAGCTGGAGCGCCGTCAACCTGGGCAGCAGCCAAGCCCTCAGCCCAGGTGCGGCCGTGACCGTGCTGGGCCGCGAGGGCAATCAGCTGCAGGTGTTGGGGTCTAAGGAAAATTGAGTCTTGGTCTAGACCCAGCCCTAGGGGAGACTGAGACCAAGCACCCCCACTCCATGCAACTCCGCATCGGCAATGGCTACGACATCCACCGGCTGGTGCCCGGTCGGGCGCTGATCCTGGGCGGCCAGCGGCTGGAGCATCCCGCCGGCCTGGGGCTTGATGGCCACAGCGATGCCGACGTGCTGGTGCACGCAATCATGGACGCCCTGCTGGGGGCCCTTTCCCTAGGCGACATCGGCCTGTATTTCCCACCGGACGACCCGCAGTGGCAGGGAGCCGACAGCCTGGAGCTACTGGAGCAGGTAGTGGCCCTGGTGATGGAGCGGGGTTGGAGCGTGGTGAATGTGGATTCAGTGCTAGTGGCCGAGCGGCCCAAGCTCAAGCCCCACATCGCCTCGATGCGTTCTGCCATCGCGGCGCGCATGGGGCTGGCAGCCGATCAGGTGGGCGTCAAAGCCACCACCAACGAACAGCTGGGGCCTGAAGGCCGCGAAGAGGGCATCTCCTGCCACGCCGTGGTCCTGCTGCAGAAGCCGTGACCCCCCTTCGCTGGCGCCGGGTTTCTAGCCTGATCGGACTGCTGTTGATTCAGGGGGTGACGCTGGTGCTGCTGCTTACCAGCCATGCCGCGCCAGTGCGGGCGGCCTTTGCCGAGCCCGATGGCTCCTACGACGTGGTGGTGGTGGAACACCTGCGCCTGAAGGTGCCGGCCGAGGGCCGCCAGGCCTGGCTTGAGGCGGAACGGGGCAGCTGGGAACCCTGGCTGGCCCAGCAGGAGGGCTTTCTCGATCGCCAGCTGCTCTGGGATCCCGCCACCGAGGAGGGCACCCTGTTGATCCGCTGGGTCGATCGCGAGCACTGGAAGGCGATTCCGCCGCAAGCGGTGCAGGCGGTGCAGGAGCGCTTTGAGCAGCTGGCCCAAGCGGCCACCGGCCAATCACAAGGCAACCCCTTCCCGCTGGTGTTTGAAGGTGAGCTGCTGCCGCCATGAGCCGCATCAGCGCAAACAAGGCCACCTACGTGCTCGGCAGCCATGCCGAAGATCGGGCTTGGTGCCTCTGGGTGACACCGGCCATTGTTGAGATGGTGTGGGAGCGGCTATGAACGGCAGCCCGGAGCATCGACTCGACCTTGGCCGCCGCCAGCGGCTGGGGATGGTGGAGGCGATCTGGGGCGAGCACAAAAGTGTCGAGCAGATCGCCCGGATCCTGGAGGAGCTGGATGGCGCAGGAGAGCTAGCGCTTGTGACCCGCATCTGCCCTGAGAAGGCGGAAGCCGTGGCAGCACTACTTGGGCCGGAGCGAGGGGAGGCCTGGCTTCTGCAGCACCATTCACAGGCCCGCTGTCTCAGCGCCGGCCCCCTACCAAGCCCGGATTCCAGGCTGGGGCGGGTAGCGGTGCTGAGCGGCGGCACCAGTGATCTGCCGGTGGCGGCCGAGGCCCAGCTGGCCTTGGCCTGCCATGGCATCGCCACCGAGCTGGTGCTGGATGTGGGCGTGGCGGGGCTGCACCGGCTGCTCGAGCGCCTCGAAGAGCTGCGTCATGCCGATGTGCTGATCGCCTGTGCTGGTATGGAGGGAGCCCTGCCCACCGTGCTGGCCGGGCTACTACCCCAGCCGGTGATCGGCGTGCCGGTAGCGGTGGGCTATGGCGTAAGTGCCGGTGGCGTGGCCGCCTTGCACGGCATGTTGGCCAGTTGCGCCCCCGGGCTCACGGTGGTCAACATCGACAACGGTTACGGCGCCGCCATGGCAGCCCTGCGGATCCTGGGCTGCGGGCCTGGGCGCTCAGCAGCCGGGTCGCAGGGGAGTTGAACCGGGCTGCTCAATCTCGAGCACCGCTTGAATCCAGAGCTGCATCGAGCGGGGCAATAGTCCCTGCTCGTAGCGCTCGATGGCCTGCAGCAGCACCGCTGTATTGACCCAAGTTGGCGAGCGACGCAGCATCAAAACAGCCGGCACTCAGCGCAGTGTGGGTAGCTAGCCAGCCATGGGCAAGGGGAAAGGCAAAGATCTCCCCTCGCCGTTTGGGACTCGAACCAGGACAGCAGTCCTAGAGGTGTTGAAGCTGGGGGTAAGCAGTTAGCAATTCTTCGGTGCTCAGCACTTCACCAGCCCCTTCCGGCTGCCAGATCACCTCGATCGCCAGCAGGTCAGCTGCACCGACGGCACCGAGTTGCTGCAGCGAATCGCGCACCTGGTCGGCACTGCCCGAACCCTTGAGCGCAAGCCGGCTGCGGCTTGCCACCAGCAGGGTGACGGCGATGAAATCGCTACTGGCATCGCTATCTCCTGCGGCCACGCTGTCATCGCTAAAGCGCTTGCCGCCCACATTGGTGGTGACCTCTCGCTGCAACTTGCTGCGCTCCGTCATCGAAAGGCGATTAAAGGTGGATTCGGCACTAGCGAAAGGCACCTGACCCACCTCTGAATTGGCATAGACCCAGAGGTCGGGGTGGCGCAGCAGGGCCAAGGTGGTCTCCTGAAGCAGGGCTTGGAGGCCAGCCGCATGGCTGGTGTCAGCGCTGCCAGCTAAACGGCGCAGATCGGTTTGAAGCTGGCGGGCCGATGCCAGCAGCCCCACCTGCAGCTGGCTGATAGTGACCGGGCCATCGGGGCGGCCGCCGCCCACCAGATCGCTGCGGCTGCCGGAAATTGCTGGCCCCTGGCCGCCCCCGCCGCCACCACGCACCGCATTGAGCAGCAGACCTCCCACGGCCATCAGCACAAGGAAGCCAAACAGGCCACCGCCACCGAAACCAAACATTGGAATCAGGAAGGGAAAGCCGATGCCCCCTCCCCCATAGCCACCGCGGTAGCCGCTGTTGTAGCCGCCACCACCACCTCTATAACCACCACCGCCATAGCTTCTCGGCATCGAGGGGGCCGAGCGGAAGCTGCCGCCACCTATGCGGCCGCCACTGGCGGCCCAGCTGGGGCTGGGATGCACCACCAACAGGCTCAGGACCAACATCGGCACGGCCAACAAGCTGAAGCAGCGCCGCAAGACCAGACGGGTAGAAAGCGCCAAGGCGCTGGAAGCGATTGGTCGGAATCTAGGAACCACCGCCCACAATGGTGACCACCTCCAGCACATCGGATTCCACCACCGGCTGGGTGGGCCAGGCCTGTCTGGGCAGGATCGTGCCGTTGAACTCCACCACCACCAAGCGGGGCTTGTAGCCCAGTTCCAGCAGGGCCTGCTCCAAATTGAGTCCGGCTGAGCAGGCTCGCTGATCGCCGTTTACCTGCAGCCGGATCACGAAGCCGGCACCTCAAGTGCTGCCAGCAGCTCGGCTGTGGCGGCAGCCGGATCAACCGCCTCGGTGATCGCCCGCACCACCGCAATCCGCTGGGCTCCAGCAGCCCGCACCGCCGCCACCTTGCTGACCTCCAGCCCGCCGATGGCAAAGAAGGGGATCGGACTAGCCGCCGCGGCCTGGCGCACGTAATCGAGCCCCACCGGCTCCCGGCCGGGCTTGGTGGGGGTGGCCTCCACCGGGCCGACACCGATGTAGTCGCAACCATCGCTGACCGCCTGCTGCAACTGGGCCAGGGCATGGGTGCTGCGGCCAATCAACCGATCTGGGCCCAGCAGCTGGCGCGCCACCGCCGGCGGCAGATCCCCCTGGCCCAGGTGCACCCCGTCGGCCTCCACAGCCAGGGCAATATCAATGCGGTCATTCACCAAAAACAGGGCGCCATGGGCGGCGCAGAGCTGGCGCAGGGCTCGGGCCTGGCTGAGTTTTTGCAGGTCATCGAGACCGGCGGCCTCTTTGGCGCGGTATTGCACCAGGCGTACCCCGGCCCCCAGGGCCGCGGCCACCACCTGCTCCAGGTCGGGCACCGGCGAAGTAACCAAATAGAGCCGGCAGCTAGCCAGCAGCTCACGGCGGCCCGCCCCGCCCGCAGCGGCCAGACGACAGGCCTGCAACAGATCCACTTCAAGGTCGTAGAGCAGATAGCGCAGAGCTGAGGCCTCCTCAGCCAGCAGGGGATCGCTGCTGCGCCCAAATTCCTCCAGCACCCGCAAAGCCTCCTGCACCCGGCCGGCGTTGGCACCCACCACGGCGCTGGGGCTGGATCGCTCCGCTTGGGCCGGATGGCCGAGGCCCGCGGCCGGATCGGTGGCGGTGTGGCGCGCAAATTTGTAGGCATCGCGATGCAACCTGCCCAGCCGCTGGCGCATGTCCTTGGTTCGCACCACCAGATCGCCTCGATCGAGGCCAAAGCGGGCCCAATCTTCCAGTACCCGCAAGCCCTCGCGAGCCCGATCGAGGTTGGCATCGAGCAGCCGATCGCGAGCTGGGCTGGAGGAGCTGTCTAGGGTGGAATCCATCACACAGGGGCCAATGGCAGGCGAGCCAGGCAATCCAAATCGGGGCAATACCGACAGCCCGATGCTGGTGCTGATTTCAGGGATTCTGCTGCTCGGCGGGATCGCAACCTTCATTGGCTGGGGTCTCACCCACGCCTATCCCGGCGCTTAAGGCGCGGGCCAGCTGGGCATCGGCCGCAATCTGGGCTACCAGCTGGTCAAAGCTGGCGAAGGTTTGCTGGCGGCGCAGCAGTTGCAGCGGCTCCACCACCAGCTCCAATCCCTCAAGCTCCAGCTGCCGATCGAGCAGGTGCACCTCCACCGCCGAGGGGGCGGTGGGATCCACCGTGGGCTGGGGGCCGAGGTTCATCACCGCCGGCAGCATGGCCCCACCTTCCACAGAAGCGGTCGCCGCATAAACCCCCTCCAGCGGCAAAAACTTGCGGCCATCCACCTGCAGGTTGGCGGTGGGCCAACCGAGTTGCTTACCAAGCCCGCGGCCACGCACCACCAGGCCGCTGAAGCGATAGGGACGCTCCAGCAAGCGGCGGGCCTCCGCCAGATCCCCAGCCCCTAGGGCCCGGCGAATGCGGCTGCTGCTCACCCGCTCCTCGCCATCCCAGAGCATCGGCAGCACCTGCACCTCGATGCCGTGACGGGAACCAATCTCCGCCAGGGCATGACTGTCGCCACTGCGGCCGGCCCCGAAGCGAAAGTTTTCACCCACGGCGACCCGCTGGGCAGCCAGCTGGCCCACCAGCACCTGTTCCACGAAGGCCTCGGGGCTGAGGGCGGCCAGCTCTCGACTGAAAGGCACCAGCACCAGCTGCTCAATGCCCAGGGGCTCCAGCAGATGCAGCTTTTCAGCGGGCAGGTCGAGCCGTAAGCGCGCCTCGCCGTGCAGCACCTCGCGCGGATGGGGCCAGAAGCTCACCACAGTGGCGATTGCCGCCTGTTCGCTGCCCGGGGCAGCGGTAACAGCCGCGATCACGCGGCGGTGCCCCTGGTGCAGGCCGTCAAAGCTGCCGAGGGCGATGGCCGTGGGGCGCAGGGCCTCCTGGGGGGATCGCAGGGGTATCAACGCTACGGAACCCAAAGGCAACGGGAGCCAAATCGATCCTCCCATGGCACCTTTGGGGCACCCATCTGGATGGCTGAATGGCTGACCGCCTCGACCTGCAGCTAATCGCCGCGGCATTGCGGCGCCTGGGCTGGATTCGGCTCTGGTCCCAGGTGGTGCTGGGAGTGGTGGTGGTTGGGGTGCTGCTTTTCAACAACATCGGCGGCCGCCTGGCGGCCAATTCAGCCCGCGCCCTCGGCCTGGGGCCTGGCATCTCACTCACCACCATCGCCTTCCTGCTGCTGCTCTGGTGCATCTGGCAGAGCTGGCTGGTGGTGCGCTGCGGCCGGGCCCTCAATTCGCCGGTGCGGCCCAGCAAGGGTGAAACCTCGCGGCTGATCAAGCGGGGCGTGCTGGCCGACCTGGCCGGCATCACCTTGGCGGTGCTGGGCTATCAGTCGCTGGCGGGCAGCCTGTTCGTGCAGGCCTCCCAACAGGTGCCCGGCTTCTTTGGTGCCCAGATCCAGGCGACCCCTGGCGTGGCTGGTCGGGTGATCGGTCTACCGATCACCTCGATCGAGATGCTGGCCGTGCTGGGCAACACCCAGGTGCTGTTTGCCCACCTGATCGGGCTCTGGATCAGCCTCTGGCTGCTGCAGCGGGTTTACCGCACAACCTGATTAACGGCCGCTCACCAAACCGGCAGATCAGCCGTGCGACCCCGCCAGAAGATGTCCGGTTGGAGCGGCGTCAGCGAGACCCCACCGGCATTGATCTGGGCCACATCGGTGGGCCAGGCCGCCGGCCCCGACACCTGGGCCTCCAGATCGTTGACCACCTCCCCCGCCAGCCAGTAGTAGCTGCGGCCGCGGGGGTCTACCCGCTGCTCGAACTGGTCGGTGTAGCGGCGCACCGCTGAATTGCACCAGCGCAGCTCTCCAATCGCCTCTGCCGGCCGGGGCGGCACATTGAGGTTGAGCAACATGTTGCTCGGCCAGCCCTCCGCCAGCATTCGCTCAGCCACATCGAGGGCGAGGCGTGCCGCAGGCGCAAATTGGCGCCATTGAAAGTCGGCACTGCTTACTGCCAGGGCGGGAAGGCCCTCAATCGTGCCCTCCATCGCCGCACTCACGGTGCCGGAATAGAGCACGTCGGTGCCCAGGTTTGGACCATGGTTGATACCGGAGAGCACCAGATCCGGCCACTCATCCAGCAAGGAAAACAGGGCGAGCTTGACGCAGTCGGAGGGGGTGCCGCTGCAGGCCCAGGCCTGGACGCCATCATCGAACAACTCATCAGCCCGCTCCGCCCGGATAGGGGTCTGCAGGGTGAGACCGTGGCCCGTAGCGGAGCGCTCCTGGTCAGGACACACCACACTCACCTGGTGGCCGCGGGCCAGGGCCGCATTGGCCAGGGTGCGAATGCCTTCAGCGAAGACCCCGTCGTCGTTGCTGATCAGGATCTTGAGCGGTGCCATCGGGCCTAACGCCATTTAGCCGCAACGTAACTGGGGTGGCTCCTTACAGTCAGCAATCCCTCCGCCCCTGCCGTGAGCGCCACCGTTTCCCTGCAGCAGCTCACCGACCAGCTCCAGGCGCTGGAAAGCCAGGCTGCAGCAGAGATATCCACCGCCAGCACCGCTGCTGAACTGGAAGAACTTCGAGTGGGACTACTCGGCAAGAAGGGGCGCCTTTCTGGCGTGCTCGGCGCCATGGGCAAGCTGCCAGGCGATGAGCGGCCCCTAATCGGCCAAAGGGCCAACGTGCTCAAAGAGCAGGTGCAGGCGCTGCTTGGCGAGCGACTTACGGCCGTGAAAAGCGCCGCCATGGCCGAGCGTCTCGCCGGCGAAACCATTGACGTCACAGCGGCTTGCAGCTTCACGCCGCCGGGCCACCGCCACCCCTTAATCAGCACGATCGAGGAGATCGTCGACATCTTTGCCGGCCTGGGATATCGGGTGTCGGAGGGGCCGGAGATCGAGAGCGACTACTACAACTTCACGGCCCTCAACATCCCCGAGCATCACCCCGCCCGGGACATGCAGGACACCTTTTATCTGGGCGATAGCCAGCTGCTGCGCACCCACACCTCGCCCGTGCAGATCCGCTACCTGGAGAACAACCCACCGCCGGTGCGGGTAGTCGCCCCAGGGCGGGTGTATCGCCGCGACGCCGTGGATGCCACCCACTC
This sequence comes from Cyanobium sp. T1G-Tous, assembly GCF_024345455.1. Classification (NCBI taxonomy): domain Bacteria; kingdom Bacillati; phylum Cyanobacteriota; class Cyanophyceae; order Synechococcales; family Prochlorococcaceae; genus Cyanobium; species Cyanobium sp. T1G-Tous. The sequence continues at coordinate 34,423 of NZ_JAGQBD010000013.1, forward strand.
GCCGGTGTTCCACCAGGTGGAGGTGCTGGCGATTGATGAGGGGTTGGACTTCAGCCACCTGCGCGGCACCGTCACGGCCTTTCTGCAGCAGTTCTTCGGCGACCTACCGGTGCGCTTTCGGGCCAGCTACTTCCCCTTCACCGAGCCCAGCGCCGAAGTGGATGTGCAGTGGCGTGGTCGCTGGCTGGAGGTGATGGGCTGCGGCATGGTCGACCCGGCCGTACTCACCGGTATGGGCCTTGATCCAGAGCGCTGGAGCGGCTTTGCCGCTGGCCTGGGCGTCGAGCGCTTCTGCATGGTGCGCCACGGCATCGACGACATTCGCCGCCTCTACACCAGCGATCTGCGCTTCCTGGAGCAGTTTTAGTTGGGCGGTTTGGTAGCAGCCCCATAAACTCGGGCAGCTCTCCGCTTCCCGATCGGTGCCCCGCGTCGGACTGATCGTGAATGACGGCAAGGACCTCGCCCTGTCCACAGCCGATGCCATCGAGGCGCGCTTCACGGCGGCTGGCTACGGCGTGGTGCGGGTTAGCAGCTCCGGCGGCATGGTGGGTTTCGCCAACCCCGACCAGCACCTGCGCACCCGGGGCTATGCGGCTTGCGTGCCGGCCGGCTTCGACCGGGACCTAAGCCTGGCGGTGGTGCTGGGCGGCGACGGCACCGTGCTTTCAGCCGCCCGTCAAACGGCTCCGGTTAGCGTCCCGATCCTGACCGTCAATACCGGCCATCTGGGCTTTCTGGCGGAGGCCTACCTGCACCAGCTGGAGGGGGCCCTGGAGCAGGTGCTCTCCGGCGAGTGGACCGTGGAGGAGCGCACGATGCTGATCGTCAGCGTGATGCGCGGCGAGCAGCGGCGCTGGGAGGTGCTCTGCCTCAACGAAATGGCCTTGCACCGCGAGCCGCTCACCTCGATGTGCCACTTCGAAATCGCCATCGGCCGCCATGCCCCAGTCGATATCGCCGCCGACGGAGTGATCCTCGCCACCCCAACCGGCTCCACCGCCTACGCCCTCAGCGCCGGCGGACCAGTGATCACCCCCGACTGCCCGGTGCTGCAACTCACGCCGATCGCGCCCCATTCGCTGGCCTCGCGCGCCCTGGTGTTCAGCGACCGCGAGCCGGTGACGGTGTTTCCCGCCACGCCGGAGCGGCTGATGATGGTGGTCGATGGCAGCGCTGGTTGTTACATCTGGCCGGAGGACCGGATCCTGGTGCGCCGCAGCGAGCAACCCGTGCGCTTCGTGCGGCTGGCCGACCACGAGTTTTTCCAGGTGCTGCGCAACAAATTGGGTTGGGGCCTGCCCCACGTGGCCAAGCCCGGCAACGGCACAGCGCCATGAACGATCCACGCATCCTGCTGCTGGGCCCTGAGGCCGAGGCCCTAGCGCCACGGCTTGAGGCTTCCGGCTATTCGTGCAGCAGGGAGCCTTTACCGGCTGGGGCAAACCCGGATGCGGTGCTGCTCTCCAGCGGCGATTCGGGCCGCATCGCCTCCCTGCGAGAGCAGTGGGGCACCATCCCGGTGCTGCTGGATGTGGGCGACGACACGGTGGAGGCGCGGGTCCACTGCCTCAGCTCAGGAGCAGACGACTTCTGGCTTTCAAGCCTCGGCCCCAGCGACCTGCTGATGCGGCTGAGGTTGCATCTAGATCTCACAAGCCGCGCCAATGTGCCGGCCCAGCTACTGCAGGTGGGCGACCTGGTGCTGAACCCCAGCACCCGCCAAGTGAAACGGGGAGCGCGGCCCGTGGGCCTGACGGCTAGGGAATACCAGCTGCTGCTCCTGCTGCTTGAGCGCAAGGGCACCGTGGTGAGCCGGGAGTTGATCCTGCGCCAGGTATGGAACGACGAGCAGGACAGCAGTAGCAACAGCAGCAGCAGCAACGTGATTGAGGTGTATGTGCGCTACCTGCGCCAGAAACTGGAAGAGGGCGGTGAACGGCGGCTGATACACACGATCCGCGGCCAGGGCTACTGCCTAAGCGAGCGGCTGCCCCAGCTGGAGAGCCGCGAATGAACGCCAGATGCCGCTGGGGGCTGGCCCTGCCTGGGGTGGCTGCCCTGCTGTGCGGCTTCACGCCGCCGCCCCAGTGGCTGCCGATCACAGCCCGCTGGTGCCTAGCGCCTGATCGCTGCATAGCACTGGAGGTTGCCGACACCCACGAAAAGCAGAGCAAGGGCCTGCAGCTGCGGCCGGCGCTAGCGCCATTGCGGGGCATGTGGTTCCCCTACAGCCCGCCCTCTCTGGCTCGCTTCTGGATGCACCGCACCCCGGAGCCTCTCGACATGTTGTTTGTGCTGGGCGGCCGGGTCGTAGCGATAGAAGCCCACACCAAACCCTGCCTGCACCTGCCCTGCCGCAGCTACGGCCCCGACCAGGCCGTAGACGGCGTGCTGGAGCTAGCCGCCGGCCAGGCCGCAGCCCAGGGCATCCAGGTGGGTAGCCCGGTGCAGATAGAAGCCATCAAGGCAGCTGCCCCTTCAACACCAGCACGGGATTGAGGGGCGCCAGGCGGGTGCCGTCCGCCAGTGGGGCACCACGCCAGGCCTGATGCTGGCCCACCGCCACGGCGCAGCCGGCCTGCTCCAGCAGCGGCCGCAACTCCGCCAAAGCTTCCAAGGTGGCCAGGGGGATCACCACCACGCCGCCAGGCCGCAGCCGCTGCAACACCGCAGTCAGCACCACCGCCCGCTCCCGGCCACCTCCGCCGATAAGTACCCGATCCGGATCGGGCAGCTCCGCGAGGGCCTCGGGGGCCCGGCCCTCGCGGAAACCCGCTGGCCGCACCCCCAGCCGCTCGGCGTTAGCTGCGATCAGCGCCGCTGAGCCGCCACGCCGCTCCAGGGACCAGAGCGCCAGACCAGGCCGCAGCCGCAGCGCCTCCAGCCCCACCGAACCCACGCCGGCGCCGATATCCCAGAGCACGCCGCGCTCGGGCAGTTCCAAATCTGCCAGCAACTGAATGCGCACCTCCCGCTTGGTCATCAAGCCGGGGCGGTCGTCGTGCTGCAGAAACAGGCCGTCTTCAAGGCCAAACAGGGGTAGGGCGGCGGGATCAGCAGGGGGCGCCGGCGGCTCAGCGATCAACAGCACCAGATGCAGCGGATCGCAATCGATCGGCAGGGGTGCCCCGGGGACCAGCCGCTGCAGCCGCTCTTCGGGGTGGCCCAGCCGCTCGCACAGCCAGAAGGCATAGGCCGCCTCCAGCCCAGAGGCCGCCAGGATCAGCCGCACCTCCTCGGCGCCGCCGCGGCTTGGGTCGGTGAGCACCGCCAGGGCGCTGGGGCGCTTCTGCAGGGCGGCGGCCAGGGGTTCGGGGTCGCGGCCGTGCAGGCTGATCCAGCTGGCGTCCTGCCAGGGGCGGCCGAGGCGGGCAAAGGCCAGCTGCAGCGAGCAGGGGGCGGGATGAAAGCGCAGCTGGGCCGCCGGAAAGCGCTGCAGCAGCAGGCGGCCGATGCCAAACCAAAGCGGGTCGCCACTAGCGAGCAGCACCGCCGGCCGGCCGGCTGCCAGGGCCTGCTGCAGCGGACCGAAAATCTGCTCGGGCCGATCGCTGGCCAGGAGCTGGGGGCAGGGGCTCCCCGCCGGGATGCGGCCGGCCCCCTGCTCCTCTTGCCACCAAGGGCCAAGCTCCGTCAGCAGACGCTGGGGGGCAAGCAGCAGCTGGGCAGCTCGCACCAAGGCGAGGCTGCGGGCCGGCAGCGCAGCCACCCCCCCGGCATCGGTGCCGACCACCTCCAACACGGCCTGCTGAGCCAGGGCGCCCCACGGTCACTGCAGCCATGATGGCCGGCCTGTGCCACCGGACCCAGCCATGAGCGACCGCCGCCAGCGCATCCACGACCTGGTGCTGGCCCTGCTGGCCCAGCAAAAAGACCTGGAGCTGCTGGCCGGCGACGGCACGGGCCTGCCCAGCGGCGATCCCGGCAACTGGATCGAACGCAACCGCCGCGTGGTGCAGCGCTACCAAGCCCTGGTGCGCTCGGCCGTGACCCTCGACGCCCTGGTGGATCAGGAGGTGAACGGGGGTTTCCAGGCGCCAGACAACCAGGCCTACTGATCGGCCCTACTCAATCCCGATCACCAGTCCAACATCAAAATCCGCATAAACTGCTTGCAAGGTCGGACTCGAGGAGGCTGAAACCATGAAAGTGACCGTTGAACTTTCGGACACTGAGATGGCCGAAATCCTGGACTTCACGGGCGAGCGCAAGAAGGGGCCCGCCATCCGCCGCCTGATGGAGGAGGCCCTGCAGCAGCACCGTCGCGCCCAGATCGCTCAGCGATTTCTCAGCGGCGAATGGGGCGTGCAGCTGGAGAGCTACGAGGCCGACCAAGAGCGCGAGCGCCAACGGAACCAGGAGTTCGCTCCATGACCCTGCTGCTCGACACCAGCCTGTGGATCGACTTCACCCGTGCCAGGAGCCCGGCCCCCCTCAAACAGTTCATCGCGCCCTTCGTGCTCGACCCTGAGGCCCACCTGGCGGAACCGGTGCGTTTTGAGATGCTGCGTTCAGCCCGTCCAGACGAAGCCCAGCAACTGACAGCCCAGTTCGCCACCCTGCCCACGCTCTCCACCCCTGCAGATCTGTGGCAGCGGGCGATCGACCTGGGCCAGGCCTGCCGCCAGATCGGTCAGACGGTTCTCAGCCTCGACCTCCTGGTGGCCGCCGTGGCTCTGCACCACAACGCATTGCTGGTGAGTTTCGACGCCGACTTTGAGACCATCGCCTCGGTGAGTGAGCTGCGCCTGCAACGCCTTAAACGCCCAGCCTGAGCCATTTCCACCACTCCATCCAGCGCCGCGCGCCGCCAGCTGCTCGAAGGCCGCAGCGAGCTGCACCTGTTCGACACCGCCGCCTGGGTGGGGCCTCTGGAGAGATTGCTGGAGCGGCTGCTTCCGGTGGAGCTGCTCCACCCATGAGCTCGTCAGCCGGGGCTGCGGCGATAGAGCACTTGCCCCACCCGCGCAATGTGGTCCAGCAGCGCTGGATGGTTGATCGAACTCAGGCAGGAGAGATCGACGATCCAGGGGAGGAGCAGATCATCCAGATCGGCATCGATGCGGGCCAAGATCCCGGAGCTGAGTGCGGGGCCCACCAGGGTGAGATCGATGTCGGATGCAGGGCGATGGCGACCCAGAGCCCTTGAGCCATAAAGAATGGCTTCCTCCACCTCGGGATAGGCAGCCAATACCTCTTGAATGGCCGTCAGGGCCGTCTCAGTGAGACCGAAGAGCTTCGGCTTTGCGGTAAGAGCTTCTGGGCTCATGGCCTGCTCTCGTCGTGCAGAGCAGCGAAGCGATCGCGAAGGCTGCAGAACGCTGGTGTGAAGCGATGGATCACGGCGTGAGCAATCACCTGGGCCTGCTCAAGGTTGTAGGTGTGCAACGACTGGTTACGAGCCTTGATCATCTCCATCCAGGTATCGCCGTTACTGATCAGGCCATTGCGAAACGCAATCCTGGTTGCATCCCGGGAACCGGTGATGGCCTCAATTCCCTGATATTGCAGGTAATCCTTGAGAAGGTTCCAGGCCAGCTCATGGGTGAATTCGAAGCCCTGAATCAAACCCTGCTGCTCCAGCTCGCTCAGATCCCGCTCCAGGGCCAGCTGCACGCCGCGCTCCAGCACCATCAGGGCGCGCTGGAAGTTGCCAAACCGTTGGATCCAGCGAATGTCAGGCTCAGCCATGGGGTCAGGTTAGGAAAAACCGCCACCAGGGCCATCGCCATTGGGATAGCGGCTACTGAGCAGCTGCGCAAGCTCTCCTTCAGCGGCGGGCATCCTGCAGCGGGCAGCCGTAGGCATGGAACGCCCCATCGGCGCTCACCAGCAGCAGCGATTCGCTGATCGACTGGGCCACGAGCAGTCGGTCAAACGGATCGCGGTGATGGAGGGGCAACTGCTCGAGAGTCAGCAGATGGGGAAGATCAAGCGGCAGGAGCTCGAAGCCGCACTCCTGAGCCCATGGAATCGCCTGGGCGGCCGAGAGCGGCATGTCGCTGCGGGCCAGAGCGTGCTTGATGGCGATCTCCCAGAGCGACACATGGCTGATCAGCACGCTGCTGGCCTCGGCGGTAATCAGATCGCGGCTGCGGGGCCCCAGCCTGGGTTCATCGCTGATCGCCCAGAGAAAGGTGTGGGTGTCGAGCAGGAGGCGCATCAGGACTGCTCAAACAGCTCGGCGATCAGCGGATTGGCGGCATCGATCGAGTCCGGAACCTTGAACTGTCCGCGGGCCACTCCCAGACGCCGCGGCCGCCCAGCCCCCTGAAGCGCGGTGAGCCGTGCCACCGGCCTGCCATTGCGGGCGATTACCACCTCGGTTGCCGCACCGGTTTCGATGGCCTCAACTAGGCGCGAGAGGTGGGTCTTTGCCTCGAGCATGTTGACCGTGCGACGACCACCGCCGCCCGCGGCCGCAGGAGTTGTCATCTCGCCCAGAACGCAAGAACGATTACAACCTAGACCAGACCAGACCAGGCCAGTCCCACCCGCCAACTACCTCTGACAAGCTGGGCGCACCTTTTCTGGCCCCATGGCGCGCTTCGGCCTCTCAGCCCTCACATCGCTGCTGAAGGGCAACGGGGCTCCCACCGCTGGCAGCAGTAGCTGGAGCCGGGCCTTTGGCCTGGGTTGGGAGCAGCCCTACACGGTGCGCTACGCCAGCAACCTCGACGACGGCCCCAACCACGGCATGCCCCTGGGGGGCTTCGGCGCCGGCTGCATCGGCCACGCCCCCGATGGCTCCTTCAACCTCTGGCACCTCGATGGCGGCGAGCATTGGTTTGGCAACTTGCCCGACTGCCAGTTCGCCCTGTTTGAAACCGACGGCGACCAGAGCCGCGCCCATGCCCTGGCGGTGAAGCCTGAGGCCGATGCCTCCAGGCCCGCAGCCGGCGAACCCCTGAGCGCCTGGAGCTGGTATCCCGCCAGCAGCGCCAAGCAGCGCACCGGCACCTACGCCGCCCGCTACCCGATCAGCAGCACCGAATACGAGGGCATTTTTGCCGCCGAAGTGAGCTGCGAAGCCTTCAGTCCGATCCTGCCGGGCGACTACCAGCGCACCAGTTACCCGGTGGCGGTGTTCGTCTGGACCCTCACCAACCCCACCAACCGGCCCCTCGACCTCTCCCTGCTGCTCAGCTGGCGCAACACCACGGGCTGGTTCACCAACACAGACCCCACAGCAGCAGTCGAGTTTCGAGACGACGGCAGCCCAGAGCACAACTATGTGCCCGCGATCGGCCGCAGCAAGGGCCACCGCAACACCTGGGTGGAGCAACCGGGGCTCAAGGGGGTGCTGCTTGATGGTGAGCGCGCCACCCCCCTCGCCGAGGGCCAGGGCCAGTGGTGCATCGCCACCGCCGACCACCTGGAGGTGCAGCGCTGCAGCCGTTGGGATCCCAGCGGCAGTGGCGCTGAGCTGTGGGAACCCTTCGCCCGCGACGGCTCGATCCCCGACAGCAACAACGACCGCCGCAGTGGCGATAGCGACCCTGCCAGCGCCGCCCTGGCGGTGAAGTGCTGCCTTGAGCCGGGGGCCAGCATCGAAATCCCCCTGGTAATCAGCTGGGACCTGCCGGTCACGGCCTTCGCCACCGGCAGCCGCGCCCTGCGCCGCTACACCGATTTTTTTGGCGGAGAGGCCGGCGGCAGCAGCGGCACCAGCGCCGCCGCCATCGCCGCCGAGGCTCTGCGCGACTGGCGCGACTGGCGCAGTCAGATCGAGGCCTGGCAAAAACCGGTGCTGGAGCGCAGCGATCTGCCCGAACCGCTGCGGATGGCCCTGTTCAACGAGCTCTACGACCTAGCCAGTGGCGGCAGCCTCTGGACCGCCGCTGCTGCAGGCGATCCGGTGGGTCAGTTTGGCGTGCTCGAGTGCCTCGACTACGCCTGGTACGAAAGCCTGGACGTGCGGCTTTACGGCTCCTTTGCCCTGCTGCAGCTCTGGCCCGAGCTCGACAAGGCCGTGCTGCGCAGTTTCGCCCGCGCCATCCCCGCTGCCGACGCCACCCTGCGGCCGATCGGCTGGTATTTCACCCAGGGCAAGGGCCGGGTGGAGGCCGCCCGCAAACTGGCCGGTGCCACCCCCCACGATCTGGGTGCCCCCAACGAGCGGCCGTTTGAGGCCACCAATTACACCGCCTACCAAGACTGCAATCTCTGGAAAGACCTGGCCAGCGACTACGTGCTGCAGGTGTGGCGCACCTACAAGCTCGCCCCCAGCGGCCCAGACCTTGGCTTCCTCGCCGAGTGCTGGCCGGCGGCTATCCAGGCCCTCACCTACCTCAAAACCTTCGATGTAAACAACGACGGCCTGCCCGACAACGGCGGCGCCCCCGACCAAACCTTCGACGACTGGCCTCTCAAGGGCGTCAGCGCCTACTGCGGCGCCCTCTGGATCGCCGCCCTGGAGGCGGGGCTGGCGATCGCCCAGCAGCTGCAACTGGAGCTAGGGCTAGACACCAGTGGCGAACAGCGCCTACTGGGCGGCTGGGTGGAGCAGTCGCGCGCCAACTTCGATCTGCTGCTGTGGAACGGCGAGTTTTACAAAATCGATGCCGAGAGCGGCACGCCGGTGGTGATGGCAGACCAGCTCTGCGGCGACTTCTACGCCCGCCTGCTGGGACTGCCCTCCGTGGTGGCTGATGAGCGCGCCAGCAGTGCGCTTAAAGCGATTAAAGAGTCGTGCTTTGAGGGCTTCCAGGGCGGCAAGCTCGGGGTAGCCAACGGCCTGCGCCGCGACGGCACTCCGCTCGATCCCAACGGCACCCATCCCCTTGAGGTGTGGACCGGCATCAACTTCGGCCTAGCGGCCTACTACCGCCTAATGGGAGAAACCAGCACGGCCTTTGCCATCACCGGCGCCGTGGTGGAGCAGGTATACAGCGGCGGCCTGCAGTTCCGCACCCCCGAGGCGATCACTGGCGTGAACACCTTCCGGGCCTGCCACTACTTGCGCGCCATGGCGATCTGGGCCCTTTGGGCTACCCACACCAACTGGCAAGGGATTCCAGGCGCTGAGCGCCAACCATGAAACGCCTGCTTTCCCTGCTGCTGGCCCCCTTGCTGGCGCTAGGGCTCTGGCTGAGCCTGCCCACCCCGGCCCAGGCCCTGGTGCACGCCCACAACGACGAAAACGGCACCCCGGTGGTGCGCAGCCTCGAGAGCCTGCGCGACCTCGACTACCAGAGCTGGCAGGTGGTCGCTTACCGCGAAGGTACCCCGGGCGGCCCCCTGAAGCTGCGCATCGTGGGCTATCCCGGCAAGGTGCGGCTAGACCACCCCACCTCCCTGCAGGTGCGCAGCGGTCACTTCAGCTGGGAGCTGGCCGATGTGACCCTGGCCAATCCCCAGCTAGCGGGTGATGGCCGCGCCGCCGCCGCCGAGTTTGATCTAGCTCCCCTGCTGGCCGACCTGCACCAAGACCGGCCCCTGCGCCTGGTGCTGCCGGGGGTATTTGTGGAGCTGCCGGTGCCGCCATTTGTGGTGGCGGAATGGCGCAGCCTGCCCAGCGCTGCTGGATGAGCCAGTGATGCACTCCACGGCGCCCTGGCTTCCCTGGATGCAACGGGCCCTGCAGCTAGCTGAGCTGGGCGCCGGCCGCACCAGCCCCAACCCGCTGGTGGGAGCGGTGGTGCTCGATGACGGCGGCTCGCTGGTGGGGGAGGGCTATCACGCCCGGGCAGGCGAGCCCCACGCCGAGGTGGGCGCCCTGGCCCAGGCGGGCGAGCGGGCCCGCGGCGGCACCCTGGTGGTAACCCTGGAGCCCTGCTGCCACCACGGCCGCACCCCCCCCTGCAGCCAGGCGGTGATCGCCGCCGGCATCGCCCGGGTGGTGGTGGCCATGGCCGATCCCAACCCCCAAGTGGCGGGGGGCGGCCTAGACCAGCTGAGGGCCGCGGGCATCGAGGTGATCACCGGCGTAGCCGAGGGCGAGGCCCGCTGCCTCAACCGAGCCTTCATTCACCGCATCAGCAGCGGCCGCCCCTTGGGCATCCTCAAGTGGGCCATGGGAATCGACGGCCGCACCGCCCTGAGCAACGGCGCCAGCCAGTGGATCAGTGGCCCCGAGGCCCGCGCTTGGGTGCACCAGCTGCGGGCCGGCTGCGATGCGGTGATCGTCGGCGGCGGCACCGTGCGCGCCGACGACCCCCTGCTCACCAGCCGCGGCCAACGTCAACCCGAGCCGCTGCGGGTGGTGCTCAGCCGCCGCCTGGAGCTCCCCGCCGAGGCCAAGCTCTGGGATCAGAGCGCCGCCGCCACCCTGGTGGTGCATGGGCCAGAGGCTCCAGCCGCGGCCGCAGCCGCCGTGGATAAACGCGGCGTGCCCCGACTGGAGCTAAAGGACTGCAGCCCCCGACTGCTGCTGGAGGCCTTGGCGCTGCGGGGCTGCAACCAGGTGCTCTGGGAATGCGGCCCTGAACTGGCCGCCGTCGCTTTAGCCGAGGGCTGCGTGCAGGAGCTGGCCGCCGTGATCGCCCCGAAGCTGATGGGCGGCCAGCCGGCCCGCACCCCCCTTGGTGAGCTGGGTTTCACAGCTATGGCCCAGGTGCGGAGCTGGCAGGCTCAAGCGCCCCAGCGCCTGGGCAACGATCTGCTCTGGCAACTCAGCTCACCTGCAGACCTGGAGCCATGATCGCCGCCAACCTGCCCTTCGATCTGCAGATTCCCCTGGCGGGAGTGTTGCTGGCCCTAGGCACCTGGCTGCTGCTCGACCGGCTCGGCAGGCGCTGCCGCAGCGGCTCCCTGGGGCAAGCCCTGCTACTGAGCGGGCGAGTTAGCCTGGCGGGGACGGTGTTGCTCAGCAGTGCGGGCTGGTGGCTGGCGGGCCTGGAGGTGCGCAATCTGCTGCTCACCATCGGCGTGATTTGGACCCTGCTGCGCTGGCGCGGCGAACTCAAACAGCGCACCAAGCACTACGCCGCCCAGTTGCTACCGCATCTCTCCAGCAAGGATCAGCTGTTCCTATTCGACGTGCTCGACAAGCTGCTGACCACAGCAGCCCTGCTGGTGGTGCTGGTCATGGCCCTAGATCTGCTGGGTGTATCGGCGGGAGTGCTGATCACCGCAGGGGGGTTTGGAGCAGCTGCCCTGGGCTTCGGCGCCCGCACCATCGTGGAAAACGGCCTCAGTGGCTTGAGCCTCTACATCAACCGCCCCTTCGTGCTCGGCGACACCATCAACCTGCCTGGCCTGAATTTGCTTGGCACGGTGGAGCAGGTGGGCTGGTTTTACACCGAGCTGCGCGATCCGGAACGCCAGCGCATTTATGTGCCGAATGGGGTGTTCACCAGCCAAGCAATTCTGAACCTGGCCCAGATCGACAACCGCCGCATCTGGATCGAATTCGGCCTCAGCTACGCCGACCGGGAGCGCGTCGCCACGATCACCCAAAACCTGGAGCAGCGCCTCTCAAGCTTGCCCGGCCTAGACCCGGCCAAGGATCAGCTAGCCCACTTCGTGGGCTACGGCGAGTCCAGCCTCCAGCTGCGCCTGCTCTGCTACGCCGCCAGCAGCGATATCCACGCTGCCTGGGCCCTGCGGCAGCAAGCCCTGCTGTTGATCGGCGAGGTGGTGGAGCAGGCCGGTGGCTCGATGCCCTTCCCCACCAGGCTGCTCATACGAGCTCCGGATGCAAGGGATCACCCTTGAACGGCCCCTGCACATGGGATGTGATCCAGCCACCGTAGAAGCCGCCGGGCTGGGGCCGCACGAGTTCACCATCCAGCCAGCAACCGTCCATCAAGGCCGGGTACACCGCAAACCAACCGGCCAAAGCAGCAAAGGCCTCGGTGGGTTCGGGGTAGGTCCACACCGCCCGCCGCAGCCGGCGCTCGACCTGGCCACCGCCATCCAGCACCACATCGAAGTAGCGCGCCACCCCCTTCCACTCGCAAAAACTGGCGCCGCTACTGGCCACAAGCAGCTCCTGGCGCACCGCCTCAGGCGGCAAGTAGTAGGTGGGTGGGTGAAAGGTTTCCAGCACCCGCAAACTGCGGCGGCTCTCGGCCAGAAGCTGGCCAAGGGCCTCAACCCGCACCAGCTGGCTGCTCTCAACCAGGGCAGGGGGGCGGGGGTAGGCGCCTACCAGCTCAGGGGCTGCCATCAGGAGTAGATGAAATTGCGCAACCGCCGGCCTTCAGCGCCAGCCCGCTCCTGCAGCTCCGCATCGCTGAGGCTGGACTCCTGCCGCTGCTGCGCGGCGATCACATCAGCCTCCTCAAGGGCATAGCCAGCGCCGCGGGCCAGCTCCAGAAAGTCCTGCAGCTCCAAGGGCTCCGCCAGCTGGGTCGCCAGCTGGGTCGATTGGCGGGCATGCGCCAGAAAGGCATCGAGGCGCTCGAGGCTCACAGGTCCAGTTCCAACTGCGGTTGGTCTAGCGCCATCGCTGCCCCATCGGCCTGCCAGTCGCCGCCATCCCAGGGCAGCAGCAGCGGTTCGAGGGCCCGCAGGCCATGACCATCGGTGGGCTCAAGCCAGGCCTGCTCCAGGCCGTTGGGAATCACCACCGGCATGCGCCGGTGGATTGGCGCCACCAGAGCATTGGGGGCGGTGGTGAGCACGCAGCAGCTGTCGAGCTCGCTGCCATCGGGGCCGATCCAGCGCTCCCAGAGGCCGGCAAGCCAAAACAGATCGCCATCGCGGCGCCGCAGCCACTGGCCCTGCTCCCAAAAAGCATCAGCAGGAATCAAACATCGGCGATGGCGCCAGGCGGCGCGAAAGCTGGGCTTGAAGGCCACCGTCTCGGCGCGGGCATGCAAGCAGCGGTGGGCGCTGGCGGGATCCTTGACCCAGTCGGGCAGCAGCCCCCAAAGGGCTAGCCCCACCTGCAGCTGGCCATTTTCCTGGCGCTGGATCAGCAGGGGTTCGCCGGGAAGCACTTGCAAGCGCGGCGCGTAGTGGGCCGCCAGACCGGGCGGCAGGGGGCCCTGCAAGCGGGGCTGCAGGCGATCGAAGCCAGCGCAGAGGGAATAGCGACCACACATAGCTGGAATGGGTCCTCGTACGGTTCTCCCGACCCGCCGCCGAAACGACCAGGGGACCACAGCCCTAGTTTGGGTGCACCTTTGGCTGCCGCACCATGGCGATCCGCCAGGACGACAACCGCCCTAACCGCCGCTTCGGAATCATCAACCTGGTGTTGATCGGTTTTGGTGTGCTGCTGCTGTTCAGCAACTTCCTGCCCAATCCAGCCGCCCAGGTGCCGCGGGTGCCCTACTCCCTGTTCATCGACCAGGTGAACGGCAGCAACGTCAAACGGGCCTACATCACCTCAGACCAGATCCGCTACGAGCTCAAGGAGCCCGAAGAGGAGGGCGCTCCCACGGTGCTCTCCACCACGCCGATCTTCGACATGGATCTGCCCCAGCGGCTCGAGTCGCACGGGGTTGAGTTCGCCGCCGCGCCCCCCCAGAAGCCCAGCTTCTTCACCACCGCCTTGAGCTGGGTGGTGCCGCCGCTGATCTTCATCCTGGTGCTGCAGTTCTTCGCCCGCCGCCAGATGGGCGGTGGCGCCCAGGGAGCTTTGAGCTTCACCAAGAGCAAAGCCAAGGTTTACGTGCCCGATGAGGAATCGCGGGTCACCTTTGCCGACGTTGCTGGCGTGGATGAGGCCAAGGCCGAGCTGGCAGAGATCGTTGACTTCCTCAAAAAACCCGAGCGCTACGCCGCCATCGGCGCCCGCATTCCCAAAGGTGTGCTGCTGGTAGGCCCTCCCGGCACGGGCAAAACCCTGCTCTCCAAGGCCGTTGCAGGTGAAGCAGGCGTGGCCTTCTTCATCATTTCCGGCTCCGAATTCGTGGAGCTGTTCGTGGGTGCTGGCGCTGCGCGAGTGCGCGACCTATTCGAAGAAGCCAAGAAAAAAGCGCCTTGCATCATCTTTATCGACGAGCTCGATGCCATCGGTAAGAGCCGTTCGGGCTCGATGGGTGTGGTGGGCGGCAACGACGAACGCGAGCAGACCCTCAACCAACTGCTCACGGAGATGGATGGCTTTGCCGGCCAGGACAAGCCGGTGATCGTGCTGGCAGCCACCAACCAGCCCGAAACCCTTGATGCTGCGTTGCTGCGGCCAGGTCGTTTCGACCGCCAGGTGCTGGTGGATCGCCCCGACCTATCCGGTCGCAAGCTGATTCTGGAGATCTACGCCAAGAAGGTGAAGCTCTCCAGCGCCGTCGACCTCGACAAAATTGCCCAGGCCACCAGCGGCTTTGCCGGCGCCGACCTGGCCAACCTCGTGAACGAAGCAGCCCTGCTCGCAGCCCGCTCCTATCGCACCGAGGTGGAGCAAGGCGACCTCAACGAGGCGATTGAACGAGTGGTGGCTGGTCTGGAGAAGAAGAGCCGGGTGCTGCAACCCGATGAGAAAAAAGTGGTGGCTTATCACGAAGTAGGCCACGCAATCGTGGGACACCTAATGCCCGGCGGCAGCAAGGTGGCCAAGATCTCGATCGTGCCCCGCGGCATGAGCGCCCTGGGCTACACCCTGCAACTGCCCACCGAAGAGCGCTTCCTCAATTCCAAAGAAGACCTCGAGGGTCAAATTGCCACCTTGCTTGGCGGCCGCAGCGCTGAAGAGGTGGTGTTTGGTGAGGTCACAACCGGCGCCGCCAACGACCTGCAACGCGCCACCGACATCGCCGAGCAGATGGTGGGCACCTTCGGCATGAGCGAAACCCTCGGCCCCCTGGCCTACGACAAGCAGGGCGGCAGCCGCTTCCTAGGTGGCAACAACAACCCCCGCCGGGTGGTGAGTGACGCCACGGCCCAAGCGATCGATAAGGAGGTTCGCTCCTTAGTCGACAACGCCCATAACAAGGCGCTAGCTATCCTGAACCACAATCGGGGGCTGCTCGAATCGATCTCCGAGAAGATCCTCGAAAAGGAGGTGATCGAAGGCGACGACCTCAAGGAGCTGCTGGCTAGCAGCGTCATGCCCTAGGAGTTGAGCCATGGCTGCCATCAGTGCCTATCCGCCCCTTGCAGAGCTGCGCGGGCGGGACCTGCTCTCCTCGGCCGACCTCAGCGGCGAACAGACCCAGGCCCTGCTGCAGCTGGCGTCCGACCTAAAGGCCGGCCGCAGCCCCGTTGATTTAGGCGGCAAAACCCTCGGGCTGATCTTCAGCAAGGCCTCCACCCGCACTCGGGTGAGCTTCTCGGTGGCCATGGCCAGGCTTGGTGGCCAAACCATCGATCTCAATCCCCAGGTGAGCCAGGTAGGCCGCGGGGAGCCGGTGGCAGATACGGCGCGGGTGCTGAGCCGCTATGTAGATGCCCTGGCGATCCGCACCTTCGGCCAGGGCGAGCTCGAGGAGTACGCCCACTGGGCCACGATCCCGGTGATCAATGCCCTCACCGACCTCGAGCACCCCTGCCAGGCCCTCGCCGACTACCTGACACTGCAGGAGGCCTTCGGAGCAGTGGAGGGCCTGACCCTCAGCTACGTGGGCGACGGCAACAACGTGGCCCACTCCTTGATGCTCTGCGGCGCCCTGCTCGGGGTGAATGTGCGCATCGGCTGCCCGGTGGGATTTGAACCCAATGCAGCCGTGCTTGAGCAGTCACGACGCCTCGCGGCTGCTCGCGGGTCCGAGGTGGCGGTGCTGCACGAGCCAGTGGCTGCTGTACGCGGCGCCCACGCCCTCTACACAGATGTGTGGGCATCGATGGGGCAGGAGGAGGAAAAGGCAGAGCGACAGAGGGCCTTTGCCGGCTGGTGCCTAAACGAAGAGCTGGTGGCAGAAGCAGATGCAAGCGCAATCGTGCTGCACTGCCTGCCGGCCTATCGCGGCCTGGAAATCAGCGCCGGCGCCATGGAGGGGAGCTCCAGCCGCATATTTGACCAGGCCGAAAACCGCCTCCACGCCCAACAAGCCCTACTGGTAGCCCTACTCGGCGGCGCCTGAGCTGGACAAACAGGCCGCGAGGCGGTACATCTGTATCAGCGACGTAGCGTCCGTGCCCAATTCCAGCCCCAGCCATTCCAGTCACACCCAAACCAATCACACCCAGGCCAACCCAGCACAGCAGGAGCTCTCCTCTGCCCAGCAAGAGCTATACGACTGGCTTAGCGACTACATCGGCAGCAACCGCCACAGCCCCTCGATCCGCCAAATGATGGAAGCGATGGGGCTGCGCTCTCCAGCGCCGATCCAGAGCCGTCTGCGCCACCTGCAGCAGAAGGGCTGGATCACCTGGCAAGAGGGCCAAGCCCGCACCCTGCAGCTCCTAGGCGGCATGGCCAGCGGCATCCCAGTGCTCGGCGCCGTAGCCGCCGGCGGCTTGGTTGAAACCTTCGACGACATCCAGGAGCGCCTCGACCTGGCCCCCGTGCTCGATACCCGCGGCCTTTTTGCCCTCACCGTGAACGGCGATTCAATGGTGGACGCCCACATCGCCGACGGGGACGTGGTGCTGCTTGAACCTGTCAGCGACCCGAGTCGGCTCAAAGCAGGCACGATTGTCAGCGCCCTAGTGCCCGGCAGCGGCACCACCTTGAAGCACTTCCACCGCAGCGGCGCCACGGTGACCCTGGAAGCAGCCAATCCGGCCTATGCCCCAATCGTGCTCCCCGCCGACCAGGTAACGGTGCAGGGCAAGCTAGTGGCCGTCTGGCGCCAGGTCTAAACAGGTGGCGTTGTAAGCTCCTAAAGCGTCAGGCAGGGCCACAAGCCAAGCGGAATGACCAGCATTCCGTTGCCATGGCGTCCTATCGGGGCCATAGCTCAGCTGGTAGAGCACCTGCATGGCATGCAGGGGGTCAGCGGTTCGAATCCGCTTGGCTCCATATCGAAACCCAGGCTAGCCCTGGGTTTTTTGATGTTTGGGCGATGAGGTGCCGGGGGAGGGGGCAACTGAACATGCCTGTAGGGGCGTTTTGGCGCACGTTTTGGCGCAAGACTTGAGTCACCCAGAAAGCTGACACTCACAGGCTTCTGAAGCGCCCCTTGCGACGATTTGACCATGGCGCAACGCCAACAGTGGTTTGAAATCCTGCGACTGAGTATCCAGCAGGAACACGGCAAAGGCTGGAGCGTCCGAGAGATTGGCGCAACAGAACGCAACCCAATAAGCAGGGCCCAGCTCACCCGAATTTGGGAAAACCGCACTAGAAGCAGCGTGGTGCTGTCACTGGAGTGGAAGGCCACCAACGCCACAGCGATCCTCACAGCAGTGAGTCGACTGCGCACGTTGATGGAAGAGCGCAAGCTGAGACTCAAGGATGCCAACAAGCTGCATATCGAGCTCCCTGCCAATCCACAGCAGGGTGGCGATGAGTTCGCTGGCTGGCCCGAGGTGGCTTCCCGGTTCCTGAAGTCAAAGGAGGGCGAGTCGGGTACTTGACCCGCCAGGAAAGCAATTATTGCTTTCCTGGCGGTTATTTTGTGCTTAAATCACCCATGATTGCGACGAGAAGCCATGGCTAAAGATACGATTACGGGTGTTTGGGAGTGGGATGCCAAAAGTAGACCTGATCCGATTGGGACGATCGCTACGTTTGTGGTTCGCAAGGGTGAGACCCGATTTGATCGATACTACGGGAAGTTATTCGCCTCCCAAAAGGGTGCTGGATTTAAAGTCTTTGGAGATTTTGATGGCAGCAAATCGTTGAGCTCTGGCGATGAATATCTTGGCAAGTTCATCGTCAAAAACAGCACTGACACTCCTGTCTATAGCGGCACTTTTAAGATCACCGACCTACCAGGATTTGCTAGCGGCTATTCACTGGGTGGCTTTATTGGAGAAGCGCATATCGGCAATTGGTTTGAGTGACATCTTCGCAAGGACTATCCTGCATGCCGAGCCCTATTGGGGTCAAATCTTGGCGGCTGAATTAGCATGAAGTTGGTATGTTTTGTCGACAAACTCGATCAGCGGCTATTGGCCGGGCGCCGAAAGCTTTCCGTTAATGAATTGCCGCGTTACCAGTAGCGCAGACCAGGCTGTGGCCTGCTCACAATGTCCCCAGTTCGCCGTATTTTTCGCTAACGGTGCAGGCTTAGGCATCGAGATGGTGCAGGCGCTTGACGCTACCCACGCCTAGGACATAGCCCGCGCCCAACACACCTCTGAAAGTCTGTCAGCAGTGCCGACTGAGCTACTCGACTGCCAGGACCCGCCGCAAGCTGTTGCGGGCGTGGCTCAGGGAGGGGGTGAGCTGCGCACAGCGGCAGCAAGGCAGCTATCAATCCAGCATTCGAATCCAAACCCACCACAGCAGAACCACCGGCACCATCGCCAGAGACAGCACAGCAAGGCCTTGAAGCTGCTCTGAGTTCATTTTCCCACTCTGTCCGGGCAACGAGGAGGTCCGCCACCAAGTATCCCCACCCCGAACACCCGTTGCTGAACAGCTCGATCACCCACCAGGATTGGTGGAATGACGTGCAACATTACTGATCAGACCCACCACTGATCCCCTGTAAAGGGCTTCGCCAAGTGTCAGGAGAGTTGGACTACACAGCGGGGAAGGGGGCTCAGTAAGAGCTGCTGGATGCTGCTGGGGGTTTCTCTGTAACCGCATGCTCCCATCAGTTTCAAGCACATAACGACTTGGCGCATCACAACTCTTATAAACTCACAAAAACCTGTGGCCTCAATTGACATGGCTTGGTAGAGCACCAGCATGTCACGCAGATGATCGGCGGTTCGAATCCGCTTGGCTCCATATCGAAACCCAGGCTAGCCCTGGGTTTTTTGATGTTTGGGCGATGAGGTGCCTAGTGGCATCTCACAACAACTTAGCTATTACCGCCGCCGTGGCGGGCCAAAGATTGGGGGAAGGAGTAATCCTTTTCCCGGAACAGCGCCAGGCGAGCATCCACCACATTTCCATCAAAAGGGTATTTTTTCCCGCACTAACCACCTCCAGCGCCTCCAACAATCCTTTAGCAAAGCGATAGGGACGGTTGGTAGTCATCGCTTCTACGGTGTCGGCCACCGCCAGAATCCTGGCTTCGAGAATGATGGCGTCGCCCTCGAGCCCTTGAAGGTAGCCGCTGCCATCGAGCCGCTCGTGGTGCTGATGCACCGCCTTAGCCACGGGCCAGGGAAAATCAATTTCACTAAGCACCTCATAGCCCACCTCCACATGGCTCTTAATCAGGGCCATTTCCCAAATAGACAAGGCAGTGGGCTTGGTCAGCAATTCAGCAGGAATTGCAATTTTGCCAATGTCGTGCACAAGTGCGGAAATGCGCAAACCCTCCATGGTGCTGGCATCCAGGAGCAGCTCTCGACCAATCGCCTCGGCAAGATCCGCCACTCGGTGAGTATGCCCAGCGGTATAGGGGTCGCGCGCCTCCAGCACCGAGGTGAGGGCGTTAACGATGCCACTTAAGCCGGCCAACACCGCATTGTCATAGTCCTGCTGCAGGCCTTCGGCCCGCTTCCGCTCTGAAATATCACGAATATTGCACTGAATCACCATAGCTTCGCCAACCGAATAGACATTGCTAACAAATTCCACCGCTATCGACTTTCCGGCCTTCGTGAGCAGAGGCATGTCGTCATAGTGAGCATAGAGCTTGTCTTGCAGATCAGAAAAAGCCTGAAGCGATTTACCCTTATCAACAAAAGCGCCAATCTCCCACAACTTCAAGCCCACAATTTCAGCAGAGGGGTAACCAAGTAGATCGCAGAGGTAGGGATTAACCTCAAGAATCAAGCCAGTCAACGCATCAATTATTAAAATGCCATCTTGGGCAGACTCAAAAAGACGCCGGTAGCGCTGCTCCGACTCCAACAACGCCCGTTGAATTAAATCTTCCTGCTTCGTCACTACCTTTTCTCCCCTACCCACTAAAGCCTATCTGGGAAAAGGGCTTGCGGCCGTACGGGAATAGGACCCCCGCCAACCTACTTAGATCCCTGATTCGGACTATTTTGAGTTTGAGGGGAGATGGGCCTACCCAGATCTCCGCTCCAACCAATCTCCGCTCTTCGGAGGTGATGCCCTTGACTCAGATCCACCATCAGGCCATATCCAACCCTTTTCCACCCAACCAACTGATCACACGGAACCAACGAGTCGCATGGCGTGTGTGAGCGCCGAGCCTGCCTTTGTTGGCCTTAACACCCGATTTTCTACCGGCTGACGGTTTCTCAACCAATGAGCCGTCTTATAGAAAAGCCCCCAGCCTCCTCTTGGTTTGGGGGCTTTTGGTGCAACCAGTTGACAGCCCTTGGGATTTCCGACCCGCCGAGCGTTGTTTGGCTGGCAGAATGGCAGTTGACCATTGCAAGCCCATGGGCTTCAGCGCCAAAACCCAATATGGATTGGTCGCCCTCATAGACCTCGCCGGGGCTTACGCCTCTGGAGCCTTGGTTCAAACCGGCGAAATCTGCAAGCGCCATGCCATTCCCGAACGCTACCTGGAGCAGATGCTCACCGGCCTGCGCAAGGCCGGACTGCTAACCAGCATCCGTGGACCGAGGGGGGGCTTTCAACTCGCCCTCAATCCAGACAACATCACCGTGGCAGATGTAGTGGCTGCATTGGAAGGCAGCAGCAGCACGGAACAGCAAAGAGAACCAGATGATCCGGCCTTCCTGGTGCTTGCAGCTCTAGAGCAAAAACTGGAAGCCAGTAAGGAAGCCCTTCTCAGAGCCACCACCCTGGCCCAACTGCTGCGCGAGCACGATGCCATAAAGCAGCCCTTGCCGATGTTTTACATCTGATGCCTAACCGCAAGCCCTTGCCTCCATTAAGGGAGGACCAAGACGACTGGCCCATCGACCAGGGGCGCCCTTTGTTGCTAAGGCTGCTGGCCCTGCTTGGGGCCCTTGGCTTCGTGATGCTGGGAGTTAACAGCCTGTTGCCTGCCTTCGAGCCACCCAGCCCAAGGCCCATGCCCGATCAGGGCAACCGCTCAATCACTTGAGGGCTAAAAGCGGGACATCGCCACGATCTTGGCCAGCTTCTCAGCTTCTAGACCGTTCAGTTCGTCGATCTGCAGCAGGCTGTCTTTGACCAAGCTGGCAAACACGAACAGGATGCCGTCAAGGCGGAAATCAAAGCGACCTTCGATAGTGTGGCGCTCAATACTCAAGTAATCATGCAGCTGCCATATGGTTTCTGCAGATTCAAGTTCGTTGGCCTTGGCACGCACCTGAGCCACTAGCTTCTGCACTGCCCTGGTGTACGCACGTTCGAAGGCTTCGCGGGCAACCGCCTGCTCCGTGTCTGTCCAACCTTCGAGCATTGTGTCCATCATGTGAATTGAGCCCTCTCCCCTAGCAGCGAGGCTAGTCGGGGACTCAGCCTGCTGCGAGACCTACGCCGCTGGGCCGGAAGTTCAAACCAGGCAAGCGTTGGGGCGTCATGGTGCTCCCGGTGATATCCGAAGTGGAAACAGGCCAGTAGGGAGAGCCAGGGGGCCAGTTCGAGGCTGTCGGCATGGGGGCGACGCTGGGGCAAACGCTGGCCTCGGTGGGGCAGGTAGGTGCCGAAAACAAACAACTGCAGCGAGCTGAGCAGCAGGGGCAAGGTGCAAAACAGGAGCACATTCAGCCAGCCGATTGGAGCCAAGCGGCAGGCGATCAAGGCCAACACTGTCCAGCCGGTAAGTAACCGGCCCATCTGCCCCCAGGTGAGATAGCCAGCCATGAAACGGACATACCAACCAATGGCCCCTGCAGCCGGGTCCCCGTAGAAATCAGGGTCAGCGGAGCTTGCAGTGAATAGATGGTGGTGTTGATGGTTGCGGCAGCAGGCTTGATAAGGAAGCGCCGCATATAGGCCCAGGGCGATCCTGCCCAGTAAGGCATTGCCATAGCGCCAATGGGGCCACAACACCCCATGCATGGCGTCGTGACCAACGATGAAAAGGCCTGTTTGCAACAGGGTGCGGCCAACCACTCCAAAAAAGATCGCCAGCCAAACCAATGGTCCGGCCAGCTGCGTGGCGTTTAAATCCCAGCTCAACAGGCCAGCAAGGCTGGCCAGCCAACCCAGCATTATCAGTGCGGCAAGCAGAAGCCCCTTGCGGCTGGCTACGCTCAACGGCCGAATTTCAGCAAATCTGCAGGCGAAGCCAACAGATCGATGGCCACGAAGTAGATCTTGCCGTCGGGGTTGAGCAGGAAACGCCAAGCAACGTTCATACCAACGCCGGCTCCAAACCAGGGGGTTTGGACCTTGCCAGTCACCTTGATTTGGGTGAAATTGCCTTCTGTGGGCTCAGCAAAGCCTCGCTCAGGAAGAAGCTGCAGATTTTGGCAGTCTTCACGGAAGAAGCGCAGGATCGCGTCACGACCCACGATTGGCTTCTGGAAAGGGGCCTGTAGGGCACCATCCGGCAGAAACAGTTCGATCAGATTGTCAAAGTCGTTGGCGTTCAGCAGGTCCATATAGCTGTTCACCGTTGGGTTGATAACGCCCTCGATGAACACCCGCTTGCGCTGCTCTTGGGGAGTGGGAGCGGCAATGGGCTCCATGACTCGCTGTCCCTCGCCTTTGGCGGGGTCGTAGCCCATATCAACCACAAAGTTGCGTAGCAGGGTGATCTGCTGGCCCTGATCGACAGCTTTCACTGAGCTGAGCACGGCAGAAGCGTTGGGCGACAGCTGGTAGCCCTCAGGGATCGGAGCAACAAAACCGGCGGCCATCCATTCGCCCAACTGGTACCAGAAGCCCAGCTTGATGTTTACCGACCAACAGGCGTAGGTGCGACCGATTTGGGTATCGGCGCGATTGGCAAGCTCGCACATCACCTGGCTCTGCTCAGCGAAGTTCATCGCCTTGATCTGGTTGAGCACAGGCTCGGCAAACTGCATCCGTGCTGCTCCAGGGGCGGCAACGGTGATCGTGTTGCCCATTTCGAGATAGGCGTACCAGATCAGAGCCAGTTGGTCCTCGGCGCTCAGCAAGCGAAAGCGGGCCGTGATCGCAGGCACGACGTCAGCTGAAGCTGTATCGGGAAAGATCTGGGTTGCCTTCTCAAGCGTGAACATGCGGCGACGATCCAATTGTTAAGGAGATTTGCAGACTCTAGCGCCAAGGAGCCAGATCTGATAAGTCGCAGCCGTTTTGCAGCTCCGCCATGATCCAATTCTGCTCCAAACACTCGACTCCTTGACCATGGCTGCGCCCGTACCGGTGCTAAATGAAGCCGACCGTTACAAGCTCGATCGCTCAGACGACGCTCTTTTTTACGCAGAGCCCCGCCTCGTCCAGCACCTCGATGCCAGCTTCCGGGCCCGGCTGACCTCTCTGTATGGAGAGCGCATCCCCCCTTGCGCCGTGGTGCTGGATCTGATGAGCAGCTGGGTGAGCCATCTACCAGAGGGCATCGCCTATCAGGAGGTGATCGGCCATGGCCTCAATGCCGAAGAGCTCAAAGCCAATCCGCGCCTGGATCGCCATTGGGTGCAAAACCTCAACGTTGATCAGCAGCTACCGCTAGCCAACGACAGCGTGGATGTGGCGCTGATCGTGGCCGGCTGGCAATACCTTCAACAACCGGAAGCTGTAGCCGCCGAGCTGCTGCGGGTGATCCGGCCCAGGGGTGAAGTGATCGTGGCGTTCAGCAACCGGATGTTCTTTCAAAAAGCGCCCCAGATCTGGACCGACGGCGGCGACCGTGATCACTTGGCCTACGTGGCCCAGGTATTGATGGCCCAGGGTTGGGGCAGGCCTGAGCTGGTGGCGGAAGAGACAGCAGCCCCAGGAGCTCTCGGCTGGCTTGGCCGCAAAGGCGATCCCTTCTTGGCGGTGATTGCCGCCAAGCCGATTGCCAGCTAGGCAGCCGTCAGCAGCAGGGTCTGGCTGCAAGAACACAAAAAAACCGGGCAGTTTTCACTGCCCGGAAAATTCTGAAGGCTGTTGTGCTCAGCCCGAGTGGATTCAGCCCAAACCCAATTGGCCCAGGATTCCTTGACCGGTGAGGAGCTCGGTACCGAGTCCGATCACGAAACCGAGCATGGCGAGACGACCATTCCAGGTTTCAGCGAAAGCGACAAAACCAAAGCGGGTGGTGGATTCAGCCATTGATGTTCGTTGGATACGAAACTTAAATTGATCGTAACAGATCTTGAAGCTGAGGTTGCGCTCGATCGGGGCCGGCCATAGGGGTTCCTGCAGACCAACCCTGGATTGATCACCACTGCTGAGCAGTGAGCTTTTCCCCAACCAAGCGCCCTTATCCCCAGCTTTGCGTAGGTTTTTCCACAGAACGTCGGCTCAATATCGGCCGCTCGCCCTGATCCTTTTGGTTCTAGATGGGGAAAACGGCCCTCCCCTTGACGCGTCTCCAAGCAACACTTCCGAGCCTGAAGCCGCAGCCCCCAAACCCCGAAAGCGCCCATGGGCCGGTGCTGGTGGCCGTGCGTCTTGCCAGACTCGCCTCCGGGGCAGCCTTTGACGGATGAGCGCCTGGCGTGGGGTGATGGGGGACCCAGGCCGAAGCCGCCATGCTCCAGATCCCGGACCACCCCCCCGCCTTTGTTTCGGTCGAAAACCAGTTCCCTGAGGAGCTGTACGACGCCATGCGGGAGTTTGTCCGGGTTCACCCGCAGTGGGATCAATACCGCCTGATGCAGGCAGCCCTGGCCGGCTTCCTCTTCCAGCACGGCTGCCCAGACCGGGCCGTGGCTCGCCATTACCTCGACGGACTATTCCGCCGCCAAGAACCCGATCCCTCCGCAACCAGGCCCTGAGCTGCCCAGCCGGGGGCAGAGTGACAGGGAATTGTTGGGCAGCAATGGCCGCAGGAGCATCAGAGGCCGATGCCCTCCTGGTGGCGATCGGCGCCGTTCCCGGCGCCTGGCTCCGCTTCCGGGTGGTGGATCACCTGGAGCCCGTGCTGCCCAGCCGGCACTGGGGCACCTTTGGGGTGAATGTGATCGCCTGCTTTGCCCTAGGGCTGATTGTGGGCCTAGAGCAGAGCTGCGGCGAAGCTTCCCGCAGAGCACTGCTTCTGATCGGCACCGGCTTCCTGGGTAGTTTCAGCACCTTCTCTAGCTTCAGCGCCGAGCTCTGGAGCGAGCTGGGCAAGCGGCATTGGCGCGAGGCTGCCGTGCTCGCTGGCGGATCGGTGACCGGAGGTCTGCTGGCGATGCTGGCGGGCCTCAGCCTGGGCGCTCAGCCGTGAGCACCATCCCAAGCCGCAGCCTGAAGGGAGATTTGCGCGACCTGGCCCTCGTGGCCGGCGGCGCCATCCCCGGCGCATTACTGCGCTGGCAGCTGGAGGCCGATGTGATCGCCAACATGCTGGGCTGCCTACTGCTCGGTTTGGTTTTGGCCCAAGCCAGCCAGCGCAAAAGGCTGATGCTGTTGGCAGGCATCGGCTTCTGCGGGGCCCTCACCACCTTCTGCACCTGGATGTTGGACCTGGCAAGAGCCCTGCAGGCCGGCAAACCAGGGGAAAGCGCTCTGTTGCTACTGGCGAGCCTCGCAGGTGGGGTTGCCTTGGTCGCCCTTGGCCACACCATTGGGATGTTTTTGAGCCACCGGCTGCGGGATCGGGCGGCAATCCCAAAAAAACAATGAGCAGCGCTCCTGTGAGGCCCAGCCCCTCAAAAGAAGGCTCCGTTAATCACGGTTCTCCAAAAAAGGGGCCCTATCAACCCTCCCTGCTGCGCGCCCTGCATGGCTGCAGCGCCCTGGCCGTGCTGGGTTGCTGGCTAACGGGCGTGGTGGTGTTGCCGTTTGCGGTGCTGCTGGCTGTCTAGGCCTGCACCCTGGGGCGGCTCCGGCAGTTACGCCGAAGCAGGTGATCCCTCAGCCCCATCTGCGCCAAGCCACCCCCACCAGCACCAGTAGCAAGGGAAGCTCTCCCCAGCGGTCGTAGGGGCTGGGGGCCTGCAGGCGAGGAACAGTAAACACTCCGGTGGCGGCCCGCCCGGAAGGCAGCGAAGCCACGGGCATGCCGCGGCTATTCACCAGCAGGCTGGGCCCCGTGTTGGCGGCACTCACCAGCCAGCGGCCCGTTTCAATGGCCCGCAGCTGGGCCAGGGCCTGAAACTGCTGCTGGAGTAGCAGAGGGTAGGGATCAAGGTTGGCGCTGGCCAGCAGCCAGCCGGCTCCGTCGCGGGCGGCGGCAGCCAGGGAGGACCCATCGGATAGTTCGTAGCAAATTGCCCCGCCGATGGCGCCAGCTGGCCGCAGCAGCAACCGCGACGGCGCTCCTGGCTGCAGGCCCCCCACGGCCGAAAGGCCGCTCCAGCGAGCCAGGTCGGCTAAGGGCACCCATTCCCCCAAGGGCACCAGCCGATGCTTATCGAGCCAGCTACTCGCCTGACTTTCCCCTGCCGCCAGGCGCAACAGGGCGCTGCGCTGCTCGGGCTCCCCCGCCACCTCCTGCCAGCGGAAGCCACCGCTGATCAGCTCCACCGGCACCGGCTGTGACAGCTGGGGCTCAAGACCGAGGGCCCCCTCCGGCAGCACAACCACATCCACCGAGCGCTGGGCCGCCTCCGCCAAGGCGGCCGCCAGGCGCTGCTGCAGCCGCTGCTGCTGGTCCCACTGAAACTTGCGGCGGGTGGGAATCGCCGGCTGCAGCACCAGCACTCGCTCGCTGCCGCCCTCCCCCCGCAGGGGCATGGCCGCCAGGACAGCAGCACCGGCGCCGTGGCTGAGCAGCACGGCAACGGTTGTAACCACCAACCAGCGTCGGCGCTGGGAGGCGGTGCAGCAGCGCCAGAGGCACCAGCCCAGCAGCAACTGCACCGCCGCCAGCAAGCCGCTACCGCCAAGGGCAGCCAATCCCGCCAAGGGGCGATCGCCGGGTAGGGCAGCAGCCCCCAGCCCCAGCCAAAACAAAGGCCCTTTGGCCAGCAGCACCTCAACCAGCCCCCAGCCAGCGGCTAAAAGCAGGGCGCTGCTGAAGCGGCGCGGGTCTAGGCGCCGCGCTAGCAGCACCCAGAGGGCCACCAGCAGTGCTCCCGCCAGAGCACACACAAACAGCAATAGCAGGGCCAGGGGCAGGCTCAAGGGGCCCGGTACGCCGATCCAATCGAGGGGATGGAGACCCAGCAACCAGCGGTGACTCACCAGCACGGCGGCCGCGCCCCACAGGGCCCCACCCCAAGCGCCGAGGGCTGAGCCAGCCAGGGCCCACAGGGGCACCAGGGCCAGCCAGAGCAGAGGAGGCAGGCCCAGAGGCGGCAGCGCCAGCCCGGCCAGCAGCCCCGAGGCCAGCACCAGCCACCACCTCCCCAGCCGGTCATTGCCCATGGCAAGCAAGCGTAGGAAGCGCCAGGGTGTCTGGGGAAGCAAGCCGCCATGGATCCGAACAACCCCCTCCAACAACTGCTGCTGCGCGGCCTCGGCACTACCTCGTTGGTGTCAGAGCGGTTGCGCAGCGTGACCCAGGCCTGGGTGCGCAGCGGCAAGCTCGATCCCAGCCAGGCTCCAGCCCTTGTCGATGACGTGCTCAAAGCCCTGCGGGGCGAAACCCCCGAGCTAGAGCAGCAGGCCGAGCGCCAGCTCGAGCGCAATAAAGACCAGCTCCTGCAAGACCTAGGCCTGGCCCGTCAGCGCGAAGTTGATGAGCTGCGGGGCCGACTCGACCGGATTGAACGCAGCCTGCGTCAGCGCCCAGGCAATGAAATGCCTGGCGAGATCGACATTCCCGACTGATCAGCCCTGGCTATCCGTCTGCCCGTCAGAATCAAGTCAGTACTTGGAGTCCCATGCGCGACATCCTGATCAGCTCCGCTGTCTGCGTGGCCTGTCTGCTGCTGGCTCTGGTGAGCCAGCTGGTCAATCCCACCGTGGTTGATGCGGCCAGAGTTGATGCGGCCAGCGCCGGTGGCCAAGCCATGGCCTCCCTGTTTTCAGCCCAAGCGCGGCCAGCCGTGAGCAGCAGCTTCGAGCTCGACCCCGACGACCCCAACCCCACCCTTTTTGTAATGGCCAGCGAAAACGATCAAACCAACGGCGCTGAGATCGCCCAGGCCAGCGGTCTCGGAGGTGAACTCAACGCTCCTAAAGAGCGCACCACCCCCAGCGGCCTGCGCATCACCGACCTGGTAATCGGCGACGGCGCCGAAGCCAGCGCCGGCCAGACAGTGTCTGTGAACTACCGGGGCACCCTGGCCAACGGCACGGAATTCGACAGCAGCTACGGCCGCGGTCCCTTCTCCTTTCCCCTTGGCGGCGGCCGGGTGATCCAGGGCTGGGATGAGGGTGTGGCTGGCATGAAGGTGGGCGGCAAGCGCAAGCTGGTGATTCCACCCGATCTGGCCTACGGCGATCGGGGCGCTGGCGGCGTTATCCCCCCCAACGCCACCCTCACTTTTGAGGTGGAGCTGTTGCGCATCGGCGGCTGAGCTGCGGGCGGGGATCGTTAGGATGGGCGCTCTGGCTGGATGCTGGCGCGCCGCCCCTCCTGCCCAACCCGTCGTCTTTTCCCTCTCCATGGCTCACACGCTGCCCGCGCTGCCCTACGGCCTCGATGCGCTCGAGCCCAACATCTCCCGCTCCACCCTGGAGTTTCACCACGGCAAGCACCACGCTGCCTACGTGACCAACCTCAACAACCTTGTGGCTGGCACCGACCTTGAGGCCAAGAGCCTGGAAGACACCATCACCGCAGTGGCTGGTGATGCTGGCAAGGCTGGCGTTTTCAATAACGCAGCCCAGGTGTGGAACCACAGTTTCTATTGGCAGTGCATGAAGCCTGGTGGTGGTGGCCAGCCCACCGGCGCCCTGGCCGACAAGATCAATGCTGATTTCGGCAGCTACGAGGCCTTCGTCGAGCAGTTCAAAACCGCCGGCGCCACCCAGTTCGGCAGCGGCTGGGCCTGGCTGGTGCTCGATGGCGGCACCCTGAAAGTCACCAAGACCGCGAACGCCGACCTACCCCTGGCCCACGGCCAGAAGGCCCTGCTCACCATGGATGTGTGGGAGCACGCCTACTACCTCGACTACCAGAACCGCCGTCCCGACTACATGACCACCTTCCTCGAGAAGCTGGTGAACTGGGACTTCGTAGCCGCCAATCTGGCCGCCGCCTGAGTCGCACCCCCGTAGCAGCAATTCCTTGCTGCGAGCTCAGCCCCCGGCGAATCCGGGGGCTTTTTTATGGCCTTGCTGAGCTGAGAACTACTTCCGGCGCAATCCACATGGCATCGCCATAGGAAAAAAAGCGGTACTGGCGCTCAATCGCCTCGGCATAAAGAACCAAAAGGCGCTCGCGGCCTAGCAGGGCACTCACCAGTAGCAACAAGGAGCTCTTGGGCAGGTGGAAGTTGGTTAGCAGCCCCTGCACCACGGCAAACCTGTAGCCCGGCTGAATTACCAAATTCACCGGCCCCGTATGGGGCCGCAGCTCGCCGCCATGCAGCTGGGCCACCGCCTCGAGGCTGCGCACCGAGGTGGTGCCGATGGCTATCACCCGGCCGCCCCGGGCGCGGCAGGCGGCCACCGCCGCCACCAGCTCTGGGGTCACCTCCACCCACTCACTGTGCAGCTGGAGTTGGCTTAGGTCTTCCGTTTCCACAGGCCGAAAGGTGCCCAGGCCCACGTGCAGCGTGGTGGTGGCCAGCTCTACACCTCGAGCGCGGATCGCCGCCAGCAGTTCGTCGCTGAGATGCAGCCCCGCCGTTGGGGCAGCTACGGCTCCCGGCCGGGAGGCGTAGCGGGTCTGATAGCGCTCGTTGTCGCTGGCGTCGTGCTCGTGGATATAGGGCGGCAGGGGGATAGCGCCGTACTGCACCAGCAGCGGCTCCAATGCGGCCGCATCGGCGCACTCCACCGGAAACTGCACAATCCGCCCGCCCGTAGCGGGGTCGCTGCCAAGCACCTGCAACGGCAGCGGCGGCTGGCCTTCGGCCACCACCTCGAGCCAATCACCAGGCTTGAGCTTCTTGGCGGGTTTAGCCAAGCAAAGCCACTGGGCCGGCCCGCCATGCCAAGGCTCGAGCACCAGCAGCTCGACTGCCCCGCCACTGGGCCGGCGCGCCTCCAAGCGGGCCCGAAGCACCCGGGTGTTGTTTACCACCAGTAGGTCGCCGGGCTGCAGCTCTTGCTGCAGGTCCCAGACACTCAAATGACGAGCCTGGGGCGCAGGACTAGCCTCCCATCGCTCCACCACCAGCAGCCTCGCCGCATGGCGCGGCTCAACGGGACGCTGGGCGATGCGCTCCTCTGGCAGATGGAAGTCGTAGCTGGAGAGCCGTAGATCGAGCTGCTCGGGAGCGCCACCCATGGCCGGCTTAAAAAGCGAGGCTTTCGGGGTTGGTCTCGATCAGCTGAGCTAAATCCTTGAGGAAGGCGGCGGCTTGGGCGCCGTAAATGGTGCGGTGGTCGCAGGTGAGATTCACCTGCATTTGATTGGCCACCCGAATCGAGCCGTCTTTGCCTGCCACCACTGCGGGCCGGGAGGCGGCCACCGCCAGGATGGCGCCGGTGCCTGGGGGCAGGATTGCATCGAAGCGATCCACACCAAACATGCCCAGGTTGGAGAGGGTGAAGGTGCCGGTGCTGTATTCCTCGGGTTGGAGCTGCTTGCTGCGGGCCCGCGCCACCAGATCGGCCCAGTTGCGGGCCATGGCATAGATATCGGTCTTGTCGGCGTTGGCCAGCACCGGGGTGATCAGACCGCCGTCTTCCATGGCTACGGCCACGGCCACATTCACTGAGGCGGGGAAAGCCATGGCACTGCCATCGGCGCTGGTGGCGGCGTTTACCTGGGGATGGCGGGCCAGCACCACGCCCACGGCCTTGGCGAGCAGGGCGGTCATCGTGACGCCCTTGGGCTTCACCTGCTTGTAGAAAGCGTCGAGCTTGGTGGTGGTGATTGTGTATCCCACCCGGAAACAGGGCACCGCCAGGCTGGCGACCATGTTGCGGTTAACCGCGTTTTGCAGCGTGTTGAAACCCACGCTCTCGCCGGGCCGGCCGAAGGCATCGCCGGCGGGAGCTGGGGCAGGCGCGGCTGCACCATTGCCAGCTGCAGGTGCGGAGGCGGGGCCTGAACCCTCGGCAACCCGCGGCACCGTGATCGGCTGACCGGTGGCAGCCATCACGTCTTCCGCCTGGACGCGGCCGTGGGGACCGCTGCCGCGCAGGGCACCCAGATCGACACCCAATTGGGAGGCAAGCTTCTTGGCCCGCGGCGAGGCCACCACCCGGCCGCTGGCCGTCGACGCGGGAGCCACCACCGGAGCCGCCACAGCAATAGCCGGAGCAGCGGGTGTCAACGGGGCAGGAGGTTGGGTTACGGGTGCGGCGGGAGCGGGAGTTGGGGTGGCGGCCGCAGGCGCTGGTGCTGGGGCGACAGCAGGTGCAGCTGGGGCCTTGGCTGCCACCTCGGCAATCTCAGCCTCGGTTTCGACGATCAGGCCAATTGTTTCGCCCACCGGCGCCGTGCCGCCGGCAGGCATCAACACAGCCGCTAGGTAGCCCTCGTTGAAGGACTCCACATCCATATCGGCCTTATCCGATTCGACGACCAGCACGGACTCCCCGCGCTCAACCTTGTCGCCTGGCTGCTTGAGCCACTCCACGATTTTGCCCTCCGTCATGGTGGAGGAGAGGGCCGGCATGAAGATTTCGTGGGTGGCCAACGGAGGTCTGCCGTGTAATGGGCTGATTTTACGCGGCTCCCGCCAGGGGGATCAGCCGGCTTCGATGGCCTCGATCACGCCATCGCGCACCAGCACAGCCGCCTGCAGCTTCTCAACCAGGTTGTCGCCCACCTGCACATCGCAGACGCTCTCGATCTGGCCTTGCTCCACGATCTGCTCCATTTCCAATTCGCGTACCTGGCGCTGCTGCTCCAGCATCTGACGCTTCTGCTCCTCCAGCTCGGCGCGCTTTGCCGCCACCTGCTGCTGCACTGAAGCCACCTGCTCCTGCACCCGGGGGTCGAGGGGGTTGGCGCTCTGGCGGCGGATTTCGTCTACCAGCTGCTGACCCTCCTGCTCTAGCTGGGACAGCTGGGCGTCGACATTGGCGATGGCATTGCTTAGCTCTCGCTCGGCGTCCTCCTTCCAACGGGGAGTAACCACGGCACGCACGGTGATAGTGCGCTTGATCGTGAGGGAGCCGTCAGCCATGGGGGGAGCAAAGCAGCGCCCAGGCTGTCAGCAGGGCGCACCGGGGTCAACCGCCGGTTCGCCGCACCGCACCCACAAGGGTCAGCGGGGTGCGTAGATCGCCTCAATCGCCGCAGCGTCGCGGGCCGTAATCCGGTCGCGGCGCTGCTTGAGGGTCTGGGTGAGCAGACCGTTATCGAGCGTGAATGGCTCCACCAAGGCCACACCGCAGAGGCGTTCGTCGGGGCGGGAGCCGGGGCGGGCGGCCAGCAGCCGATTGCACTCTCGCGTCAGAGCCCGCAACAGGGCCAGATCGCTTGACTCCGCCGCCTCCTTGGGCACCACCAGGGCGCCGAGCTGCTTGCGATCCTGGCCCACCACCAGCACCTGCTCGATCAAGGGGCTGGCCACCAAGGCCTCCTCGAGGGGGCCGGGCTCAATGTTTTCGCCGCTGCTGAGCACGATCGTGTCCTTGGCCCGGCCCGTGAGCACCAGGGAGCCATCGGGCAGCAGGTGGCCCAGATCGCCGGTGTCAAACCAGCCTTCGCCGTCAAGCACGGCTGCACTGGCCTCCGGCTTGCCCCAGTAGCCCGCCATCACCTGGGGGCCGCGGGCCAGCACCCGGCCCCGCTGCCCCAGGGCCAGCAGCTCGCCGGATTCGGGATCAACGATCCGCAGGCTGGTGCCCGCCAGGGGCTGGCCGGCACTGCCGCGGCGGTTGGCCCAACGGCGCCGGCAGGTGAGCACGGGACTGGTTTCGGTGAGGCCGTAGCCCACCAGCAGCTCGATGCCAATGGCCTCGAAGAAGCCATCCACGTGCATGGCCAGGGCGCCGCCACCGCTGATCGCCGTGCGCAGCCGGCCGCCCACCAGCTGCTGGCGCAGCTTCGGCCAAAGCAAGGCCGCCGCCAGCCGGTGCAGGGGCCAGCGCAGCAAGGCCAAGCCGGCCGCCCCTAACCGAGACAACACGCCTTCAGGGCGCAGGGTGAGATCGAGGGCCTGGCGGCGGCGGCGGCCAAAAGCGCGGCTGTTGGCCAGGGCCGCGCCCAGTAGCCGCTGGCGCCAGGCCGGCATGGCCGCCAGGGCGTCGTCAAAGCCAGAGAGCAAGGCCTCCCACAGGCGCGGCACGCTGATCAAGTAGTGGGGCTTTACCCGCTGCAGGTCGGCACGCAGCTGCTTGAGGGTTGTGTAGGTCTGACGGCAGCCGCAGGCCAGCAGGAAATACTCAGCGCTGCGCTCATAGGAGTGCCAGATCGGCAGCACGCTCACCACCCGGTCACCCGGTTTGGGTGCCACGGCCACCCCCAGGTGGCGCAGCTGGTGCAGCAGGTTGGCGTGGCTCAGGGGCACGCCCTTGGGCTGCCCCGTGGTGCCAGAGGTGTACAAAATCGTGGCGAGGCGGGCCCCAGCAGCCGGTGGTGGCGGGGCCGGCGTGCCGCAGGCCAACGCCGCCGCCCCGCGCTCGAGCAGTTCGCCCCAACTGAAACAGGGCCCTGGCTCCGCCCCCCCATCCCGCTCCCCCTCCAACAGCACCACAAAGCGCAAGCGCGCCCTTGCCTCAGGGGAGAGGTTCAGCTTGGCCAGCAGGGACGCCGACTCCACCACCAGGCCGCAAGCGCCGGAATCTTCAAGGATGTACGCCAGCTCCTCCACAGGAGCGGCGCTGCCCCGCACCGCATCAGCGGCCCCAGCCCGCATCAGCCCCTGGTCGGCCTGCAGCCAGCGGGGACCGTTTTCGGCAAACAGGGCCACCACATCGCCAGCGCCCACGCCCAGGCCGGCAAAGGCCGCCGCGGCCTGCTCAATGCGCTGCTGCAGCTGGCGGTAACTGAGCTGCTCGGGCGTGACCGCATGGGGAGCCTCCAGGGCCAGGGCATCGCCGTGGCGCGCCGCCAGCACTGGCCAGAGCTGCTCCAGGCCGGTGAGGCCGCTCCAGTCGGCGCGCTGGGCCAGGGCCTGGCGATCGCGGCGACTGCCGCTCCAATGGATTTCAGCGGGGGAGGCGGCGCGGGCCACGGCGGTGGAAGCGGTAGGGCTTGCCAGCAGTGTTAACACCCCTGGGGCGCACGCCAGCCTGCAAGGGAGGGGACTGGTCAGTGATCCTGCCGCCAGCGGCGCACCACCAGTTCGGGGCTCTGGTGGTCCAGATCCACCGCAGCATTGAGCTGTTGCATGGTGGCTGCCGAGAGGCGGCCCGCCAGGTTCTCCAGCACCGGCACCAGCTCCGGATGGCGCTCCAGGCTTGCGGCGTTGAACACGGGCACCGCGTCATAGGCGGGGAAGTAATGGCGGTCGTCCAGCAGCACCCGCAACTTCAGGGAGGGGATCAGGCCGCTGGTGCTGTCTCCTGCAATCAAATCCACCCGGCCGTCGGCCAGGGCCCGGTAGGTAAGGCCCAGATCCATGGCCGTAGGCGGCGCGGCGAAACGCAGGCCATAGCGGCTGGCCAGCCCCGGGTAGCCATCGCCCCGGTTGAGAAACTCGTAGCCGAAGGCCGCCCGCCATCGGCGGGCGGGCTGCACCGCCTGGCTGATGGTGCGGAGCCCGCGTTGCTGCCCCTCGGCTTGGCGGATCAAAATCGCAAAGGTGTTCTCGAAGCCAAGCGAGGGGAACATCCTCAGCCCATAGCGCTCGGCATAAAGCTGGCGAGCGCGGCTCCAGAGGCTGGCCCGGTCGCTGGCGCCGGGTCCCGAGGGCTGCTTGAGGATCGCCGACCAGGCCGTGCCGGTGTATTCGACGTAGCCATCGACCCGGCCCTGGCGCACGGCCTCATGGCAAAGAAAAGTGCTGCCGAGGCTGAATTCGCGCCGCACCTGCAGCGAAGTGTGTTCTTCGATCTCCTGGGCCAGCAGTTCACCAAGCAACTGCTGTTCGGTGAAACCCTTGGCCCCGATCACCACCGAGCCGGCAGGGCCTGGAGGGGCCAGCTGATGCCAGCCGAGGACGACGGCAAGCAGGGCCGCGCCGGTCAGGGCCGCCGCCAGGGCCCACCGCCGCCGGAGCCACTCCCGGAACCACTGCCATAGCCGTGACCTTTGAAGGGGCTGCCCCGTCCCCTGGACTAGGTGATTCTCTAGGGCTCCCAGACAAGCATCGGCAGCCAGAGCAATTGCCGCCGCCGGCAGGGCCCCGGCCAGCAGCAGGGTGTTGTTCACCGTGGCGATGCCCCGGAAGATGAATACCCCCAGCCCACCGGCACCAATCGCCGCGCCGATCGTGGCCACCCCCACGGCGATCACGGCAGCCACCCGCAGGCCCGCCATCAGGCTGGGCAGGGCCAGCGGCAGCTCCACGTAGCGCAGCACCTGTCCGCCACTGAGACCCAATGCCTGCCCGGCCTGCTTCAGCCCAGGCGGAACCTGTTGGAGCCCGGTGAGCAGTCCGCGCAGCAGGGGCAGCAAGGCGTAGAGGGTCAGGGCCACCACGGCCGGCGTGGAGCCGATGCCACCGAGCAGGGGCACAGTCAGCAACAAGCCGAATATCGCCAGGCTGGGGATGGTCTGCACGGCATTGGCCAGCCCCAGCACCAGGCGGCGCCAGCGGGGGTGCGCCTGAATCGCCAGACCAAGGGGCAGGGCAATCAGCAGGGCCAGCGCCACACTGGAAGTCACCAGAACAAGGTGTTCGCCGCTGCGGAAAACAATTTCCCTGGCCAGCTCAGCAGTCACAGCTGGAACATCCCGTCCTGGGGATTGGATGGCCGCAGCATCAGTCCGAAACGGCTGGCAAAAGCATCCAGCAATGGCCGGCGTAGCTGCTGGGTGTTGAGCTGCGGCCGCCAATCCACCAGACGCCCCACGGGCCGATCAGCGAGTCCGCAGGGCACCACTGCCGCAAAACCAGCCAGGTCGCAATCCACATTCAGGGCCAGGCCGTGCTGGCTGATCCAGCGCCGCGCCCCCACACCGATCGCCGCCAGCTTGCGGCCCTCCAGCCACACCCCGGTGAGCCCATCGATCCGCTCGCCCTGCAAATCCAAATCCGCCAGCACATCGATCACCACCTGCTCGAGTTGGCGCAGATACAGGTGCAGGTCAGCGCCGTGGCGCTGCAAATTGAGCACCGGGTAGAGCACCAACTGGCCCGGGGCGTGGTGGGTCACCTCGCCGCCGCGGTCAATGCGGTGTAGGGGCAGGGGCGGTGCGACGGGATCAAAGCGCAGAAAGGCCTCCGAAGCGCCGCGGCCCAGGGTGTAGCAGGGCTCATGCTCAAGCACGAGCACGCTGTCAGGGCCCTCGGGATAGTCCAGCAGCCGCTGCTGCAGCTGGCGCTGGACCGCCCAGGCCCGTTCAAACGGCACCGGAGCCGTCGCTTCAAAAAGGATTGCATCGAGGTTGGGAGATATCACAAGCCGTTCTTAGCGTTGGTGCACCAGAGCACCTGAGGCGGTTGCCATCTGATGAAACTGCTTATCCATGGCCGCAATCTTGACGTCACTCCCGCCATCCGGGAGTACACCGAAACCAAGTTGATCCGCGCCATTCACCACTTTGAGGGCCTTGTCAAAGAGGCCGACGTGCACCTGTCGGTGGCCCGCAACCCCCGGGTGCCGCAGCAAACGGTCGAAGTCACGATGTTTGCCAATGGCACCGTGATCCGCGCCCAGGAGCGCAGCGACAACCTCTACGCCAGCATCGACCTGGTGGCCAGCAAGCTCAGCCGCCAGCTGCACCGCTACAAGGACCGCATCCAGGAGCAGGCCCAAGGGCCGGTGCACCGCTCCGCCCGCGACGAGGAGGCCGGCGCCGCCGCCAATCTGCCGCCACCCGGCAGCACCTTGGTGGACGGCAAGGAGCCCGAACTGCCCAACCGGGGTGTGCGGCGCAAGTACTACGACATGCCCTCGATGAGCCTCGATGATGCCTTGCACCAGCTGGAGCTGATCGACCACGACTTCTACGTCTTCCGCGACGCCGAAACTGGCCAGATCCAGGTGGTGTATCACCGCAACCATGGCGGCTTCGGGGTAATTCAGGCCAAAGACGCGTGAGCGCCGACCGGCCAGACCTAGCCCCCCTGATCGACCACGCCCTGCTGGATCCCCACCACGGCAGCAGCGCGGTGCGCCAGTGCTGCGAGGAAGCCCGCCATTTCGGCTT